>DFYH01000028.1 GCA_002382615.1 Dehalococcoidia bacterium UBA4087
GGGCGGCAGGCTTTTTGCGGGTCAGCCTCCCGGCTAAGAGCCCCGACAATGGCAAGGTCAGCTAGTGGCAAGCCGTCCACAGCAGCTTCAGTCCCACCGGCGATCATCATATCGGCGTAGCCTGATCTTATCTTATCAAAAGCAGCGGCTATAGCTTCTGCGCCGCTGCTGCAGGCAGTATATACACCAAGGTTAGGGCCCTTGGCGCCGGTGAGAAGGCCCACATGGGCTGCTGCCATGTGGGGGCCAATCTTGGCAATAAGTAGAGGGTCTATCCTGCGCCAACCCTTTGTTTTTAAGATATCAGCTTCTCTGGCTATCTTACCGGTATCAATACAACTTGATATTACTACGCCTACTCGCTGAGGGTCTTCCAGGGGCAGGCCAAGGCCAGCCGTCTTAATGGCCATACTGGCGGCCGCCAGGGCAAATTGGGTAAAGCGGCTTGTCCTATCGGCTGATTTGCCCTGAAGATAGTTTTCAGGTTTAAAGTCCTTTACTTCAGAGGCGACTTTAACCGGGAAATTGGTTGTATCAAAACTGATGATTGGGGAGATACCACTTTTGCCAGAGGCCAAGTTCCCCCAGAACTCCTCTACACTTGAGCCCAGTGACGAGATAACTCCCAGGCCAGTGACGACTACTTTTTCACTCATTACTGCCTCTAAAACCCATTATAGATAATCCCCCATCTACTATAATAGTTTGGCCGCGGATCATTTCAGCTTCCTTACTGCAAAGGAAAGCTACCACGTTAGCTACATCTTCAGGCATAATACTGCGACCAGCCGGGGTCGTTGATAAACTTTCTTTAGAATAGACTTTAAGGGCCTCTGTTTCCACCGGTCCAGCGGCAACGATATTGACGCTAATGCCTTTGGGGGCTAGTTCAATGGCAAGATATCTGGCCAGGCATTCCAGGGCGGCTTTGGATATGCCGACGATGCTGTAATTGGGTAATACGAATCTTGAGCCAAGGCTGGAGATGGCTATTATCTTGCCTTCCCTTCCTTCCATAAGCCCGGCTGCCCGGTGGGCACAGAAGAGAAGGGCCTTGGCATTTATATCCATCGTCCAGTCCCAGGCGCGGTTGTCTATTTCAAGTATAGATCTGGCGACTCCTGAGGCAGCATTGTTGATCAGAATATCCAGATGACCGAATTCGCTGGCGATGGTATCGAACATACTGTTGACTTTCTCTTCATCGCCGACATTGGCTCTTATAATGCGGCAGTTTACACCCTTAGCCCTGACCTCTTCAGCGGTTTTTTCGGCCGCCTCCTGATGGCGGAGGAAGTTGATAATTATGCTGGCACCTTCTTCGGCTAATTTGAGGGCTATGGCCCGCCCTATACCTCGGGAACCTCCGGTAACCAGCGCTATTTTGTCATTGAGTATCATTTAGCTGTCTTGCTTGAGACGTAATTGATCATTTCCCCGAAGCTGGTTAGCTTTTTAGCATCTTCATCGGGTATCTCAATGCCAAAATCCTCTTCAATGGCAACCAGCATCTGGACAATATCTAAGGAATCTGCTTTAAGCTCTTCCCACTTGGTTTCTGGTTTAATATTTTCTTTTGGGGCATGAGTGATACGGGCGACAATGTCGCTAAGCTTGGTTGTTATTTCTTCCTTGGTCATTTCTTCCCTCCTGTCTTTTTTCTAATTCTGCATTTAGAGCAGAAATAAAACCAGAATTTATTACCTTTTTAGTTGAGAGTATTGCCCTGGCAAAGTGCTCGGCCTGGCTTCGGCCGTGCATAATCATAACAACGCCGTTAACACCGAGAAGAAGACCGCCGCCGATGACTTCGGTGATGTTAGTCAAGGCTACTAATTCTTCGTGTATCTTGCTTGCCTTGTTTTCATCAGTTAGCCTTTCCTCTAGCCATTGACCAATTCTCACACCCAGTGCTTCACAGAATTTGAGGAGAATATTGCCCACAAAACCGTCGCAGATAATGACATTAGCTTTGCCGCTTACGATGTCATTCCCTTCGACATTGCCAATGAAATTTAAGCCGCTTTTTTTAAAGAGAGGGAAGCTCTCTTTTACTAGGCTATTACCTTTTCCTTCTTCGGCACCTACGCTCAGCAGGGCTACTGTAGGATTATTTACACCGAGGACTTTATCAGCATAGACGGTGCCGATAAGGGCGAAGTCAAGCAGGTGATAAGGTTTGCAGTCTATATTGCTACCGCTATCTATGATAACCGTTTCCGGAGCAAAACCNNGCTGGCCTTTCAAGTCCGGCTGCCGTACCAAGCAAAGTTACAGCACTTGCCACGGCGCCACCGGTCGGTCCGGCGCTAATAACACCACTAGCCTCGCCATTTTTGACTAGGCCGGTTGCCATCGCTATTGAGGCTTTGCGCTTCTGACGAAGGGTTAGTGCCGGCGGCTCTCCCTCTTTTAGAAATTCGTCAGTGTGCAAGCATCTGATAGGAAGGTTGGGGTTATAGCCTTTTAACTCTTTTTCTAGTAGTGGTAAGGGGCCGACGAGAACGGCCTCAATTTCTTTATCCTGCTGGCAAGCGAGTATTGTTCCTTTGACTACCTCTGCTGGCGCAAAGTCACCTCCCATGGCATCAATGGCGATGGTAGTTTTCCTATCCATTTTTGGGCTCCGTTATTTCAGCTGTTCCATTTATAAGTATTTTGTCTTCCTGGTTGTAGCAACTTAGAAGGCAGACAAGCTTGCAATTATAGCCATCATCTTCTACCGATTCAATCTGGCCGCTTATGGTGATGATATCATTAGTATAAGCCGGCGCTTTAAATCTAAGGGAAAGTTTTCCCCTGCTGTACCAGCTGGCACCGAAGGCTTCAGCCAGGAGTTGTGAAACATAAGCCAGAAGGAGCATACCGTGAGCAATAGTACCTTTGAAAGGTGTATGTCTGGCAAATTTCTCATTGGTATGGATTGGGTTATGGTCCCCGCTTACTTGAGCGTAGCGAGTGATCTTCTCTTGAGTGAGCTTCTTTGTTATTGTCGGTAGTATATCTCCCGGCTTCCAATCAAGATTCATTTTTATTCTGGCGATACCAGCGTAGATATGGCAGAAAGAACAAGTTCTCCATCCTGGTTAAAGGCGTCAACTTTGAATAGGCTTGTTTCTACGTCGAGTTTTTTTGTCTTCTTCAGGAGCTGACCGTTGTAATAAATAGTGGCCCCGATATCAATTGGCTTAAAAATTTCTAGCCCCTGGGATGTGTGAATCATACCCGGTTTGATATCTAACTTGCCCTCG
The DNA here is from genome assembly GCA_002382615.1 of Dehalococcoidia bacterium UBA4087. Taxonomy (GTDB): domain Bacteria; phylum Chloroflexota; class Dehalococcoidia; order Dehalococcoidales; family UBA4087; genus UBA4087. Next base: position 3,252 of record DFYH01000028.1, read on the forward strand.
AGCGCCTTAAGTGCAAAGCAGATGATGGCTTCTGGTGGGACCAGATTATCTATCAGCTTGCCTTCAACCGCTTCAATATAATCCGAAACTAGTGCCTGGTCAAAATTTACTGCTTGAAGTTCTTTTAATTCATCCAAGACGTGGGAAGTATATAGCTGGGAAGAAAGATGTGTCAAAAAAGTTTTAACCGTAAAGTTTTAACCGTTTATGTTTGGCGCCAGGTTTCTTCAAGACACAAGGTCGTGGGGTTAGGCGCATTGTTGGGCTTAAATGTGAATGCTATAATCTTGGCCTGGTGAAAGTCAGCGAAATTGGAGAATTTGCTCTCATTGATTATCTTTCCGAAATAACTGATCGGGCACAGCGGTCATATATATCTAACGATACCCTGCTTATTGGTATAGGCGATGATGCTGCTTGCTGGCGGGGGGAAGGACCGGTAGAACTTGCCAGCGTAGATAGCCTTATCGAGGGTGTTCATTTCACCACGGATAATTGGTCCTGGCATGATGTAGGCTGGAAGGCTATGGCGATTAGCCTGAGTGATATAGCGGCCATGGGAAGTTGGCCCCGATACTGCCTTGTTGGGCTTACGCTTCCCGGTGAAGCAGAAGTTGATAGCGTTGGTGCACTTTATAAAGGAATGCTTGATCTGGCTGGTCTTTATCATGTGGCTATCGTTGGGGGTAATACCAGCAGCGCACCGATTATCACTGTTACTACCTCTATTTTTGGTTTCTCTAAAGGGAATATCATGTGTCGCTCTTCAGCCAGGCCGGGAGATAAGATTGCAGTTACCGGCACGCTTGGTGGTGCGGCAACCTGTCTTAGATTACTTAAAGCAGGTGCTACTTTATTGCCGGAATTTAATGCTTTTAAGGAGGCGTTTTTTCATCCTCAACCCAGAGTATCCGAGGGACAGTTCCTCGCTGATCTGGGGGTGAAAACAGCTATAGATATAAGTGATGGCCTGGCCAGCGACCTCAACCATATATGCAAGGACAGTGGTGTTGCTGCCAGAGTTGCGGTTGATAGTATTCCGCTGGCCCCTGGTCTTAAAGAAATTTTTGGCGAAGAAGCTTTAGATCTGGCTTTAGGTGGTGGTGAAGACTACGAACTCATCTTTACTGCCCCTCCTGAGACGATGTCTAAAGTGCTTAAGGAGGCAAGTTTTAAAGTTACAGTGGTGGGTGATATCCTGCCAGGTCAGGGAATAAGTTTTTTGGGAAGTGAAGGAAAGATGATCAACGTTAGAATGGTGGGATGGGAGCATTTCAGCAGTGCTGCTAAATAGTAAATCACCGGAGGAGACCAGAGAGTTTGGCCGTCATCTCGGTTTGTTGGCCAGCCCCGGGGATGTGTATCTTCTTGTTGGACCTCTTGGTGCCGGCAAGACATGTTTGGTACAGGGACTAGCTAGTGGTCTCGGTATTGAGGGTTATGTACCCAGCCCATCCTTTGTTTTGGTTAGAGAGCTTAAGGGCCGCCTGCCACTTTATCATATTGATCTCTACCGGCTGGAGAATCCTCTTGAAATAGAAAACCTGGGCCTTGATGAATATTTCTATGGGCAGGGTGTCTCGGCAGTGGAATGGGCTGATAGGGTGCTTGGCAGTTTGCCTGAGGAAAATCTTTTAATTGAGATTAACTACCTCTATGAAAATAGCCGCCAGATTACCTTTAGTCCCCATGGCAAGCGCTATGAGGGGTTACTGCGTGCCTTTAAAAATCAGTTGAGTAAAGATGTCTAAATTTCTGGCGTTTGATACATCAGATAATAACATAAGCCTGGCTATCTCAGATGATGGTGACATTCTGGTTGAGTTTAACTGGCAGACAAGGCAAAACCATTCAGTAGAGTTGATGCCAGCTATCTGTCATGCGCTTTCCATGATTGGTATTAGTATTGAACAAATTGAGGCTGTGTTCGTAGCTCGCGGTCCTGGCAGTTATACCGGTCTGAGAGTAGGTCTTAGCGTTGCCAAGGGTCTTAGCTGGGGCCTTAAGCGGCCTGTTGTCAGTGCAAGTACGCTTGAACTATTGGCTTATCCCCATTCCTTTTATAGTTTTCCTGTTTTCTCCCTAATGGATGCTGGCCATGGAGAAATGGCCGGGGCTATTTACCAAAGACAGAAGGACCTTTTGGTGCCGCTTATGAAAGAGACCCTGCTTGGGATAGATGATATCATCGAAAAAATCACGGAGAAGATGGTAATTTGTGGTGTCCTTAAGTCTGATGATATTCATGCTTTATATTCGGCAAAGGGAGATAATATAGTAATGCCTCTAGCTAACATGGCCCAAAGGCGTGCTGCTTTTCTTGCTGGGCTTTGCCTTCCCAGATTAAAGCGTGGAGATGTCGAAAATATTGCCACACTTGAGCCAATTTATCTCCGCCTGCCGCCCATAACAAAACCCAAGCGTTACACTTATTTATTAAGAAAGGAGGACTAATTTAGGTGGATCGTTCATTGGTCATAATTAAGCCGGATGGTGTCTTAAGAGGGCTAACCGGCGTACTGCTCAGCCGGCTGGAAAGGCTGGGGCTGAGAATAACAGCGCTTAAGATGATTCATATGAGCCGGGCTCTGGCGGAGGAACATTATGCCCCCCATCGGGACAAACCGTTTTTTAATAGTTTGGTGGCTTATATTACGTCATCACCGGTAGTGGTAGCTATATTCGAAGGTGATGATGCCGTGGCACGTATTCGGGAGACAATAGGACCCACCAATCCGGCTGTGGCGCTGCCCCATACTATACGTGGCGAATTTGGTGTGGACATCGAGCGTAATACTATTCATGCTTCTGATTCTGTAGAAACGGCAGCCAGAGAACTGGCCCTGTTCTTCGGGCCGAGCGAGATATTTAGCTATCCAGCACAATCTACTGGATTGTAAGAATAGTACCGGCGTTCTGCCATATCTTTTCCAGCTGGTAATACTCCCGCTTTTCGGGAGTCAAAATATGGATGATGACATTGCCATAGTCAATCACCAGCCAACCGGATTGGGAGGAGCCCTCTTCGTGGTGTGGCAACACGTCATAGCCCTTGAGTCCCTTTGTAATTTCTTCTTTGGTGGTGTCAAGTTGTCGCTCACTTGTGCCACTGCAGAGAACAAAAAATTCGGCAAAACTTGAGACCTTTCTAATATCCAAGATGAATATATCGCTGGCCTGCTTATTACTGGCGATGGCAGCAGCCTGGCGGGCTATCTCAAGAGCATCCATATTTAATTTAATTTTATAACGGACTGATATTCAATTCAATTTTGGAGATGTTTTCCAGAGGATGCTACAATCCCAATTGTGGATAAGCTTCTTTTTGGCACTGCTGGTATTCCACTTTCTACTCCTCACCGCTCGACTGCTGAGGGCATAGCAAGGGTCAAGGATATTGGCCTCGACTGTATGGAGATAGAGTTTGTCGAGGGTTTTTATCTTAAAGAGGAAGAGGCCAGGGAAGTAGGTTACTTAGCCTCGGGGCTCGGTGTATCTCTATCCGTGCATGCTCCTTATTACCTCAATTTTAATGCTCACGAAATAAGAAAGATGAAGGCAAGCCAGGGCATGTTGCGCAAAGGTGTCCGGCTGGCATTTTTGTGCCAGGCCAGTAGCGTTGTCTTCCATCCTGGTTTTTACCTGGGTGATGGCATGGAGGAGACTTGCAGTATAATGAAGAAAAATATTAATGATGTTGTCTCGAGTCTGGAAGATAGTGTTAAGGAACATGTAATGTTGCGCCCTGAGGTTAGCGGTAAAAAAAGTCAATTTGGTTCTCTTGAAGAGATACTTTACCTGTGTCAGGGGAACTCTTACCTTGCACCATGTATTGATTTTGCTCATCTTCATGCCCGAACCGGAGGCCTTAATTCCTATGATGAGTTCGTCAGCGTATTGGAGAGTATTAAAAACGTGCTCGGACCTGAGGTCCTCAATAATATGCACATTCATGTTTCGGGAATACGCTACGGGCATGGTGGCGAGATCGCCCATTTAGCGTTAGATGAGTCCGATCTTAAATATAAAGAGCTCCTCAAAGCTTTAAAGGATTTTAACATTAAAGGAATGGTTATTTCGGAGAGCCCTACGAACGAAGAAGATGCCCTCATCCTTAAAGATAGCTTTGAGCGCCTCTAAAGTTTAATCAGAACAGCCTTTCTGATATAATATTCTCTGGTAGATAGTCCAAATGAGGTTATTATGAAATCTGGGTGGCAATACAATTTAGGAATTTATTTGCTTGTTATTATGGTTGTTGTTGGCCTTCTTATTATCTTTATTCCCCGTTCTGAAGGGCCAGAAGAAATACCTATTAGTCAGGTTTATGAGATGGCCCAGGGGGGAGAACTAGAAAAGATAGTTATAGAAGGTGATACTCTTCATGTTACGGCAAGCAATGGTTCCGAGTACATCTCATATAAAGAAGCGGACAGTAGCATTATTGACAATATAAAACCCGAATGGGGAGTCCTTGTTGAAGTTAAGCCGGTTGGCTTTAACTGGGGAGGTCTCCTGGCAAATATTTTGCCGCTGGTTGTTATTGGCATATTCCTTTTCTTTTTGTTCAGCCAGGCAAAGGGAGTCAACAATCAGGCAATGAATTTTGGCCGCTCGACAGCGCGCATGGTTAAGGGGGGCACGCCTAAGGTTACTTTTGATGATGTTGCCGGTATTGATGAGGCCAAGCAAGATGTAGCTGAAGTGGTCGAGTTTTTAAAGCACCGCGAGAAATTTCAGAAGCTGGGTGCCAGAATACCAAGGGGCATCTTGCTTATTGGTCCGCCGGGTACCGGGAAGACGCTTCTGGCTAAAGCCATTGCTGGCGAGGCCGGTGTTTCTTTCTTCTCTATCAGTGGTAGTGAGTTCGTTGAAATGTTTGTTGGTGTGGGCGCTTCTAGAGTGCGCAGCCTCTTTGAGGATGCCAAGCGGAATAGTCCCAGCATCATCTTTATAGATGAAATTGATGCTGTTGGGCGGCATCGTGGTGCTGGGTTAGGGGGTGGCCATGATGAGAGGGAACAAACATTAAATCAGATCCTTGTCGAGATGGATGGTTTTGAGACCAATACAAATGTTATCGTCATAGCGGCAACCAACCGTCCGGATATTCTTGATCCGGCACTGTTGCGGCCAGGCCGTTTTGACCGCCGCATAGTGATTGACCTTCCTGATATTAATGGTCGGGAAGCGATTCTAAAAATCCATGTACGCGGTAAGTCATTAGCCCCTTCTGTAAATCTTGAGTCTCTGGCTAAGGAGACGGCTGGGTTTAGTGGGGCAGACCTGGCAAACCTGGTTAACGAAGCAGCCATTCTGGCAGCACGGCGTAATCAAAATGCCATCGAAATGGCTGACCTGGAAGAGGCTATGGAAAGGGTTATCGCTGGGCCTGAGAGGCGAAGCCGCCGGATAAGTCCTAAAGAGAAAGAGATTACTGCCTATCATGAGGCAGGTCATGCCCTTGTTGCCAGGCTATTACCTAATACTGACCCGGTGCATAAGATCTCTATCATAGCTCGTGGAATGAGCCTGGGACATACACTTCAACTTCCCTCTGAAGATAGATATCTCTTAACTTATTCTCATTATCATGACATGATAGCCACCTATCTTGGTGGGCGTGTGGCTGAGGAGCTTATCTTTGGTGAAATATCGACTGGTGCTGCCCAGGATATTAAGGAGGCCACTGTCCTGGCTAACAAAATGGTCACCGAGTATGGCATGAGCCGTAAACTGGGGCCTAGAACATTTGGCAATCGTCAGGAGCCAGTTTTTCTGGGGCGAGAGATTGTTGAGCAGAGGGATTACGGCGATAAGGTAGCCAATCTTATTGATGATGAAGTCAACGGAATTATCAGAGAAGGCGAGGAGGTAGCTCGCCGGCTCCTGGAAGCTAATAAAGACCGTCTGAAATTTATTGCTGAGCGCTTGATAATTGAAGAGACGCTGGAAGGAGAGCGGTTGGAGGCTGCTTTTGAAGGGAGAGTGCCTCCAGAATCACCTAAACCGGTTGAACCAGAAAAGGAGAAGCCTGTTAAGAAACCAAGACCAGTTCTAGCTCCTGATTTGCTTCAGCCTGGAGAAAGTCCAGTCTGATGCTTGTATATCTAACTGATAAACCTTTAGACCCTGGTGAGATTATCTCTAGGATAAAGACGCTCGGCTGTGGTTGTGTAGCTACATATGTTGGTGTTATCAGAGATAATAGTAAGGGTAAAAAAGTTGCCTCGGTTGAATATTCCGACCCTAATGGCACAGCACGGATGAGGCTTGAAGAGATTGTTCGTTCAGCGCTGACTAAATGGCATCTGGAAGATATGGCGATGGTCCACCGTTTGGGTAAACTTAAGGTGGGAGATTTTAACCTTGTGGTAGCTGTTGGTGCTGCCCACCGCGGTGAGGGTTTTGCTGCCTGCCAATATGCTGTCGATCAGTTTAAAGAGATAATGCCCACTGCTAAAGAAGAGACTTATATTGGCGGCTTGAATATTACTGTACCAGAGTAGGCCTACTCTTTTCTTTGAACAACAAAACGAGTTAACTCTAAAAGAGCACTCTTGTAGATGTTATCGGGAAGCTTATCAAGGTTCTTGGAAGCCTTTTGAGCATAGCTATCGGCAATGTGGTAGCATTCATCGATAATCCCTGAACTAATAATCATCTCAGTTGCTTTTCTCAAATTATCAGCTATCTCATAACCCTGGAAGGCGAGTTTTATAGGGTTATTTTTTGGATAGCGCTCAAGTAGCATCATTGCTGGTAGAGTGATTGTTCCCTGGGATAGATCTGAACCAGTGGGTTTACCCAGCTCTTCTTCGGTGCCGGTAAAGTCTAGAATATCATCAACAATTTGGTAGGCTATTCCCATATTGTAGCCATAATCGTGTAGGGCTTGAACCATCTCCTCAGGAGTCTGGCTAAGGACCGAGCCAGACTCGGTAGCCATTACGAATAGGGATGATGTTTTCTGGACGATACGCTCCAGATAGTCACTATAACTCTTATCTAATTGGAAGGCGGCAAAGGACTGCTTGAGCTCACCTCTGGAAATAGCCTTCAAGGTATTGGTAAAAAGTCTCACTACTCTCAGACTTCCTGTAGATGCAGTTAAAGTGCCAGCCACCGAGAAGAGATAATCTCCAAGGAGGATGGCCTTCTCCAATCCCCACTGGCTATTTACTGTCGGGTGTCCGTGTCTTTTGTCGGCTTTGTCTATAGCATCATCATGGACGAGAGTAGCCATATGGAGAAGTTCAGTTGCTATAGCCATAGAGATGATGGGTTCATCGCTAGAGGAGGAGAATTTGCTTGACATAATGACCAGAGCCGGTCGAATGAACTTACCTCCTGATAGGATATAGCAAAGCATGCCGGAGAGTTCAGGGAAATCTCTTTCACTATCGGCAATTTGGGCCATCCTCTCTCTGACCTTCTCCAGGTCATTATTGACACATTTAAAAATATCCTCTGCGTTGCTGCGTGTTGCCATTTTTATGACATCCTATTTTTTTCTAATAGCCCCAGTTCTTCATGGACTATGCGTTCATCAAGCTTGGTAAAGAGTATCTCGGGCGGCTTGAGCTGCTGGCCGGGTTGAGGTAAATGTAGCTGCCAACCATTTTTTTCTACCTCACCATCAAATCCTAAAAGATCGCTTAATCTCTGGGAGCTACGAGGTAAGAAGGGGTACAGAGCTGTTCTGAGACAGGAAAGGACTGCTATGGCAACATAAATCGTCGTTGCGGCTGATGAACCATCTTCGTGCACCACCTTCCATGGTGATTTTATCTCCAAATACTGGTTGGCCTTTTGGGCTAGGCCCATAGATGTTTTTATGGCCTGTTTAAAATGACAGGCGTCAAGTAGCCGGCCACTTACCAGGAGGGTATCCTCAGCTTCGGCGAGCATCTCTTTATCTTTCTGGTCAAGATCGGATGGATGAGGTACCTGATAGCCAAATTGGCGGCAGGCGAATGTTAACACTCTTTGGGCAAGATTGCCGTAGGTAGCTACCAGTTCATCATTGTTGCGGCGGACAAACTCGCTCCATGAAAAGTCTGTATCGCCGGTTTCAGGCATATTGACTGATAGCATATATCGCAATGGCTCAGCGTCATAACGAGAAAGAAAATCAGGTAACCAGATTGCCCAGTTGTGGCTGGTGGATAATTTTCTTCCTTCAAGGGTTAAGTATTCATTGGCGGGAACATCATAGGGCAGATTTAGACCTCCATAGCCCATCAACATAACTGGCCAGATAATGGTGTGGAAAGGTATATTGTCTTTGCCAATAAAATAGTAATGTCGGCATTTTCCCTTCCAGAATTCCTGCCACTTATCTTTTTGCCCTGTAGAATTAGCCCATTCAATGCTGGCCGATAGATATCCTACGACTGCTTCAAACCATACGTAGAGGCGCTTCTCATCATACCCAGGGATGGGCAATGGTATTCCCCAGTTGATATCCCGTGTAATTGCCCTATCTTTTAGCCCCCCTTCAAGATATTTAAGAGTGAAGTTATATACATTTGGTCTCCAGTGTCTTTGTCCTCTTACCCATTCAAGGAGTTCATTTTCGAATTTAGATAGCGCGAGGAAAAAATGCTCTGATTGAATATATTGAGGCTCGGTACCACATAGTTTGCAGTGCCCGTTAAGCAGGTCGGCGGGGTTTAGAGGTTGGCCACAATGGTCACACTGGTCCCCTCGGGCCTCTTGATAGCCACATATGGGGCAGGTTCCTTCGACGTAGCGATCGGGAAGAGAGCGCCTACATCGGGGGCAGAAGGGTTGCAAGACATAATCCTTATAAATATGGCCTTTCTCTAATAGCCTCAGGAAGAATTCCTGGGCTATTCTTTTGTGATTCTCCGTCTCTGTTTTGGTGAAGATATCAAATGAAATATCCATCTTTTGCCAGGTGCTGACGAACTCCTGGTGATAGTTTTCGCTTATCTCAGCCGGACTTCTGCCCTCTTGTTCAGCTCTTATGGTTATGGGCGTGCCATGTTGGTCGGAGCCAGAGACCATGAGTACTTCATCTCCCTTTATTCTATGGTAACGGGCAAAAATGTCTGCTGGAAGATAAGCACCAGCAATATGCCCTAAATGTAGCGGGCCATTGGCATAAGGCCAGGCAGCGCCGATAAAGATCTTCTCGGCCATCTACATTAGCTCTACTTCAGGCAGAAAAGTGAGCGCCTTGCCATCTTTCTCTTCAAGGTAGTGGGCATAACCCTTCTCTTTAGCACACTCTACGCAAAAGCGCATAACCTTATCATCTTCATCGGTGATGAGATAACGCTTGGGGTAATGTATGGTCTGATGACAACCGTCACATATGGTATCCTCGACAGCAATGCAACCTCTTATCATATATTTTCCTCCTCTAGCCATGCCTGGTAAATATCTTTGCGTGGTATTCCAGTTTCTTTGGCAATTTTATTACTTGCTTCCTTGACATGAATACCAGAATTTTTTAGTTTTCTTAACCTATTTCTGACTTCTGGTGTTAGACTCGGTTTCTCATCTTTTTTGCCTTCAATAACCAGGGTAAATTCACCCTTAGGCTGGGTGAAGTAAGCTAGTGCCTGACTTATACTCCCCCTAAAGGTCTCTTCGTGTATCTTGGTTAACTCCCGGCATATGGCTATTCTTCGGTCGCCAAGTATTGTTAGCATGCAAGCTAAAGACTGTTGGAGCCTGTGCGGTGCCTCAAGGGCGACGATGGCCCCCTTTTCGTTGGCTATTTCTTGTACTCTTTGTTCCCGTTCTCCCTTTTTGCGGGGCAAGAAGCCGATGTATAGAAATCTATCAGCTGGCATGCCGGACACAGCAATAGAGGTAGTGATTGCTGATGGGCCAGGGACCGGTACAATGCCGATTCCTTCTTGAATTGCTCGGTTAATGAGCTCATAACCTGGATCAGATATGGTGGGCATACCAGCTTCGGAGACGAGAGCAATATCGCCCTCCCTTAATTTTCCCATCAGGTAATCCAGCTTAAGTAGCTTATTTTGCTCATAGTAACTCTCCAGAGGCGTCTTTATTTGGTAGAAATTTAAGAGATGTCTCGTAGTTCGAGTATCCTCAGCGGCAATGAGACATACTTCTTTGAGTATGCGCAGGGCCCTGAGGGTAATGTCCTCCAAATTACCGATAGGCGTTGCCACAATAAATAGGTTGGGCATTTAGTTATTATAGCTGAGGCCAGCTTATCAGTCTATTTCGGTTGCTGCGCAGTAGAGTTTTCTCCCTGTTATTTAAGTATATCCGGTCAATGCGCACATTTGACTTTGATTGACTAGCCTGTTATATTTTCCCCTTTAAAGGGGGAACGATGGAAAAACCTCAGATTAATGTCCTGCGTCAGACTTATGGCTTTGATGACGTATCGATAGTGCCGGGCAACGTAACTATAAACCCTGACCAAACGAATGTAAGCCTTAAGATCGGTGATATAGTTTTTAACATTCCTATTATTGCTGCAGCTATGGATGCAGTTACAGATGTGAATTTTGCTACCCTTATGAGTAAAACCGGCGGCTTGGCCGTTCTAAACATTGAGGGCGTATATACTAAGTATGAAAACCCCAAGGCAGTTCTTGAAGAGATAGCCCAGGCATCGGATAGCGACATGACAGGGATACTGCAAAGGGTCTACTCTGAACCGATAAAGGATGAGCTTATTGCTCGGCGGATAAAAGAGGTAAAGGAATCAGGAGCCATCTGTGCTGTCTCGGTGACTCCGGCTAATACCAAGCGACTGGCTCCCGTTATTACCGAGTCTGGGGCCGATATTCTGGTGGTGCAGTCAACGGTAACCACTGCTCGTCATATTTCTAAGAGTTATCACGGTCTGGTGTTCTCTGAACTTTGTCGGATGGTTAATATACCAGTGGTTGTTGGCAACTGTGTTAGTTACTCTACTTGTCTGGAACTGATGAGGACTGGCGTGTCGGGTATTTTAGTAGGTGTAGGGCCGGGGGCAGCCTGTACCTCAAGGCAGGTGCTGGGTATTGGCGTCCCTCAGATAACATCTACCATGGATTGTGCTGCAGCCAGAGAGGCTTATTTAACTGAGACAGGTCGTTATGTACCGATTATCACCGATGGCGGCTTCCGTTGTGGAGGTGATCTGTGTAAAGCTATTGCCGCTGGTGCTGATGGTGTAATGATCGGTTCCATCTTTGCTCAGACAAAGGAGGCACCGGGCAAAGGTTATCATTGGGGCATGTCAACACCCCATCTGGCACTGCCCCGTGGTACCCGCATAAAGGTTGGTATTAGAGGTACCTTAGAGCAGGTACTTTTTGGCCCATCGTCAGTGACTGATGGCAGTCAGAATCTTGTGGGAGCCCTGCGCGTTGCTATGGGCATGTGTGGCGCCTTTAATATCAGAGAGATGCAGCAGGCCGAACTGGTACTGGCTCCTTCTATAACTACTGAAGGCAAACACTGGCAGTTAGCCAGGCTTTGATTAACTGTTAACGGTGTTCTTCTGGCTCCTCTTCTTCCGGATAGTTTTGCTGTGGCAGGGTGACTCGTGGCGAGAGCTCTTTCCTCCTAGGGGGCAGGTTTATTTCACCGATAAGTTTGTTCAGATCTGCCAGCTTACTTATGTCTTCTTGGCTGGCAATTTGAACCACTATACCAGAGACATTAGCCATCCACAGATCGGCAATATCTTTAGCACTAATTTTAATGTCCACAGGAACAATCAAGGGCTTGTTTGTGAGGCTAGTAACCCTTTTTAATAATATCATGTGGCGCCAGGTGAGCTTCTTAATAGGCGACTCTTCAAAGTTTAAGAGGACGGCATTGATTGGAGTCTCGCTAGTAGCCCGTAAGTACGAGCTTTCTGCCAGGGCATCCAGGATAAGTATTCTGCCCAAAGTGTTCTCTTGAAAGATTGACTCTGAAGTTTTATCAGTGAAGATAGCGAAATCACAGCCATTTTCAATAGCTTTCCTTAGATTTGTTTCCTCACCGGTAAGCCTGATTCCCCAGGGTGATGGAAGCTTTTCCGGCCTAGCCGGAACGGCGTTAAGTATAATACCATCAGCGGCTAAGTTTTTTATATTATTGAATTCTTTGGATATCTCAGCCGCAATGATTATTCTGGGTAGCTCTCTTGGGGCTGCCGTCCTGAAGCCTACGGGCTGGGGATTGCCCTCACTTGCGGTGTTGAGTTTTTTAATAAATTGGCTCATTTTATAACCTCCTTAGGCTTAAATCTCGTTTGCTAAGTCTAATAAAGAATTATCAATTTGTCCATGAGAGATACTAGCTGGTACTCAGGTATAATTTTTAAGCTAAAAACACCTTTTCAAGCATTCTTAAGAGTAAGTCAAAATATTTTTTCATGATTTTTAAAATATAAATGGCTGCAAGCGAGGCTAGTAGGGCCAGGATAAAACCACCCAGAATGTCAAAGGGGTAATGGATCCCGACATATACCCTGGCCAAACCGGTGATGATCGACGCACCAATAAATAGGCTACCTATTTTTTTATTGGTCCAGAAAATAGGGATTGAGATGGCCATGAGTATCGTTGCCAGATTGGAAGGAAATGATGAGTCACTTGGCTTGTAAAAAAGCAGATTGGTTGGCAGTTCTGTAAAAGGCCGTGGCCTGAAGTAGAAGTGGTTGCTCAGCACAACCAACAAAGACGCAAGACCTATACTTATTACAGCGGCGATAACTGCTTTTTGCATTTCTTTGGAAGTGCTTCCAAACCAGATGGCAAGAAGGCCAAGGCAGAAGCTTACGATGACAAAATAGTCGTTGGCAATGCCCTGAATTATAGAATCGGCAACTGCAGAGCGTCCGGCTAGGCCATTGATCCAGAGAAAAATTTGTTTATCTACTTCGAACAATTGCTACCTTTACTCCGTATTAACTGCTTGATTGCTTGATAGTAGGTCATATTCTTTAGTGCGCTTATACCATGAAGCTCACCGGGGTCGTCTGTTATAGACGTTCTTTTTAAGATTGAAGATAGTCCTAGCGTAAAGACTAAGGCCACAATAGTACCTGCAATAAAACAATAGAATTGTTCTGGCCCTTGAATGAGACCAATTGGCCATCTCTCGTTCCAGGTAAAAAAGATGGCCAGAGGTGGGATTATCGTTATGGCTGCGAAAATATAAGCCGAGATCTTATAAGTGAAAAAGGAAATGCCCTTTAGCCCTCTATAGGCTGCTATGGCATGTAAGACTCCTGTGACGGCTAAAAAAATTAATATAGAGTACCGGAGACTAAGTTCGAATATCGTCATAAATCATCTATAACGATAATCCACTCAGAGTTTTTAAGACAACTGTAGACCATTGCGGTGTTACCCTCTGCTACTTCTCATGGCCTGGCGAAGGCTATTTAAGAACCTTATGCGGTTAAATGGTAGCCTGAATTTTAATTCTTGCCGCTCGCTTGCTTCCAAACGGTTAAACTTGTCTATCTCTTCCTTAAGATCCATGATTGATTCGTAGCCGTCATTGGGGTTATAACCTTCGGCCAGTTTTTCTTCAAGAAAGAGGGCTTGGTCTATTCGTTTTTCCTGTGTCTTGGCCAGTTCTGGGGATACCAAATTGGCCTTAGCTTTTAATTCAGTTAAGCGCCGGATAGCCTCGTAGGATACGTTTACCAACTCACGACGGCCCAGCCACTTTGTTTCGTAATTTAAGGTAAACTGCCAGCTTGGCCCCAGTAGGGCCTGGCGGTGTTCTTCCAGGGAGTGGGCAAGTAGCTTGTAACCATATTTTTCAGGGTTTTCAAAAGCAATACTTCCGGGATCTAAGAAAGGTGCCAGTGGTCCTATGAAGAGAGAAAGGCGCTTATCGGGGAACTTGTCTATAAGATAAGCACAGTAGTCTATAGTTTCCATAACTGAGCTGGCATCTTGTCCAGGTAGCCCTATCATGAAATAAATATCCAGTCGCCGACAATTTGTTGAGAGGACACTTGCAATTGAATTTTCTAGCTCTTTATTGGAGTAATTACGGCCAATCTGTTTTCTTATAGCCTCGTCATGGGTTTCGGGTGATATCTCCATGCAAAACCCTGGAGCAGAACGGTCAAGTGCCTGGAAAAATTTCTTGGACGCCGGGCGAAAGATTTCAAAAAGGAGCTGGTTTTTTACCTTTGAATTTTCAAGCTGGGAAAGAAAAGTTTCTGCATTGGCTGCTCCTAGCTCTCTTACATCGCCCAATACAACAATGGGGCCGCGCGTGAAACTTGATATATCGTGGATGTCGCTAACAAGCATCTCCGGGCTACGTATAGCCAGCTTTTTCCGGCCCATGAACTGTTCATAGGCCGTTCTTGAGCCACCGCAGGTGAGGCAGTTATGATTACATCCTCGGCAGGTAATTACAGCGGTAATGGGGTAGCTCATCCATTCTCGTGTTGGGAGAGTGCTTGACAGGTCAAGGTATCTTAGCACCGAACGCACTACATTGGTATAGTGGTGGTGCATGAAATCATCGATGGTGTCGGGTACATAGGTGAACGGGTTCTCTTTGATATTGCCTTGACTATCCCTCCAAACTAGATTGGGAATATCATCTGGAGTAGCGCCCCCCTTAACCGCCTCTAAGAGCTGCTTCATTGGTTCCTCGGAGGAGTCGCCTCGAATGACATAATCTATCTCAGCATGTTCAGATAAAATTTCTCGATAATAATAGGAAGAAGATATACCACCGAGGACTACTTTGGAATTAGGGTGGTAGTCTTTAATCCTTTTGGCTATTTCGATAGCCCCCTGCGCATGGACTAGCCAGTGGAGGTCAATGCCGAAAAGTGGCGCCTCAAGACGTGCAAGAAACTTATCAACATCAAAATCATTGTCCCTCAACATACGGCTTGCCAGGTTCACAATGCGAGCATGGTAGCCGAAGCGCTCTACATACTCAGCGATGCTGGCTAACCCGATGGGGTACATCTCAAAGACAGGTGTTGAGGGAACTAGGTCGCTTATTGGCCCATACAGAAATGGAAGTTTTCTAAAATCATAGACATTAGGGGCGTGGATGAGTATTAGATCTGCCTGGCTCATGGTTTCCTTCCTATGTGAAGCCCGATTGCGCCAAGACAAAATTGTCGGTAAGAGACATTCTTAAAACCGCTTTCTTGCAAGAGACTGACTAATTCCTGAGGAGAGTAGAATTTACTGGCCGAGGAGGCCAGATGGGCGTAGGCTTTGGGTTCTCCCCAAAGAAGACCAAGACCTCGTACCATGCTATTAAGGTAAAGGTGGTAGAACCACCTGATAACTTTGGAGTTTGGTTGGCTGGTCTCCAGTATTACCAAACTTCCGCCGGGCGCTAGTACCCTAAGACATTCTGGTAGATACTTTTCCGTCAGCATATCCTGATAAGCTAGATTTCGCAGGGTAAAGGCAGTGCCAATACTATCAAAGTAGTTGTTAGGGAAGGGAAGAGAGGCGGCATCACCAACAATAAATGTTGGTCTCTTGGACTCGGGGAGGCTAGTAGCTTTTTCCTTGGCCTTTTCAAGCATTTCACTATTAAAATCCAGGCCATAAATGATTGTGTTATCAGGGGCATTGCTGGTTATTTGCAAAGTCAGGTCACCAGTACCACAACCCAGATCCAGGACTCTCTTAGATCCATTAGCAAGACATGCCTTAGCACAGGCTTTGCGCCATTTTTGGTCAAGCCCAAATGTCATAATGCGGTTTATAAGATCATAATGAGGGCTTATCTGGGTGAAGATTTTTTTGATAGGTTTGCTTTCGAGTATCTTTTCCATTCTTTAGATTATAGCACCGCCAAGATATCCGAGGCCTAAAAGAGCCTGAGTAACCAGAACGACGAGCACATTATTATTCATTACCTTGATTAAGTCGGTAAGGTTCTTATAGTTCATAAGGCCCCTTGAGGCTTTTATGGCCCAGGGGATAGTAGCTAAGGCGGCCAGACACCACAGGGGCATTATTCCTGCTGCTACATAGGCGATGGTTAAAACATAGACCAAGGCAGTAAGGCCTAGGTAGACTATACTAGCATTTCTGTAGCCCATTGCAATAGGTAGAGTCCGCCGGCCTGATCTTCTATCAGCCTCGGCATCAGAAAATTCATTTGCCAGGAGAAGATTATGGACCAGTATGCCGGAAGGTATCGAAGCCAGTATTACTGGTAGGATGTATTCTCCGGTCTGGATAAAGTAAAAACCCATTATGGGGAGAGAGCCTAAGCCAAGCCCGGCAGCCCATTCTGTCCAGCCCAGTCGGGTAATTAAAGAGGTGTAAAGTAGAATAAGCATTGCTCCTACTAAAAGAAGTGGTAGGAGCCCAAGACCTTTAACTATTGTGAAATAGATGCCAATGCCACCAGCTGTAATAAGTGAGCCTAGCCCAATGTATAGGGCCTGGCGTGGAGTAACAGCCTTTGCTGGCAGTAATCCGCTGCCGCCGGAAAATGGCGTCTTCGGTGTCTCAAGATCAAGGCCACTTCGATAGTCAAAATAATCATTTAAACTGTTAACGCTGGCATGGCACAGCAGGAGCCCCAAACAGGCGAGGAAGGCGTGGCCAATGTGTATAGACCCTTCATAGAAAAAGGCTATGCTGCTTCCTAAAAGACCCAGTACTAAAGAGAGAATAAGAAACTGGGGCCTTGTCTCCATAAACCCTAGCTTTATATTTGTTATGGCGGCGCTTCCTTTGCCTATAGATGACATTTGTAAATGAGGTGACTTATTCCTATAAGGATGGATTATACCAACCAACAAAGGTAATAACAAGGCAAAATATTTTGTGGGTAAATTGTTGACGTCTGCGCCGTCACCCCAGCTCCGTGAGTGTTTGCTTTGAGAGGTCCAAAAATGTTAGTATTAACTAACATTTTTGGACTGGTATGGCACGAAGAACTAAGAGCGCTGAAGATTATCTTGAGGCGATTGCTATCCTCGAAGAGACGGGTGAGGTTACCGTCACCGGGCTCAGCCGTTTTCTGGGGGTTAAGAAATCCAGCGTTAACGCGGCTATAAGCAGACTTGCCACCGACGGTTTGGTAACACACCAGAAATATGGTCCGCTGCAACTGACGAAGAAAGGGGAAGAGATTGCTAGAGATATCTATTGGAGACATAAATTACTTCGTCATTTTTTCAGGGATGTACTCAATATAGACTCCGATATTGCAAATGATGAAGCTTGCAAAGTGGAGCATTGTCTCAGCCGGGAAAGCTTGGAGAAGCTGGATAATCTTATAAAGGAAATAGAATGGTCAAGATCTTAGGTGAACTCAAAGAAGGCGAGAAGGGGATAGTAACTGGTATCAAGGCAAACGGCGAAGTAAGACAACGCCTGATTGAAATGGGGCTTACTATTGGCAGTGATATCGCAATGCAGCGTGAAGCTCCTTTAGGGGATCCAATCGAGGTCCAGGTCAAAGGCACAAACTTGACGCTCCGCAAGGAGATCGCCTCTCAGATTGAGGTAGAGGTCACGGGCGAAGTGGAGGTTCCTCTGTCTGCTGTACCCGAAAATAGGCGTGTGGTTATAACTGGACTCTTTGCCGGAAGAGGCTTTAGAGGAAAGCTGATGGGTGAGGTGCTTTTGCCAGGAAAGCAAATCAATGTCTTAAACAACAAGGCCAGCGGACCACTTATCATAGAGGTTGATGGCCTAAAGCTTAAGATAGGCCGCGGCCAGGCACGGAAAATTCTCGTTAAAGAGGCATGAAGACCGAGCGGTTGACCGTTGCCCTCATCGGTAACCCCAATTCCGGTAAGACAACACTTTTTAATAACCTGACCGGTTCTCACCAGTCCGTTGGCAATTGGCCGGGGGTAACGGTTGAGAAAAAGGAAGGGCTATGCCGATTTGAGGGTAAGGATATTAATGTTGTTGACCTGCCTGGCATCTATAGCCTTAAATCTTATTCACCCGACGAGCTCATAGCCCAGGAATTTATTCTAAAAGATAAACCCGATGTTGTTGTAAATATCGTCAACGCCACAAATTTGGAGAGAAATCTTTACCTCACCGTCCAGCTCTTGGAAATGGCAGCGCCCCTAGTAGTTGCCCTCAACATGATGGATGAGGCCGAGAGTAGAGGCCTGGAGATAGATGTTTTGGCCTTATCAAATGCTCTTAAAGTCCCTGTAGTGCCGATGGTGGCCACTCGTAACCGGGGTATGTCTGAACTTTTAAGGACAACGGTAGGTCAGACTCATAACCTAGCCTCTGACTTTAAGCTCTACTACGGAGAGGAGATAGAAAGTGAGATTACTAAACTCGAAAAGCTCCTTTTGGGTCACCCTTTGGCAAACAAGTATCCTGGAAGGTGGCTGGCCATCAAACTTCTGGCCAATGACTCCTGGGTAAAGTCGCTATTTCAGCAGGAAAAGGATGTTGAAATTTTAAAGCAAGCTGAAGAGAGCCGGGAGCACCTGAAGCGTATATATAATGAGGATGCTGAGGTAATAATAGCTGATACCATATATGGCTTCATCAATGCCCTGCTAAAGGACGCGGTCAAAAAACCTCTTACCGAAAGAAGGGCCATCTCTGAAGAAATTGACCGAGTACTCCTTAACCGCTGGCTAGGCATTCCCTTGCTTATTCTGATCATGTTCGGTGTCTTTCAGCTCATCTTTGCCCTTTCGCGACCTTTTACCGATTGGATGAATGAACTTTTTACCTGGCTCGGGGTTCTTGCCGGAGGGGTTTCTCCGGTGTGGCTTAGCTCTTTAATTTCAGACGGGATTATCGCCGGTGTTGGTTCGGTTATAACCTTTGTGCCGACCATTTTTCTTCTATTTATAGTCATTTCCTTTTTGGAAGACTCAGGTTACATGGCGCGGGCAGCCTTTATTACTGATAAAGTGATGCATCGCCTGGGCCTTCATGGGCGCTCCTTTATTCCGATGATTCTTGGTTTCGGATGCAGTGTGCCTGGACTATTGGCCTGCCGTTC
>DFYH01000023.1 GCA_002382615.1 Dehalococcoidia bacterium UBA4087
AAGGTCTCATGATCAACGCATCTCCGAGGCCTCCCTTATAGTCATCTGCTTCTCCTTTACCCTGGACATCACCACCAGGCGCAAGCGCTCTTTCTGGTTCATGGCGAGTGGTCCTCCTTCCATTCAGGCAACTCATAAGGAGGCGCCTTTTTCTTTACCACTTTTCCGGGGAAGAGGGCATTTCTATCGGGTTTTCCAGAGGATATTACAAAAGAGTTACAATACAAAAAGAGTTACAACACGGTAACCGATGGCCGCTTGACAAGCTTGTGGGTGGGGTATATAATCTCACCCATTCAATTAAACCACCTCGGGTGGTTACTTGTCTTATAAATTTTGGGAAAAGGAGGTACAGTGCCAAACAGAAAAACACCTTCAGACTTGCCCTTCCTTGACCAGACCTCAAGACGTGACTTTCTAAAAATGGCCGGTGGGGCCGCCCTAACCCTGGTGATAGCCAGCGTTGTTTCCTCTCCTGTTTCGGTATCGGCTGCTTCAGAGACAGCCTCTAAGGCGGCCGGTAAGCGTTCCCTGGCTGCCAGTTCAGCGGTGGCCGAAGTCCCCATCATCTGGATTCAGGCCGGCTCCTGCAGCGGTTGTTCGGTATCTTTTCTCAACACCCTTAATCCCAAGGTTCAGAACATCGTCCTTGATGAACTGGTGCCCGGAGTGCATGTTACCCTCCAGTTCCACCAGACCCTTATGGCCGGCCAGGGCGATATTGCCATGGAGGCTATGTACCGGGCTGAAGACCTTTATAAGGGGAAGTTTATCCTGGTTGTCGAGGGGTCATTCTCGACCAAGGATGACGGCATATATTGTCGGCTTGGTGAAAAGGATGGCCAGGAGGTAACCGCCTTAGAGCACCTGTTGCGGTTAAGTTCTAAGGCAATGGCGGTAGTGGCCATTGGTGCCTGTGCCACCTTTGGTGGCATTCCAGCGGCTAAGCCTAACCCCACCGGATGCAAAGGAGTAAGGGAAATACTACGGGAGAATGATATTAATACCCCAGTCATCAACACTCCGGGATGCCCGGTGCACCCCGACTGGGTGGTTGGCACCCTGGCCATGGCCCTGGTAGAAGGGCTTGATAAGATAGAGGTCGACGAGTTTGCCCGGCCCAAGCGCTTTTACGGGACTCTTATCCACGACAACTGTCCCCGCCGCAAGTACTACGACGTCGGCCAGTTTGCCACCAAGCTCTCCGATCCCTACTGCCTTTATGCGCTGGGCTGCAAGGGGCCGATGACCCACGCCGACTGCCCCACAAGGCTCTGGAACAGCGGCACTAACTGGTGCATCGGCTGTAACAGCCCCTGCATCGGCTGCACCGATCCGAGCTATCCCGATGGCACAAGCCCAATTTATGAGAAGTTCTCCAATGCCAACGATGTAGTGACGTATGTCGGTCTGGGTCTGGGTGGTGCGGCGGTGGCCGGCATCCTGCTCCACGCCGCCGGTTCGGCGGCCGCTGGCCGGTTCTCCGGCGAGGAGAAGAAGGGAGGTAAGAAATAATGGGACATATAGTAATTGATCCTTTAACCAGGATTGAAGGGCACCTCAAAATTGAGGCGGAGGTAGAGAATGGTGTGGTCAAGGACGCCCGAAGTGCCGGTATGCTGGTTCGAGGCTTTGAGATTATCTTGAAGGGCAGAGACCCGCGGGACGCCCAGCACCTTACCCAGCGAATTTGTGGCGTCTGCCCTACATCTCATGGATGTACTTCAGTCTTATGTCTTGAAGATGCCTTCGGCATCTCAACCAAAATACCCGAAAACGGCCGCATACTGCGAAACCTTGTTCAGGGTGCTAACTATATTCAATCTCATATTCTTCACTTTTATCATCTGGCTGCCATTGATTTTGTTGATATTACGGCGGTAGCTGATTACAGCGGTAACGACCCCGCTCTTCTTTCGGCCAAGAGCTTTGCTGAGCGAGCTCTCGAGGCTGGAGACCTTCATCTTCTGGCGCCCTTCTATCCCAGGTACGAGGGCGACTATCGGCTTACGCCTGAACAGAACCGAGCGGCGGTGGCCCACTTTGTGCAGGCCTTTGACATGCGCCGCACTGGCCATGAGATGTCGGCCATCTTTAGCGGTATTATGCCCATGCAGAAGGGTATTGTGGCCGGTGGATGTACCGAGAATGTGACCACCGACCGGATAGCCAAGTTTTTATGGAAGCTTCAGGAACTGCGCAATTTTATCGATAATGTCTATATACCGGATGTCCTGATGGTGGCCAGGGCCTACCCTGATTACTTTGAAATAGGTGCCGGCTGCGGCAACTTCCTTTCCTTCGGCGTTTTTGACCTTGACATCAGCCAGAAAGACCAGCTCAGGCGCTCGCGTCTACTCCCCTCCGGGCGGGNNCCATCGCGATGATCTTACTGTTCAGCCGGTGGATAGTCAGAAAATAACTGAAGATGTAACTCACTCGTGGTATGAGGGCACGACGCATCACCCGTTCGACGAGGAGACGGTACTCGCGCCTTTTAAGGAGGGAGCCTATAGCTGGGTCAAGGCGCCCCGCTATGAGGGTGAGCCCTACGAGGTGGGGCCACTATCTACCCTGCTGGTGGCCTATGCTAGTGGTGATAGCAAGGTTAAGGAGATGGTAGACGGCGTCCTTAGCGAGTTTGATGCTCCGGTAAGTGCCCTCTTTAGCACTCTTGGGCGCCATGCCGCCCGGGCTCTTCAGTGCAAGCTGGTGGCCGATAGTATGGTGGACTGGGTCCTTCAGTTAAAGCCGGGTGAGCCGACCTTTCTTGAGTCTAGCGTCCCTGATGTTGCTCAGGGAGCCGGTTTCTGGGAGGCTCCCAGGGGAGCACTGAGCCATTTTATCAAGATAGAGGGTGGGAAGATCAAGAACTACCAGGCGGTAGTGCCCTCAACTTGGAATGCATCTCCGGCTGATGGCAATGGCCAGAAGGGCCCGATTGAGCAGGCGCTTATGGGAGCCCCGGTCGAAGATGAGGGAAATCCCTTTGAGCTGGCCCGTATTGTCCGCTCGTTTGATCCCTGCCTGGCTTGTGCTATTCATATGGTTACGCCCAAGGGACGTGACCTGGGCGAATTCAGGGTGTCATAAAAAGCTGATGAAGGAGCAAAGATGAAAAAAGAGTATAAGCATCCTTTTATCGCTCGTCTAATGCACTGGACGTGGGTTATCCTGATGCTCATTTTGATCCTGACAGGGGTCTATATCCATGAGCCCAGCTGGATGCCCATCTTCCCAGACTTTGCCTTTGTCTGGCCGATGCACATAATCTCAGGCTTTCTTGTTCTGGCTATAACGGTCGCCCGTATATTTGTCTCCTTCTTGATAGGTGACTTTAAAGAGCTCGATATGGAACCTAAACATGTTCCTCAGCTTATTCCGGTGATGAAGTACTACCTTTTCATGCAAAAAGACGAACCGCAGCAGGGCAAGTACAATGCCGGGCAGCGAATGCTCTACGGGTTGGGCTGGCCTTTCCTTTTAGTCTTGATGGCCGTGACTGGCATCCTGCTTTACTTCTTCCCCAGCGTGGTGGTTATCCGGTCCATACACTGGATTGGTGCCTGGCTCCTGGTGGTTACGGCGCTGGCCCACATCTACCTGGGGGCCATTCATGGCTGGAAGATGGTAAAGTCAATGATTACCGGGTGGCTGGAGGAATAAAAGGGGGCGCCTATCCATGAGCTTGCCGTAACCCAGCAGATCCTTGCCATAGCCTCGGAGGAGGCTAAAAAGGCCGGGGCTACAAAGGTTACCGTTATTAATCTTGTTATTGGTGATCTGGCGAGCTTTGTGGATGAGTGTATCAGTTTTTACTGGGATATTCTGAGCCGTGATAGTGGCGCCCGAGGCGCCACTATCAATTTTATCCGTAAGCCGGCAGTAGTGCGGTGCCGCAATTGTGGCAAGGAGTTTCGTCTCAAGCAAGAAGAGTGGCAGTGTCCTGGCTGCGGCCACTGGGATGTTGAGATTATAAGCGGTAAGGAATTTTATATCGATAGTATAGAGGTGGAGTAGTGGATATTAAGGTTGTTCGGGATATCTTGGGGGCCAATGATCAGCTGGCCCTTAAGAACCGCAGGCTGCTGGATAATAAAAAAGTATTTGCTATTAATATTATGTCCTCGCCGGGATCTGGCAAGACCAGCCTGATCTTGAAGACAGCCGAAAAGCTGAAGGAAAAGTTTAAGATCGGGGTTATTGAGGGGGACATCGCTTCCTCGGTCGATGCCGAGAAGATGAGCCAGGCGGGGCTCCGGGTAGTTCAGATAAACACCGGTGGGGAGTGCCATCTTGATGCTAACATGGTGAGCCTTGCCCTGGATAACCTGGAGCTAGATGATATTGAAGTCCTTTTTGTGGAGAACGTGGGTAACCTGGTCTGCCCGGCTGAGTTTAAACTCGGTGAACACCTGAGAGTTATGATCTTAAGTGCCCCCGAGGGGGAAGATAAACCCTTTAAATACCCTCTGATGTTTACTGAATCAGAGGCGGTGATAATAAATAAGATAGACCTCCTGCCTTATGTTAAATTTGATCTTGAAAGATTTGAGCAGGCAGTTAAGGGGATAAACCCCGGGGTGAGATTCTTCCCCCTTTCCTGTTACACCGGTGAGGGGCTTGAAGAATGGGTCTTGTGGCTTAGCTCAAAGATTGAGCGGGCGCGTGCCTAAACCGAATTCACCTGAAGGTAGCGAAAGGGTTGTGGTGGTGGGGTTGGGGAACATCTTGATGAAAGATGATGGCGTAGGCGTCCACGCCATATGGGCGCTTCAGCATAAGATGCTGCCGGCGTCGGTTGATATTATTGACGGTGGGACATCGCCCGATATTGTTTTCCTGGTTGAAGGGGCCAAGAAGGTCATCCTGGTAGATGCTGCCTCCGGCGGCGGTGAGCCAGGAACGGTCTACCGACTTTCTCTTGATGATGTAAGCGAGAGAACGGCCTACACCTCGGTCCATGATATAGGGCTTGTTGAATCGCTCAAAATGCTTGAGCGCCTTACGGGCAAAACTCTTGACGTTCTGATCATAGGCGTTGAGCCGGCTATAGTTGCCGCTGGTACTGAGCTTTCTCCCGAACTGGAAAGAAGACTACCCGACATTGTAACTCTTATAGAAGAAGAGTTACGCAAGTAGATTTTTGCATTAAGATTCTTTAGGTGAAGTGGCGACCCCGAGGGGATTTGAACCCCTGATCTCCACCGTGACAGGGTGGCATGTTAGTCCGCTACACCACGGGGCCATGGATGCAGGTAGTCTAACAAGAGGGCACTTGTCTGTCAAACTAGCTTGCTTCTAGCAAAGAAACAGACAGGGCACCAGGTCCGGTGTGGGCACCAACTGCGGCACTGAACTTATTGATATAGAGCTTCTCCGGAGGGACTATGTTACCCAGACGCCTAGTGATATTACGGGCATCTTCTGGTGTGGTTGCCTCTTCAATGGCCAGCATCTCTATATGTGGGAAACTATGGACAAAATTGACCAGATTGTCTATAGCTTGTCCTCTGGTCCTTACCCTGGTACTGGGATAAGATTCGCCATCTTTTAGCTCAATGACAGGTATCGTCTTAACCGCACCTCCAGCAAGTGTTTGAGCCCGGCCGATGCGGCCGCCACGGCTTAAGTAGTCCAGTGTATCCAGCACACCACGAATGTGTATTTTGGGAAGTGTCTCTCTTAAGGTTTTTAACGTATCATCAAGGCTGGCGCCCTTGTTTACTTGTTCCTGGGCTAATATGACGAGAAACATCTCCCCGGCGAGTGTTAGAAGCGAATCAAAGACCTCAATGCGGCAGCTTCCACCGACCATGTCTTTGGCTCTTAAGGCGCTTCGGCACATTGCGCTTATTTTGCTCGAAGATAGTATTGCCAGAATTTCATCTGCTTCCTGAGATAGTTTTTTGAAAACCGAAGCGATGAAACTGGGCGCCGGGACCGACGTTTGCGGAGGGGATGAGATATGCTCGATCTTTTGGAAAAACTCATCAGGTGTTATGTCTACACTGTCCTGATAGGTCTCGTCCCCAAGGTGAACATAGATCGGAATTAGGGTGACACCCAGCTTACCGGCCAGTTCGGCTGGCATGTCGGAGAGAGTATCGGTTACAATTTTAATCACGGGTTCTTCTCCTTTGGTGGTTATCTGTTAGTCTATTATACATAATTAGTAAGCATTTGTCTTTTCAAGAGGCCGGGTAGAATTAACGCCTTTTATTAAACGAGTTATTCACTATGAAACATTTTATGTCTATTACTTATGCTGTCTATAGTGGCTAATATGCGGGCGACGCCTGTGGTATGGTTAATGACTTATGGTCTCCTTTATGATTGCCAAAAGATAGTGGGCGTCTTTTAAGGCGAATTTACTAATTGAGTTAAGTGGTAGTCATATTCAGGTGGATTTTCAACGCCTTCTCTACCCGTGGAAAATACTCTGATGGTAGCGAACCTTTGAAATTGACCAGGCGTTGCTTATCTACTGTTCGCACCTGGTTAGCCTTTATTCGGGAGTCTGCGCTAAGCCCAGCAACGCCCTTGGGAACAAGAACTTCGAATGGATACTGTTTCTTGACAGGCTGGCTGGTAATAGGAAGGACGGTAACCGTCCGGGCAAACTCGTTGTTAACGTCATTGGAAACAACCAGTGCCGGTCGGCGCTTACTAGTTTCAGCACCGATCACAGGGTCTAGATTTACCTCGTAGATGTCACCATACCTGGGAAATTCTCTAGTAGGGGCAGTCTCAGACTCACGTTGAGGTAGACTCATCTAATATGTCCATTATCGAGGCCATTCCTCCAGAGTAGCTCCCTCCCATTGCTGGTTGATCTCAATATCCTCGGCTCGCCGTGCCTGGTAACCCTCTACCAGTGACTGCTTGAGTTGCTCCTTCTCAAGCTCCTTCAGTTTTTCGGCAACAGCTGCAGATACAAAAGCGCTGCGCTTGCGTTTGCTGACGTGAGCCCGAAGTGCCTCGGCAACATCTTCAGGAACTGTAAAGTTCAGTTTCAAAGTCTTCATATTTAAATCCTCTGCTGTGGGCTAGTAATCCGCCCTTCGATTTTTTCTTCGTTCCAGCATTATAAACCATTCCTATACACCCTGTTTATCTCTACACGTAGTAAGTATATCATTAGTGTCTGCTTGTGGTCAATATCTTTCAGTATAAGGATTCTTCGCTTCAGGGTAGCGGCATTATACCTATTAAAGTGGGTGTTGGAGTGGAAGCTGTCTTCTAGACTGCTGAAAGTAGGCAGAGGGGCCTCGGATTAAGGTATAATTAAGATTATGGGTGATATTCTTAACGAGGCTTATGGTCTGGTGCAGTGTCTTGAGTGCCCATGGTATAAGAGCTGTGTTTTACCCATGCGCTTTTCCGAAGAAGATATACGTCGCCAGCTGGCTCTATCACCAGAAGTAAATCAAGAATCTCTATCTGATACTACCTTGCAGAACCTTGTCTCTTCAATGGCCAGCGCCGCCCAGAATTCTATTCTCGAAGGTTGCCCTATTTTTATTGAGCGGTTGCGCTTAAGTCCTAAACTTGCCCAGGAGATAAAAGAATTGATGCGAAACTGGGGCAAGGAGGACTAAATGCTCTTCACCATATACCCGTCAGATAACTGGTAGCCTCGTAAGCGGTAGTATTCCCGGGCGCCAACTCCACTTAGCACTGCAATCTTGGGGGCGCCAAATTCTTGCTTGGCTATCTTCTCGGCCTCGAATAGTAAATGCTGTCCCAGCCCCTTATGCTGGGCGGTGCCCTGGCGGGCCATACCCAAAGGGACCTCGGGTCCGTAGACGTGTAGCTCACGAACCAGAGCCTGGTTTTTATAACCATCGGGCATTTTTTCGTTAATTCTTAGCCTGAGCAGCCCAAAAAGGGTGTCATATTCATCTTCAAATGAAAGGAAAATTTCACGGCCTTCTGATGAGTAGTAATCCAGTCTTCTTAACCGGGGCTCAGAAGCTGGATATCCCTCTCTAATGCGATGGCCATACTCCCGACAGCGAATGCAGCTGCAGCTTCTCCCCATTTCTCTTAGCCTCTTATGTATAACCTCGCGGGGTGAGACCTTGAGTCCGGCGATGATGAATTTGTCTGGAATCTCGCGCATTATCCTGGTTAAGCGTACATAACGTGGAATAAGCGACTTCATTTCGGCAATAAGCTCTATCATAGTCTTATCGTCATATGGCTGATACTTGCCCTGCTGGTACCACTTCTCTAGCTCAGTGCCCGCTATCACCAGAGTGGGATAGATCTTCAGGCCATCAGGCCTAAAGCGGCTGTCACTGAAAAGGTGGGAAAATATCTCAAGGTCAGTCTTCGGTTCTGCACCGGGTAAGCCGGGCATCCAGTGGTAGTGGACTTTGAGTCCACTACTTTTAAGCCGTGCTGTAGCAAGTGCTGCATCATCCTTAGAGTGTCCTCTTTTAATTATCTTTAAGACTTCATTGTCCAGCGTTTGGACACCCAGTTCTACCCGGGTGGCACCGAAACTGAGCATTCTCTTAATATCCGATTCTGCACAAAAATCTGGCCTTGTTTCGATGCATAGGCCAACACAGCGGTGCCTGGCAGTTTCGTTAGCCTGCTGGGATTCCTCCAGAGTCTCTGAAGAAAAACCGTTTAGAGCTTCATAGCACTCTTTGATGAAGTTGTACTGATACTCATAGGGCAGTGCAGTGAAAGTGCCACCTATAATGATAAGCTCGACCTTATCTGTGGGGTGCCCCATTTCTTCCAGGGTCCTTAGCCTGGAAGATACTTGTCCGGAGGCTTGGTAGTCGAAGGCGCTGGCTCTGATTACTGCTGGTGATGCTGGAGTATAACTCTTGGGCGTTTGCTCATACGATGGGCAGTAGACGCATTCACCGGGGCAGCTTGCTGGCTGGGGCATCACCGTTATTGGGGTAACACCGGAGATTGTCCGGGTCATTTTTCTCATAGTATAATTAGAGTTTAACAGATTGCTGTGAAAGGTTCATCGGCTGAAGTTTTCGACCAGATGGCTTCTGGTTGGTACAATGTGAGGCATTTCTCCATATTTCGTCCTGAGCTTGAGCAAATGGCGCTAAGATGGCGAGAAGGAAAGTTGCTGAACTTAGGCTGTGGACACGGCGCCGACTTTCTGCCCTTTAAAGAATATTTCAAGTTATATGGTGTTGATGTCTCGCCGGAGATGATAAAGATGGCCCGGAAGTATATGGCAAAGTATAATTTTGAGGCTGAACTTAAGGTGGCTGATGCAAGAAACCTCCCTTTTCCAGATGGTTTTTTTGACTGTGCCATAGCTGTGGCTGTTCTTCATCATATTGAAGGCGAAGAGGATAGAGAACTGTCCTTTCGAGAGCTTAAGCGTGTCCTCAAGAAAGGAGGCGAAGCCTTTATCACGGTTTGGAACCATGGCCAATCACGCTTTCGTCATCAGCCTAAAGAAGTATTTGTCCCGTGGCAAATGAAGGGGAAAACACTCTACCGCTACTATTACCTTTTCTCTTATAAAGAGATAGAAAGTTTGTCTGAGAAGAGCGGATTTGAGGTGCTTGAATCGAAGCCAGAGGCTTCATTTAAAGGAAGTTCAAAGGCCTGCTCACGAAATATATGCCTTTTACTTGGAAACAGGTGAGGTCTTCCAAAGGATTGTCCTTGTTTGCTCATACTGCTAATATTAGAAGGGAAAGGAAGTAATAATGCTTATAAAAATTGCCTGTCCGAATTGTGGCGGTGAGACTACTTTCTCACTTTCCCAGGAAAGCTACGAGGGACCTTTCCGCTGCTGGAAGTGTCATAACCTCTTTCGTATCTCTCTTGCAAATGGTGCCGTCGCTTCCTGTGAGACGATGAGTAGTGAGGAGGCTGACAGGTTAACCGAAGAGCTGAGGAAGAAAAGGCCGTCAGGGTATTATTAGAGGATAATATGCCAGTAGTTATTATTGAGATGTGGCAGGGGAGGACTGCTGAACAGAAGAAGAAACTGGTCAAGGGTATAACCGAAGCCTTTAGCCAGATAGGGACACCCCCGGAGCAGGTGCACATCATTTTGAAAGAGAACCCTAAATCTAATTGGGCCACCGGCGGCGAGCTTGCCTCGGAAACCTCCTAGCATTATCCGATAGAGTAGTCAGCGGTACCCCACTTTTTGGCATAGCTCTCCTTAAGTTCCTGAAGACGACGCTGATAGGTCTCGGAGGCCGGGTTATCTAGAGTCATGATAATAGCGTCCTCTTTATTATCGGAGTAGTAACCGCGGCGCCTCCCTGTAACTGTAAAGCTGTATTTTATATAGAGGTTCTGGGCGGGAGTGTTAGAGGAACGCACCTCAAGAGTAACCATGTTTGCCTTGAGCTTAATAGATAATTCAAGGATGGCGATAAGCAGAAGCTCCCCCAACCCCTGCTGACGGTAGTTTTCCCTTACCGCAATGCTGACCAGATGTGATTCACCAGCTATGAACCATATGCCGACAAATCCGATAATGTGGTCGGCTGGCTGCTTTTTTCTTCTGATGAATGGCCAGTGAAAGTTCCTATATGCAAACGGTGGTGGCTTTATACTATTGTCACAGGCAACGATATAATGAGCCAACGAGCCGTTAAGCTCTCGATAGTAATTGGCTGGCGATAGCTCGGGGAAAACTTCCTTCTCCAGTTTACTTACTGCTTCAATGTCCTCGTGCCGCATTGGTCTAATTTTGTAATTCACTTTATTGCGATCCCCCTTGAGAGATATATCTCTCCCTTCGACTGTAAAGGCAGCCACAGTATTGCTGGCGATAGAGGCCCATAGGCTTGGTGATGTGGCGGCTATCCGAGTAGCGCTTCCTGAGGTCGACATAGAGAAATTGGGGGCCCGTTTTTTGGGCTACTTCATCTCCTATATCTTTGAGGAGATCATGCTTCTGATGGGGGCTAATGAGTAGAGTAGTAGTAAAACTGCCAAAACCCTTGGTCCTAGCCACCTCAGCCGTTTTCTCCAGCCTCAAGCTAAAGCAGTATCGGCATCGTTCCTCTTCATGGCCGACTACGCGGCGAAAATAGTTATTGATGTTGTAGCCAGAGATGATGATGAGCGGGATAGCCAGGATTCGGCATAAGTTATCCATTGCCTCAAGACGCGATTTATGCTCACTAAGGGGGTGTATGTTTGGGTTGTACCATAGTGCAGTTACTTCAAAGCTCTGCCCTCTCCAGTAGTCAAGTGTGTAGGCAGCACAATGAGCACAGCAGCAATGGACGANNGCGAGACGGGTTAAATGGCGACCCCGGGGTGTACGCTCAAGAAACCCGAGCTGGAGGAGATAGGGCTCATAGACTTCGGCGATGGTTTCAGTTTCCTCGCTTATCATGGCGGCAATGGTCTCCAGACCAACCGGACCGCCGTTAAATTTTTCAACGATTGTCTTAATAATTTTATAATCCACTTCATCCAGACCCAGTGAATCAATCATAAGACCGTTAAGTGCCTCTAAGGATATCCGGCGGTTGATAGGACCATTGGCTTTAACCTCGGCATAATCCCTTACCCTTTTAAGCAGGCGATTGGCTACTCTGGGAGTACCCCGAGAGCGGGTAGCAATTTCTCTGAGGCCATCTTCGTCACTATCAATATTAAGTATATTAGACGAACGCCTGAGAATGGTGACCATCTCTTCAATGCCGTAGAAGTCAAGGCGATATACTGCGCCAAAGCGGTCGCGGAGTGGGGGGCTCAGTAAGGCAAAGCGGGTAGTTGCTCCGACAAGAGTAAAGGAGGGTAAGCCAAGACGGAGCGTCTTGGCTCCAGCACCTTTGCCAATAACTAAGTCTATGGCTCCATCTTCCATAGCAGGATAAAGTATTTCCTCAGCTACTTTACCCATACGGTGTATCTCGTCAATGAATAGGACATCGCCATTTTTAAGATTGGTAAGTATGGCTGCGATGTCACCGGGTTTGGTTATGGCTGGTCCTGAGGTAACCCTGATATCAGCCCCCATCTCAGCGGCTACTATGTTGGCCAGTGTCGTCTTACCCAGACCGGCGGGTCCATAGAATAATATATGGTCCAATGATTCCCCGCGGGCTTTGGCAGCGGTGATGGCTATTCCTAGGTTTTCTTTGATCTTCTCCTGACCAATAAAGTCCTTGAGGCTTCTGGGGCGTAGTCCGCTGTCGAGCGGTATATCTTCAGGGACCAATTTCCCTGAGACCACACGCTGGGGGCCTGACACCTTACTCCTCTATCTCTTCGGCGGCCTCAAGCTCTTTTTTAGTCTCGGCCTCCAGCATCTTTTGTTCCAGGGCCTCCTGGGTAGCTTTAGAGCGGGCCGGGATAAGCCT
Source organism: Dehalococcoidia bacterium UBA4087 (assembly GCA_002382615.1). Taxonomy (GTDB): domain Bacteria; phylum Chloroflexota; class Dehalococcoidia; order Dehalococcoidales; family UBA4087; genus UBA4087. The sequence goes on from DFYH01000023.1 coordinate 12,333, forward strand.
GCCTATAATGACATTTTCCTTAAGGCCACGTAGCCTGTCTACTTTGCCCTGAATAGCAGCCTCGGTGAGTACTTTAGTTGTCTCCTGGAAGGAGGCTGCTGCCAGCCAGCTTTCGGCATTGAGTGAGGCACGGGTTATCCCGAGGAGCACCGGTTGAGCGGTAGCTGGCTCACCGCCCTCGGCCAAAACCTTGGCGTTTATTTCTTCGAAGCGGAACCGGTCAATCAGGCTCCGGGGGACAAGTGCGGTGTCGCCCGATAGTTCGACCCGGACTTTGGAGAGCATTTGACGCACTATTACCTCGATATGCTTATCATTAATGCTCACGCCCTGTGAACAGTAAACCTTCTGTACTTCGTCAACAATGTAGTGCTCGACTGCTTCGCGGCCGACGGTGCTCAATATCTCATGAGGGTTCAGTGAACCGCTAGTAAGCTGCTGGCCTATTTCGACATGGTCGCCGTTCTGAATGTAGATACGTGCCATAGAAGGAACGGGATACTCTCGCGTCTCTTTTTCCTCGTATTTGATCAGGATCTTGTCTTCTTCGATGACCACCTCCCCACTGATCCTGGCCGCTATATCGTTTTCTTTGATGGCCTTTTCGGCTGTGGCCGGCAGGATGGCCAGCACTTCTTTAGGCTCTATATGTTGTCCATTTTCCACCATTATTTGCCATCCAGGTGGCACAGGATATTCATCGTAGAAGGTGGTGGCGCTGGTGACCCGGATTACCTTTTCATTTTCTCTTTCTTCTATCTCAGCGAGGCCTTCTATTTCTGACATGACCCCTACACTCTTGGGGACTCTGGCTTCAAAAAGCTCCTCCACACGCGGTAGACCACTGGTAATATCGAGCCCCACTACGCCTCCAGTGTGGAATGTTCTTAAGGTTAGCTGGGTGCCCGGCTCACCAATACTTTGGGCGGCGATAATGCCTACTGCAGTATATAAATCGACTATGTGGTGGCGGGCCAGATCTTGGCCATAACACTTCTGGCAGATACCCTGATGGGATTGGCATCTCATTGGCGACCTTACATAAACGCTGCTAATACCAGCCTTGATGATTGCGCTGGCTTTTTGCCTATCTATCATCTCATCTCGCTGGACGATTATCTCACCGGTCTGAGGATTGGCCACCGGGCTTGCTGCCAGTCTGCCAATCATACGTTCAAGAAGTGATGGTACAACGCCTTTTTCTTTGGGCTCGGTGATCCATATACCTTCAGTGGTGCCGCAGTCCTCTTCGGAGATGATGATATCCTGGGTGACGTCGATAAGGCGACGGGTGAGATAGCCACTGCTCGATGTTCTGAGGGCAGTATCGGCCAGGCCTTTGCGGGCGCCGTGTGTTGAGATGAAATACTCCATGGCACTCAGTCCCTCGCGCAGGCTTGATTTGATAGGGAAGTCTATAATCTTACCTGCCGGGTTGGTCATCAGCCCGCGCATGCCGGCCATCTGCCGGATCTGGGTCATGTTACCTTTGGCACCCGAAGTAGCCATCATGTAAAGGCTACCCTGTTTGTCCATAGAAGTAGAGATGGCTTCGGTTATGCGGTCAGTGGCCTCATTCCAAATCTTTATGATGGAGTTGTATCTTTCGTCCTCGGTGATTAACCCATTCTGATAGTTACTTTCGACGATGGCTGCTTGTTCCTCCGCTCTCTTTAGTATTTTGTCCTTATCAGGCGGGGATTCAACGTCACTTATAGATATGGTAATACCCGATAGTGTAGCGTACTTAAAACCAAGAGCCTTGATTTTATCGAGTAGCTCACTTACCTTCCAGTCGTCATTTAAGAGCTGGTAAGCGCTGGTTATTAGTTGTTTTAGCCCCGACTTATCAATGTTCTTATTATAAAAATCCATCTCGGGAGGGAGGGCATTATTAAATATGATGCGACCGGCGGTGGTCTTAATATGTTCGCCGCCATTCATTCGGACATCAATCTCAGCTCTGAGGTCAATGAAGCCCAGTTCATAGGCCGTTATAGCCTCATCAGGACTACCAAACAACAAGCCTTCACCTTTACTGTGTGGCTTATTGGTTGTTAGATAGTAGCAGCCAAAGACCATGTCCAGCGTTGGCACCACCACTGGCTCTCCAGAACTGGGTAGAAGCAGATTATGCATGCTCAGCATTTCCTGTCTGGCCTCAGCTACGGCTGCATGGGATAAGGGTACATGAACTGCCATCTGGTCGCCATCAAAGTCGGCATTATAGGCTGTACAGACCAGTGGATGAAGCTGTATGGCACTACCATCTATCAGGATGGGTTCAAAAGCTTGGATACTTAGCCTGTGGAGTGTTGGTGCCCGGTTGAGTAAGACTGGCCTTTCCTTAACCACCTCTTCCAGAATATCAAAGACCTCAGGCCGTCCATTATCTATGAGGCGGCGGGCACTTTTGATGTTTGTTGCTATTTCCTTAGCCACTAGGCGCTGGATAACAAATGGTTTGAATAGTTCAAGGGCCATGCGGCGCGGCAGACCACACTGGTTGAGTTTTAAGTTTGGTCCAACTGCTATAACTGACCGGCCGCTATAGTCAACCCTCTTACCAAGCAGGTTCTGGCGGAAGCGTCCCTGCTT
>DFYH01000010.1 GCA_002382615.1 Dehalococcoidia bacterium UBA4087
AACCGCGGCTTGAAATCGCCCTGGCACGAGTTTGCCTCGGAAGATGGCAAAATAAGAGATTAAAGCTAGAACTATAACGGTAATCCAGGCTGCAATTAATGTGTTGGTTACTGGAAATCCCAGGAGGTTAAAAACAGGGTCTGCCGAGAGTTTGACGTGTGGGTCGCCTACCACCATCCAGCTCGGCATCTCTATGCCGAAAAGGCTCTGGCCTATAGGACCGGCCAGAAATCCCAGAGCAAACAGCGCCAGGAGAAAGACGCTCAGGCCGATAACTAATGGTAATGAGCAACCAAAACAGCCTTTTTTACTCATTAGCTATGCCCTTTCTTAATAAACGGTAATAGCATCCTATAAGCCCCATAAATACCTGTGGCTAAGCCTACAACTAGCCCAACCACACTGAAGATAGGCCTGGTATTCACTTTACCATCAAGCCAGATACCGGCAACCACTCCTATAATAATGCAGATGGCTATATACCATCCGATTCCCAACACCACCAGTGCCATCTGCCACTGCCGCACTTAAAAACGCCGCTAGCATAGCAAAATAAAATGGTCAAGTCAAGTGCCAATTTCTTCCTTTGTTAATGTTCTACGATCTTGCCACTCTCTAATTGGTCGAACTATGGCCTTGACAGGCTACCCTGGCCGGGGTATGATAGCCACATCTTTAGGCAGCCCGGGCCTGACCAGAGGTCAGGTAGGCTGGAGAGCAAGTCCGGTGTAAATCCGGCGCAGTACCGCCTACTGTAACTGGTATAAACCAGAAGCCAGGACGCCAGCCATTGCGGGTACTGCCCTCCGCGGGGAAGGAGGTCTGTCATGTCAAATAGCCTCTGATTTGCCCTCAATCGAGGGATTTTTGTGTTATTTCCCATAATTTTTTACACGGAGGTTCTTTGGTGAAGAAATTTTTGAACGTGGTGCTTGTTTTTATCGTCTGGTGGGTAGTGGCGGTGTGGGGCATCCTGCCGTCTTCAGGCCCTGGAGGCTTGGTGAGTAGCCCTGATGCCCCATCGCCATCTTCGGGTGAGGAATTTCCTCTTACGGTGATTGATGACCTTGACCGATCGGTTACCATCCCCACCTGCCCCGAGAGGATCATATCGCTGGCACCGAGCAACACCGAGATACTTTTTGAGCTCGGTCTGGGTGATAGGGTCATTGGCGATACCGTTTACTGTGATTATCCTGAGGAGGCCAAGGGAAAGGAGAAAGTCGGGGGCTATTCTGATATAGACATAGAAAAGGTAATTGCTCTTAATCCTGACCTTATATTAGCCGAGGATATCCACAAGGCCGAGGTTATACCAGCCCTGGAAAGACTCGGCTATCCGGTAGTAGCCATAGTGCCTCATAATCTTGAGGAGATCATGTCCTCAGTGGAGTTTATCGGCAAGATTACTGGTAGCCAGGAGCAGGCCTCGGAGATAGTCCAGGAGATGCACCTAAGGATCAATGCTATAAGCGAAAAGACGTCTCTTTTAAGCTGGGACGAGCGGCCTAAGGTCCTCTACGTCCTCTGGTGGGGTGAGGGTGGTATTATGTCGGTCGGCAGCAATACCCCCATAGATGAACTTATCTATCTCGCCGGTGGCAGGAGCATTTCTCATTATGACAGTAGTGGTAACCCCACGATAGGTTGGCCGACTTTGGGGCTGGAAGATGTCATCTACGCTAACCCTGATGTCATCATTGCCGACCTCGGTGATGGAGGTATATCTCTCCAGAACATACTCTCTGATCCCAGACTTTCGGGGATAGGGGCTGTTGCCGGTGGGCGCGTTTACGGCATAGACCCCAACTTTACCAACCGGCCGACGCCGAGGATAGTTACCGGTCTTGAGCAGCTGGCCGGGCTCATCAGCCCTCAACTATTTCCTGATTTCTATAGCCTTTATGTTGCTGCTGGTACTTAGAGATGACTGAATTAGCTAAGCCCGGTCGGGGGGTCAAAAGGCCCTACTCATTGTTGGCACTTTTTATCATGCTGGTGCTGGTTATTATTGTTGGGGTTTGGATCGGAAGTGTTGATATTCCTTTTATGACCACTTTAAAGATACTTCTTTCCAGGTTGCCCTTCGTTAACATTACGCCGGCCTGGGAAGATTCACTGGCAGTTATTATCCTGGAGAGCCGCCTACCACGGGTGATGCTGGCAGGGATTGTTGGGGCAGCCCTTTCTATGGCTGGTGCTACCTATCAGGGTCTTTTTCATAATCCACTGGCCGACCCTTACTTGTTAGGAATAGCCCAGGGAGCTGCCTTGGGGGCGGTGATTGGCTTCATGTTTCCCGGCCAGGGTAATCTGGTACCGCTTTTTGCTTTTGCGGGTGCTCTATTAAGTGTAGCGATAGTTTACGCGCTGGCGGGGAGGGGAATGTCACTTACTACTCTGGTGCTGGCTGGGGTTGCTTTGGGGGCTTTTCTTGGTGCTATAGTATCCTTCCTGACCATTACTAGTGGGCAGACGATGCGAGGTATCCTTTTCTGGCTTTCAGGGAGCCTTGCCTTAAGCCAGTGGTCTGAATTTGAGATTGTGCTCCCGGTTGTTCTCGTAGGAGGAATTCTACTCATCCTTTTTTCACGCCACCTCAATATCATGCAGCTTGACGAGGCACAGGCCAAGGCTTTGGGGGTTAATGTTGAGAAAGAGAGGATGTTTTTGATTATTATTGCTACTATGATTACGGCGGCCTCAGTTTCATTTACCGGCATTATAGGTTTTGTTGGCATCATCATCCCGCATGCTGTCAGGCTTATCTGGGGCCCGGACTATAGGTTCTTGCTCCCACTTTCCTTTTTGTCGGGGGCTATCTTTCTGATTCTGGCTGACCTGGTGGCAAGAACGGTTGGCCCGGGGGAAATTCCTATAGGCGTTATTACGGCCCTATGTGGTGCTCCATTTTTCCTTTACCTCCTGCACCATAATGTCAAGGCCATCTTATAGGTGTCATATGGCGACTGTAGAAGTACAGAATATACACCTGGCCTATGATAAGATGCTGGTGGTGGAAGATGTTTCTTTTAAGGCTGAGAGCGGTGACATTAGCGGCCTTATCGGACCTAATGGCTCAGGGAAATCAACCATTATCAAGGCACTTTACCGCTTGATTACTCCCTCTTCAGGCAAAATCTTGTTAGATGGCAGAAATATCGGAAATTATAGTCAAAAGGAACTTGCCACTATGGTCAGCGTTGTGCCTCAATTCCCTCTTCTTCCGAGCCTCTTTACCGCCTATGAGATTGTCCTTATGGGGCGAAACCCTCATATGGGTTTATTTGACTGGGAAGGAAGAGAAGATCATCTTATTGCTCGTAGGGCTATGGAAATGGTCGGCATCAGTACACTGGCTCCAAGGCGGATAGGTGAGCTCTCGGGTGGTGAGATCCAGTGCGTTGTTATTGCCCGGGCTCTTGCTCAGGGTACGAGGATTATACTTCTTGATGAACCTACCTCTAACCTTGATATCGGCCGTGAGGTTGAAGTGCTTGATCTACTAAAGAAACTTGCTCGAGGGAAAGGGGTAACCATTATTATGGCGCTTCACGATCTTAACCTGGCAGCCCAATACTGTGACCAGATTATCTTACTAAATAAAGGTCGGATCTATAAGTCTGGCCAACCAGAGGAGGTGATTACTGGGAGAACCGTAAAAGATATATATGGAGCAGGAAGTATCGTCTTTCCTCATCCTTTAAATAAAAAGCCGACAGTTATTCCAGTTGCCGGTACTAGCCGTATGTCTGAATAGTTTAACCCACAGCAGCAAGAACAGAATTAATCTTTTGTTGTAGCGTTGTCTCAGGAACGGCACCAATAACAGTATCTACTACTTTGCCTTTGTTGAAAAACATCAACGTTGGAATAGACATAATGCGGAACCTCGAGGCAACCTGTGGATTTTCATCGACATTTATACGGCAAAACTTCATCTTGTCTTTGTTTTTCTCGGAAAGTCTTTCCACGATTGGTCCTACCATTCGGCAGGGCCCGCACCAGGGGGCCCAGAAATCAACCAGGACAGGTAGTTCTGATTTTAAGACTGCATTTTCAAAGGTCAGGTCGGTTTCATCGGTTACCATATTTTGCTCCTCTCTTAAGATTAGGCCTAAAGTTTAACACTGTGGCACGGGGATGGTCAAAGCCGGGTGATTGGTGCGGGTTTTAGGACCAAGCTACCCCAGCGGAGGCAAGGGGATAAACTATCAGGTGTTATATCGACAAGTAAGACTGGCTATTTTTAACTATGGCAGTAACTTTTCTTCCCTTACTCCGTTTAAAAAATAGACTCTTCTCATGGTAATATAAGACATAAAAATGGGCTTTATATCCATTGTTATACCTACCTATAACGAAAAGGACAACATCAGGCCGCTGGCAGAAGGGATAGCCGGTGCCTTAGATGGCCAGGATTACGAAGTTGTCATAGTCGATGATAATAGCCATGACGGTACCGCCGAACTGGCCTTATTACTCTCGGAGAGATACAACATAAAGGTTATAAAGCGCATCGGGAAAAGGGGACTGGCTTCGGCTATTGTTGATGGCATAGCTGAGGCTAAGGGAGATGTTATTGCCGTTATGGATGCTGACCTTCAGCACCCTCCCGAAGTCCTGACTCAAATGGTAAAGGAGATAGATAATGGGGCCGAGCTGGTCGTGGCGTCAAGATATGTTACCGGTGGTAGTTCGGAGGGGTGGGGGCTTACCAGGAAAGTAATTTCTAAGGGGGCCACTTTACTGGCCCATCTTTTTCTCCCTCAGACAAGATGTGTTAAAGACCCCATGTCAGGTTTTTTTGCATTTCGCCGGTATATTATAAGTGGTAAAGATCTGAAGCCTGTAGGTTATAAGATACTTTTAGAGATACTGGTACTCGGAAAGTACCAAAAAGTAGCCGAGGTACCGTATTCCTTTAAGCTCAGGAGCCATGGTAAAAGTAAACTCGGCCTACGCCAAGAGGTAGACTATTTAAGACATATTTTCGATTTGATGAGGCGCTCAGGAGAGCTAGACCGTTTTATCAAGTTCTGTCTGGTGGGCTTAAGCGGTGTGGGTGTTAACCTCGGCCTTACCTGGGCTTTGACCGAATTTATCGGGCTTCACTATGTTGTCTCCAATGCTATAGGTATTGAAACATCGATCATTTCTAATTTTTTGCTCAACAACTTTTTCACCTTTCCTGACCGCAATAGTCCGGGTATAATAGCTTTCCTGGGGAGGCTGGGGAAGTTCAATCTGGCGAGCTTTGTTGGAGCTGGCATAAATCTGGGTTCAACCTGGCTATTTACCGATATGCTGGGGCTTTATTATCTTATCTCTAACATTATTGGCATTGTCCTGGCGACGCTCTGGAATTATCTGGCTAACAACTGGTGGACGTGGTCATGGCGAAGATAGCTGGTTACCTTAAGAAGTTTTATCACTGGGAATATTTTGGACTTACCATCATCTTTCTAACAACGCTTATTTTTCACGCGGTTATCATCAACAATGCCACATCTACTATTTTTGATGAGTATCATTACGTTACTGATGGACGCCAAATTATTGCTGGCGAGGGTAGTCTGCGTACTGAGCATCCCCCCTTAGGTAAGCTATTTATTGTTTGGGGGATGCATATATTTGGCGATGGCCCTATTGGTTGGCGAATCTTTGCTGTTACTGCAAGTCAGGTATCCATTATTCTTTTTTACTTTATATCAAGGAGAATCGGTCTATCTTCCAGAACTTCTATACTAGCTACAGCCATCCTTGCCTTCGAGAACCTTAGCTTTGTGCAGGGCGGCATTGGTATGCTGGATGTTTTTTCAGTCGCCTTTGGTTTTCTGGCCCTGTGGCTGTACCTTAGAGGAGATTGGCCGCTTGCCGGGCTTGCTATCGGGTTGTCGGCTCTTGCGAAGCTAAACGGAGCGCTCTTTATACTGGCCATTGGGCTTCACTGGCTTCTGACGGGCTACAAGAAGCCAGTCCGCTTTATAGGCTCTATGCTTGTTGCACCAATAAGTTTCGTTGCTCTTTCCCCGGTCTTTAACTACTTTATTTTCCACCAATGGCGAGACCCTGTTGAAGACATCAGAATGATGTTGAGTGGTACCGGTGCTCTTACTTTTACTGACTATCCTCAGGAGATTGCTAGCTACCCCTGGGAATGGATAGCTCTGCCCAAGGCTATCACCTACTACTCTGATCCAAGGTATGTTGGGATGATTAGCCCCACGCTCTGGGCATTGATAATACCTTCTATTGGTTACATAATATATAAATGCCTCAAGGGTAATAATGCCGCTTTGCTACCTTTCTCATGGTTTACTACTACTTACCTCTTCTGGATACCGGCGACTCTGGTTACCGATAGGGTTACCTATGTATTTTATTTCTATCCCGCTGTAGGTTCGGTGGCCCTGGCTTTAGCTATCGGCCTTGATGACCTGGCGGAATTGTCCTTTTCTTCCTCGGCTAAGAGGCGGCTTCTAGGCCTTCTGCCTCCTTTCTTCTTCCTGCTTCACATGATTGCTTTCATCATCCTTGTACCAGTACCTCTCTATTGTTCAATACCATTAAGCCTGCTACTTGTATGTTATATTTTTTATCTCTACCTGCCGCCGAGATCGGAAGAGGTGGGCAAGGTGCCTGCTTTAATATCTGAAATATCAGGCTCACCCTAATTGATTGTTGAGCACTTTGAACGGTCCTGCAAAAAGGAATAGAATTTTGAGCAGTGCTCTTTCGCCTGGAAATTACCACCAAAGAATCTTTTTCCGATCCCCGCAGTGAGGGTCTTCTGGCCGACGCCCGCGATCTTGGCTTATTTTCTGTTACTGGTATAAGAGTAAATGATGTATATTACCTTGCCGGTGAGGCCACTACCGGCGAAATAAAGAAGATAGCTGAGGAACTTCTCGCCGACCCAATAACACAAGAATACTTTCTTGATTATCCTGACTTAGGCGGCCGCTCTGTTGAGATAGCTTATCTTCCCGGTGTCAGTGATCCGGTGGCCGAGACATTTCTTGAAGCTATCAGCGGGCTTGGTATAGAAGGGATAAAAGCTGTAAGAACTGCCAGAAGGTATCTTATTCATGGAGAGCTGAGTGATAACGAACTTGGTTGGCTTTCCAGCCGCCTGCTCTACAACCCGATGATTGAGTATATTGTCTTGGGCGAGATGACCTTTAGTGAGCCTCCTCAATACCATTTTGAACTTAAGACGGTTGATATTTTTAATTCGGTCGGTGGAGTTAACGGCGGACTATATTCTAACTTCAGTCATGACGAACTTAAGGCCATCATGGACTACTTTAATAAATTGGGCCGCAATCCGACTGATATAGAACTTGAGACAATTGCCCAGACATGGTCGGAACATTGTGTTCACAAAACATTTAAGGCAAATATTGAGTTTGAAGGTAGAACCATTAACAACCTGTTAAAAAGCACCATTATAAAAGCCACCGCTGAGCTTAATCGGCCGTGGTGTCTATCTACTTTCGTAGACAATTCGGGTGTTGTTGCCTTTGATGATAACTGGGCAGTTTGTTTCAAAGTGGAGACTCATAATCATCCTTCGGCTATAGAGCCCTACGGTGGAGCAGCTACTGGTATAGGTGGCGTTGTCCGTGACATCCTGGGTACAGGACTTTCGGCTAAACCTATCTTCAATACTGATGTATTCTGCTTCGGATCGCCTGAGCTACCATATGATAAGTTGCCATTAGGTGTACTGCACCCTAAACGAGTATTTAAGGGTGTAAGGGCTGGAGTAGCTGATTACGGTAATCGTCTGGGGATTCCGACGGCCAGCGGTGCCCTGTTTTTCGATGAGCGCTACATTACAAATCCACTTGTCTTTTGTGGTACCGTTGGGCTTATTCCCAGTGATATGGCCAGGCCGGGGAAGGAAAAGGTAGGAGACCTGGTAGTTCTTGTTGGCGGCCGGACGGGACGAGATGGGATTGGTGGTGTTACCTTTGCCTCCAGGGCTCTTGACCAGCGTTCGGTGGATAGTGCTCAGAGCTCAGTCCAGATTGGTAATCCCCTGGAGGAGAAAAAGGTTATAGACGCCTTACTTCGGGCGCGAGATGCTGGGCTTTTTAGCCGGATTACTGATTGTGGTGGCGGGGGGTTGTCATCGGCAGTTGGTGAAATGGCTGCCGAGACAGGTGTTCGTGTGGACCTGGAGAAAGTACCTCTAAAATACTCCGGTCTTTCTTATACAGAGATCTGGATTTCCGAGTCTCAGGAAAGGATGGTGCTGGCAGTGCCACCGGAGAACTTTGATAGGTTAGCCCGGGTCTTTCAAGAGGCAGGGACAGAGGCAACCGTTATCGGTAAATTTACCGGCGATCGGAAGCTACATCTTTCTTATCAAGGGAATGTGGTTGGTGAGCTTGAGATGAATTTTCTGCATCGTGGAAGGCCACCTCTTAATTTGAAGGCCAAATGGCAAAAGGTGGTTCATCCTGAGCCTGAGCTACCCCAGAAGGTAGACCTTGAAGAGGCTCTCATGAGGACCCTTGGTTCACTTAATGTTTGTAGCCGTGAATGGGTCATCCGCCAGTATGATCATGAGGTTCAAGGGACAAGTGTGCTTAAGCCACTTGTCGGCAGGAATAATGACGGGCCAGGGGATGGTGTTATTATCAAACCTGTCCAGGGTTCTGAGAAAGGGCTTATTATTTCTTGTGGCCTAGATCCTAAATATGGTGATATTGACCCTTATCTTATGACTGCTTCAGCTATAGACGAGGCCCTTAGACAAATTATTGCTGTGGGCGGAAACCTTAAAAGAGTTGCCCTGCTTGATAATTTCTGCTGGGGGGAAGTAGATGAATTAAGTTTGGGGGCGTTAGTTAGGGCTGCCCAGGCCTGTTACGATATGTCAATTGCCTATGGGGTGCCCTTTATCTCGGGGAAAGATAGCTTAAATAACACCTTTACTTTAGAGGATAAGACTATATCTATTCCTTACACTATTCTTATTTCAGCTATGTCAGTTATGGAAGATACAACTCTGACGCTCTCTATGGACTTTAAAAAGCCGGATAGTCTCATCTACATCGTTGGGCTAACTGGCGATGAGCTTGGAGGCTCGGAGTACTTCGCCTTGTACGGGGCTACCGGAAATAAGGCCCCCACTATATGGCCGATGAGGGCTAAATATAATATGAGAAAGATAAGTCAGGCAGCCGCCGAAAGACTACTTTTGTCTTGCCATGACTTAAGCCAGGGTGGTTTAGGAGTATCTTTAGCTGAGATGGCCTTCTCTGGCGGGCTGGGAGCCGAAATAGACCTCGGACTTGTCCCGTTATCTGAGGAGATTACTAGGGATGATATTATACTTTTCTCTGAATCCAATAGCCGATTCCTCGTTGAGGTATCGCCTGAGAATGAAGGTCGTTTCGAAGAAATAATGTCTGGTAGTGACCTGGCCCTCATAGGGCGTGTAAAGAATGAGCCCTTCTTAGAAGTTTATGGTCTTAACGGGCACAAGGTCATCTCCTGCCCTTTAATAGAGCTCAAAGAGGCCTGGCAGAGGACACTTGAATGGTAGTAAAAGTCTTTGTACTGAGGGCGCCAGGGACAAATTGTGATATTGAAACTGCTTTTGCCCTTGAGAAGGCCGGTGGTGAGGTATCATTCGTTCAGATTGGCGAACTTGCCAGAAGGAAAAGAAATCTTGATGACTGCCAGATACTGGTTATCCCGGGTGGTTTTACTTATGGAGATTACCTTGGAGCTGGCAGAATTTTGGCTGGCGAGATAAAAAGAAGTCTGGCTCTTGACTTTGAGCACTTTATCAGCCGTGGAGGGCTTATCCTCGGCATTTGTAATGGCTTTCAGGTGCTGGTAAAGGCTGGGATCCTGCCGGGAAACAATAAACAATCTCAGGTTGCTACTATTACTTTTAATGACTCGGGGAAGTTCGAATGCCGCTGGGTATATCTATCGGTCAATCCCAATAGTAATTGCGTCTTTACTTCAGGGTTAGAAAAGCTATATTTACCAGTGGCTCACGGTGAAGGCAAGTTTTTAGCCGGTGCTAAAATACTGGGTGATATAGACACACCTGTCTTCTATACCGATAGGGCAGGAAACAAAGTTGGTTACCCCTGGAACCCCAATGGATCAATAAAAAATATTGCTGGAATATGTGATAGAAGCGGGCGTATTTTTGGATTAATGCCTCACCCGGAAAGACATATCGAGCCCTCTCAATATCCTCGCTGGACCAGAGAAGGTGATCAGGGCAATGCTTTTGAGATATTTCTCAATGCGGTGAGATGGGCCAGGGCACTGTAAGCAGATAAGGAGAATTTAATGGCTAATAGCTATGAGATAAATGAACTGACCCGAGAAGAGTCTTGGCGGCTTTTCCGTATAATGGGGGAATTTGCGATAGGGTTTGATCGCCTGGCTGGTGTTGAACCGGCCGTATCTTTTTATGGCTCGGCCAGGATAAAACCAGAGGATAAACTTTATCAGACAACTGAGGAAATAGCCTACCGGTTGGGTAAACTGGGGTTTAGCATCATTAGTGGTGGGGGCCCCGGTGTTATGGAGGCAGCCAACAAGGGTGGGTTAAGGGCAGGCGTTCCCTCGGTTGGTGTTAATATAGAGCTAGACGAGGAGCAAGCTAAAAACCAGTACACCACCATTTCGCTTGACTTTAAGTTCTTCTTTGTGCGTAAGGTCATGCTGGTAAGATACGCCACTGCCTTTATTATCATGCCTGGCGGGCAGGGTACGCTTGACGAATTGACCGAAGTTCTTAACCTTATGCAAACGAAAAAGATAAGGCCATTTCCAGTACTCCTTTTTGACAGTGATTATTGGAATGGCTTTCTTCTCTGGCTCAGGAAGCAAACGCTTCCAAAAGGATTTATTTCTGAAGGGGACTTAAATCTTCTAAGAGTTTATGATGATGTTGATGGTATCGTGAATGCCATAGACGTCTGGTACCAAAGACACGAGATAAGTGGTCGGCGGGCACTTGCCTCATCATAGGGGTACTTTTCACTAGACGGCTAATTTTTGGAGAGCCAAAGTGCGTGCTGTCTGTTTTATAGTGTGGTGCAATAAATCTGTGTTCAGGCCAGTTAATTTAATAATTTATTAGCGATCGGAATTAAGGGGCGCCCTTTCTAATCTTTTGGCTACCTTGTCCTCTAATCTCAAAGAATTGTTAGCCCTCAGTCAGTAGCAGTGTGTTAGGCCGTGGCAGTTGTTATAATTTAGGAAACTATGATTGAAAAATGTTTACCCTCCAAATGGGGATATAAGACTCTGGTTATGGGCGTCATAAATATGACGCCCGACTCTTTTTCTGGTGATGGCCTGGACTATGCCGCTGAGAAAGCCCTCGTTTTAGCAAGGCGGTTTCTTAATGAAGGGGCTGATATTATAGACATTGGGGGTGAGTCAACTAGGCCTGGTGCGGCTGGTATAAGTGCTACGGAAGAAATAAGGCGCGTTGTGCCAGTATTAGAAAAGTTAAGTCGGGAGATAGATATTCCTCTGAGTATTGACACCTGTAAAGCCGAGGTTGCCTCCCGGGCTATTGAAGCTGGGGCAAGCCTGATTAACGACATTTCAGGGTTAAAGAAGGACCCGGCTATTGCCGAAGTAGCCGCCAAGTACGGTGCCGGGCTGGTTATCACTAGCAATCAAAGGGAACGCCCCTTTAATGGAGATATAATCGCTGAGGTTACCCGAGACTTAAGAGAGAGAATTACCCTGGCCTTAAGAGCTGGGGTAAGCCTTGAAAATATTATCATTGACCCCGGTATAGGCTTTGGCAAGTCACTCGAGCAAAACCTGGAAATATTGAGGCGCTTAAATGAGCTTAAGGCGCTTGATAGGCCTATTTTGATAGGGACATCGCGTAAGTCTTTTATTGGGCAGGTGCTAAATTTACCGGTAACGGAAAGGCTGGAAGGGACACTGGCCAGCATAGCTCTGGCCATAGCTGGTGGGGCTGACATTGTTAGAGTTCATGATGTCAAAGAGGCGGTAAGAGTCTGCCGGATAAGTGATGCTGTCGTGAGAGGAAGATATGACGGGTAGCCTCGAAGCTATCTATCTTAGCCTCGGCTCAAATCTGGGTGACCGGATGAAGAATCTAAGGGAGGCTTTAAAGTTTCTCTCTGAAGAGGCTGACATAGTAGCTATATCATCGGTCTATGAAACAGAACCTTTTGGAGTTGTTAATCAACCGGCATTCCTTAACCTTGCCTGTCAGATCAAGAGCTCACTTTCACCCGAAGAGCTGCTCAGGCTGGCCCAGGGTATCGAAAGAAAGCTTGGCCGCACTACCAATAGTCATAATGCTCCCCGTACGATAGATATTGATATAATTGCTTATAATGAGATTGTGCTCAATAGCCCTGAGCTTACCATACCTCATCCCGGGCTAAAGGAGAGAGCCTTTGTCTTAGTGCCTCTGGTTGAGATAGCCTCCGATTTAAGGGTGCCTCCGGGTGATAAGACGGTTGCCGGGATACTTGAGGAGCTGGGTGAAGAGACTGGGAAGGTTAGAAAGGTTGGTGTGATAGATGTATCAAATATCAATTGTCGAAGAGTTTGAAGCGGCGCATTACCTTCGTGGATATGGTGGTAAGTGTGAAAAGCTTCACGGCCATCGTTATAAGGTCATCGTCAAGCTACAGAGCGAGAAGCTCAATGAGCTGGGCATGGTCTATGATTTCGTAAGTCTCAAAGGGGAGGTCGGTGAAGTAATCCAGGTCTTTGACCACACCTGTCTTAATGATGTATCTCCATTTGATAAGATAAATCCGACAGCTGAGAATATCTCCCGGGTAATCTACGAAACATTGCATAAAAAGATAGCTATAGAGATTGTTTCGGTAGAGGTATGGGAATCACCTCAGAACAGGGCTGAGTATCGCCCTTCAATTAAATTGCTATAATAAAAACTTTATGTTATGATACCAATTGCGAAGTGACCACAGAGAAAGAAAAGGCACTAGACCTGGCAATCGGGCAGATAGAGAAGCAGTTCGGCAAAGGCTCTATCATGAGGCTTAACCAGACGGCGATCCGAGCAGTAGATGTCATCTCCACCGGGTCGCTGGCGCTTGATATTGCATTGGGGGTTGGTGGTATACCGCGGGGGAGAATCACCGAGATATTCGGCCCTGAGGGATCGGGGAAAACAACACTTGCCCAGCACATAATTGCGAGTGCTCAGAAAGCTGGCGGTCGGGTAGCTTATATTGATGCTGAGCATGCCCTTGATCCACAATATGCTAGTCGTTGTGGTGTTGATCTTGACCGACTCCTTATTTCTCAGCCCGATAGCGGCGAGGAAGCCCTGGAGATAACTGATATACTGGTAAGGAGCGAGGCCGTTGATGGCATCGTCATCGACAGCGTGGCAGCATTGGTGCCCAAGGCTGAGCTTGAGGGAGAAATGGGGGATGCTTTTGTTGGTCTGCAGGCCCGTCTCATGTCTCAGGCACTGCGAAAGCTGGCGGCGGCCACCAGCCGTTCTAAGACCGCCCTGGTCTTTATCAACCAGCTAAGAGAGAAGATAGGTGTTATCTTTGGTAACCCCGAGGTTACTCCAGGAGGCCGGGCTCTAAAGTTCTATAGCTCGGTGAGAATAGACCTTAGGCGCGTTGAGAGTATAACCCAGGGTGATAAAATCATCGGCAGCCGTGTAAGGGCCAAGGTAGTCAAGAACAAGGTTGCCCCACCATTTCGAGTAGCGGAGTTTGATATCATTTTTGGCTCGGGCATAAGTCGAGAATCAGACATCATCGACCTTGGTGTTGCCCGAGGAGTTATTAAAAAGAGCGGTGCCTTTCTTTCTTATGGTGATATTCGGTTAGGGCAAGGCAAAGAGAATGCCAGGCAGTTCTTAGTAGAGCACCCTGAAACAGCGGCTAAGATCGAACAGGACATAAAGGCTTTAGCGGATACTGGCGGTGATACTGATAATCCAACGGTTGAATAATCAAGAGCTTGGGTCTGGTCCTCTGAATAAGATGGCTCAGGCTTACTTTGTTTTCAAGTTCCGGGCCTCTATCTCCTGAATAAGTCCAGGCATCTCTCTGCGGCTACCCTGGTTAAGGTTAAATCTGGTATGGCTATGACAAAAAGACCAGCAGCAGCAGATAAAGCTGAAGAGAGGCCTGGAGAATGCCTCAGTCTTTCCATTAAATATCTGGACTATCGTCCGAGGAGCGAATCTGAGCTAAGAGGACTTCTTGCTAAGAAAAGCTTTTCTGAAAAGGAAATCGGCGAAGCCATTCTTCATCTGAAAGAGGTGGGTCTTATCAATGACCTTCGTTTTGCCCGTCTGTGGAAAGAGAGCCGCTTAAATTCAAAGCCGCGTAGTAAAAAGATGATCTCTCTGGAACTGGGAAAGAAAGGTATAAGCCAGGAGATCGTCGATGAGACAATAAATGATATAGACGATGAGGAGATAGCTTACGAGATGGCCCTTAGAAAGGCCAGAAAGCTTTCTCATGATGCGAAGTTGGAAAGTCACCTCTATAACTTTCTTAAGAGGCATGGCTTTAGTCATGGTCTTGCCATGGAAACCATTAAGAAAATTTCTACAAGGAGTATAGAAAGATGGGAATAGATACTGTTTTAGCTATATTTTTTAGTTTTATTATCGGCGCCGTCTTCGGCGGTATGGCGATGTTTATCCTTAAGGGGACCGCCTTTAACCGCCAATCAGGTGCTGCCCAGAAGAAGGCTGACACGATCATCTCTGAGGCCCAGAGTGAGGCAAGGGCGCTAGTTAAGGAAGCCCGAGAAGTCCTTGAAAACGAAAGGGTGGTCCTGGAAAGGGAGATTCAGGAACGCCGTAACGAGCTTCAGCGAAGAGAGACCACACTCGCCCAGAAGGAGACCACACTGGAGCATAAACTGAATGACCTGGCTCAAAAAGAGAAGACGCTTTCGGCCAAAGAGAAGGAGATGGAGCAATTAAGGGCCAGCCTGGAGGATATAAAATCCAGGCAAGCAGGTGAGCTTGAGCGCGTTGCTCGAATGACTACTGAAGAAGCCAGAAATATAATCTTAGAAAGACTTGAGGGCGAGCTTGCCCAGGAGAAAGTAGAGAGGCTTCATCGCTGGGAGGCCGAGTTACGAGCCGAAGCCAACCGGAAAGCTCAGGAGATTATTGTCCAGGCAATTCAGAGAAGCGCTTCAGAAGTAGCCACGGAGACCACTGTCAGCGTTGTCCCGTTACCTAATGATGAGATGAAGGGAAGGCTGATTGGCCGCGAAGGGCGGAATATCAGAGCTATCGAACAGGCTACCGGCGTTGATCTTATTATTGACGATACACCTGAGGCAGTTACTCTCTCCAGTTTTGATCCTATCAGGCGAGAGATCGCCCGTCAGGCGATTACCAAACTTGTCCTTGATGGCCGCATACATCCAGCCCGCATTGAAGAGGTGGTAGCCAAGGCCAAAAACGAGGTAGAAGAGGAGATAGAGAAGGCTGGCGAGGAAGCTGCCTTTGAGGCCGGCGTTCGAGGGCTCCATCCTGAACTCATTAAAATCCTGGGCCGACTTAAATATCGCACTAGCTATGGGCAAAATGTCCTGGCGCATAGTATAGAAGTGGCGCTTCTGGCGAGCAAGATGGCCGCTGAGCTTAAACTAAATGTTAATCTGGCCAAGAGAGCCGGGCTTCTTCACGATATTGGCAAGGCAGTTGACCGCGAAGTGGAAGGGACACATGCTGCTATTGGAGCTGAAATAGTCCGACAGCGTGAAAAATCTCCTGAGGTTGTCAAAGGAATTGCTGAACATCATCTAGATACCGAAAACATCAGTATCTGGGGCTTTCTGATCTCAGCGGCCGATGCTATCTCAAGCTCAAGACCAGGGGCCAGAAGAGAAGATATAGAGAACTATGTCAAGAGATTAAGAGACCTCGAAGAGATTGCCGATAGCTTTGCTGGTGTGGCCAAGTCTTATGCCATTCAGGCAGGGCGTGAGATAAGGATAATGGTGCGTCCAACTGAGGTAGATGACCTTAAGGCCGTCCAAATGGCCCGTGACATAGCTCAGAAGATAGAAGAGACTCTGCAGTATCCCGGTCAGATAAAGGTTACCGTACTTCGTGAGATAAGGGCTGTTGATTATGCCAAGTAAAATACTGGCTATCGGAGATATCGTCGGGCAGCCTGGTAGAAGAGTGGTTAAGGTATTTCTTGAGTCTCTTCGTGAGAACCATCAGCCAGACCTCGTTATTGCCAATGCTGAAAACGCGGCCGGCGGCTATGGACTTACCCCGACCATAGCCGATGAACTTTTAGGCTATGGCATTGATGTCCTTACTTCTGGAAATCACATCTGGACCCATAAGGAAATCATACCTTATATGGGTGGTAGCTTACCCTTGATCAGGCCATTAAATTATCCGCCCGGTGTTGCTGGACGGGGCTACTTAGTAAAGGGCAACTTTGTAGTTGTCAATCTGATAGGCCGTGTCTTTCTTGGAGAGTTTGACTGTCCATTCCGCGCTGTCGATGAACTGTTTGAGAACATGGGAAGTAAGGGGTTGATGATCATTATAGACTTCCATGCCGAAGCCACCTCAGAGAAGATGGCTATGGGTTACTACCTTGATGGCCGTGTTGGCGCTGTGCTGGGGACTCATACTCATGTGGCCACCGCCGATAATCGTGTTCTACCCCGGGGTACAGCCTACATTACTGACCTCGGCATGAGTGGCGTTAGGGACTCGGTTATAGGCGATGATACCCAGGCGGCCCTTGATCGCTTTCTTACTGCCACACCGGGGCGGCTGCCGGTAGCCCGAGGAAGGGCGATGTTAAACGGTGCTCTGATTACTCTGGATGAGAAGACCGGCCTTGCCCTTGGAATAGAAAGGGTCTATCGGGAAGAGGACGAATGAGCAATTGTGTCGACCTTCACCTTCACACCACTGCCTCTGATGGGCGCTTTTCTCCAGCTGAAATCGTTCGTAAAGCTTATTTGCTGGGCGTTAATGTTATTGCTGTTACTGATCATGATACCGTATCCGGCATTGATCCGGCGGCCGAGGAGGGGGGTAAGATATCTGGCTTTACCTTTATCCCTGGAATTGAGATTAGCACCTATTATGATAAGGGAGAGGCCCACATCCTCGGCTATTATATAGACCACCACAGCCGGGAACTTTTAGACAAACTAGAGACCTTTAAGTTGTCTCGAAAAGAAAGGGCCGGTAAGATGGTCGATAAGTTAAACAAGTTAGGCATGGATATTGAGTGGTCCCGGGTTGAGGAAATAGCCAGTGGCAGCACAGTTGGGCGCCCTCACATTGCCCAGAGCCTCTTGGAAAAGGGCTACATTAGTTCTTTCAAAGAGGCCTTTGATAAATACATTGGCTATGGTGGCCCGGCCTATGTCGAGCGGCTCAAGACCACCCCTACCGAAGCAGTAGAGATGGTAATAAAAGCCGGCGGACTTCCGGTGCTGGCCCATCCTCTCTTTAGCCCCAAGGCTGAAGAGCTGATAAAGGGTCTTTTACCCTATGGGCTGGTGGGTATTGAGGTTTATTATAATGGCTATACCGAAGAGGAAAGAAATCTTCTTCTTGGTTGGTCAGAAAAATATCACCTGCTCCCAACTGGTGGTAGTGACTATCATGGCCTGGACGAAAACACCGAAACAATGCTGGGTCAGTCAGATGTGCCGCTTGAGGTGGCCTTAAGACTGATAGAAAGGGCAAGTGTTACCAAGGGGACATCTGAGACATAATGGCCTCTTTGTACAGGCATCCTTGCCCAGTTTTACGATGAGGGCATGAAACTCATTGAAAAGCTGGGGGTCGGGCGGCAAATTTCCCTCAAAAAATTCCTGTAGTTCATCATAACTGGCATTGGTGGGCCCTATGCCCAGCCGCTCAAGGATACGTCTGGTATAGGCATCGATAACAAAGACTGGCCTCCCCAGGGCGTAAAGAAGAATGGTGTCGGCTGTTTCTTTTCCGATGCCTTTAACTTCCAGAAGCTCACGGCGCAGGGTAGATGTTTCTTTACATGCCAGCTTAGCCAGATTGTCATCATAGCGTTGAAGCCAATCCATCAGGTTCTTGAGTCTTTGAGTCTTTACCATGTAAAAGCCGCAGGGGCGAATAACATCTGCTAGCTCTTCATCACTTGTGTACCGAATGGAGTCAGGCGATAAAAGTGATAGTTTATTTAAGTTTGAGATGGCCTTCTCCACGTTCTTCCAGGAAGTTCCCTGTGTCAGAACAGCTCCAGCCATGACCTCAAAAGGCGTCTGGGCTGGCCACCAACTCTGAGCACCGTAAAAGGCTAAAAGCCTCTCGTAAAACTCTAATAGCTCCATGGCGGTACTTTGGCCCCATGGACACTGTCATAGCCGGGGAGATAAGGTTTAATATCAAGAACGGCCGTGCCGTTCAGAGCATCAAGGCCCTGCACTCTTAAGCTATTCTCCTCACGCTTTATAAAACTTACGAGTTTAAGGCCCAATGGATTGGGCCTGGTCGGCGAGCGGCTGGCAAAAAGACCAACCTGGGACAAACTCTGGTCTCCTCGAGGATGAACTTTAAGAGAAACTGGCCTGGGTTGTTTATCTATGTAGTAGATGATTAAGAGATGAGAGAACCCCTCAAGGCCTTCTAGGGCAGGAACGTATTCTTCTTTTAGCCATATCTCGGAGATAACATTTTCCCACTTGAAATCCCTTGCCGGGTTTTCTTTGACGCTGTTATGCACAAATCCTATTGGAGATAAATTGATCACGCTATTCCGAAGGAATATTCTCGAGGGGGACAAGAGTCAGCAGTTTTCTAGCTATTTCCGGATATTGAGCAATAAATATGAGCTCATCTTCCACTAATGGCTTGTGGGATTCGACATTAGCGTAGCGGACCAGCTCCAAGACTTTCCTGGCCTCTTCATCATTATTAAAGGTTACTGCCATGCCACCCATAATATAGCGGAAGCCCGATATGCCACTATACTCGCCAGCACAAATCTCCCGTCCTGTCTCCACATACTCCGGTTCTCCCCTTCCTAGATCCTCGTAGCTATAGAGCTCATAGTTCTGGGGGTCCTTAAGTACGCCATCGGCGTGAATGCCCGAGGCGTGGGCAAAAGCATTAGCCCCGACGCCGGGTTGATTAATTGGAATTGGCACACCGAAAGCATAGCTGGTAAAGCGAGCTATCTTCCAGGCAAGGGATAAATTAATACTATTGCCCAAAAGGTTTTTACCGGCAAACCCTTTAGATTTGGTAACTGCCAGAAGTACGGCTACCAGATCAGCGTTGCCGGCCCTTTCTCCAATGCCGTTGATGGTAGTATTGATATAGGCATCAACACCGCTGTCAATAGCACCCTTGGCTCCGGCCAGGGAAGTGGCTACCGCCATGCCTAAATCCCCATGGCAGTGGATTTCAATAGGCATGGCTATACGCTCAGCCAGCCTGGCTATTGTTTCATAGATGGTAAAGGGATCATCATAACCCAGAGTATCGCAGTACCTAAGCCGGTCGGCGCCTTCCTCCTTAGCGGCCAGAGCAAAATCAACCAGAAACTCTAAGTCAGTTCTTGAGGCATCCTCAGCATTAACACCAATGCTCTCGGCTCCCAGGGCACGGGCGGCAGACACTGCCCGCCGCATATCGTCAATAATGCTTGCTCTGGTCTTGCTTCCTTTGAACTTACCCTGAATCATCTGGTCGGATGTCGAAATGGATAAATTAAGGTGTTTTAAATGGGGTACTAATTTGAAAGCTAGCTCGACATCAGGAACAATCGCTCTCAGCCAGCCACCCAGCCGCAGCGATTTTATGACCCCCGTCTCGGCTAGCTCCAGGTTGGCTCTTAAGTAGCGAACTTCGTGGTGCGTTGTTGGAAAACCAAACTCAGACTGAAAAACGCCCATCTGGTCAAGATAGAGATTGATCATCGTCTTTTCCAGTTTGGCCAGGCCGAGCTTGGCTGTCTGGACACCATCACGGTTGGTAACGTCTATGATATAGACTTTAGGCATTGTCACCCCCTTGGGATATAGGATACTAGCACTAACGCACTACTCTGGCAAATGTGTTAAAATCCTTTCCCTGATGGGAAAGGTAAAAGTTGGTGTGGCGGGCATTA
This sequence comes from Dehalococcoidia bacterium UBA4087, assembly GCA_002382615.1. Lineage (GTDB taxonomy): Bacteria > Chloroflexota > Dehalococcoidia > Dehalococcoidales > UBA4087 > UBA4087. The sequence continues at coordinate 20,139 of DFYH01000010.1, forward strand.
CCGGCTATGCTGGCATGGAGCTGGGCAGGCTGCTCTTAAAACATCCTGATGTCGAGCTTACCTCTGTCACATCAAGAAGCGCTGTCGGAAAGAAGCTAGGTAATGTATTGCCCCACTTGAGAGATAGCAAGCTTGAGATTACCGCCGAGCTTGGTGATGTTGATATCGCTTTTCTGGCACTACCTCACGGTGAGAGCGCCTCAGAAGTCATTAGGCTTTCCAATAGAGGTGTTAAGGTTATTGACCTGGGGGCTGACTTCAGACTCAAAAATGCCGGGGACTATAATGAATGGTACGGCTTTACTCACCCGGCACCGGAACTCTTAAGCGAGGCGGTTTATGGCCTTTCGGAGCTTTACCGAAAGGAGATTGCCTCAACCAAACTGGTAGCTAATCCGGGTTGCTATCCTACCAGTGCGCTAATTGCACTGGCCCCAGCGGTAAAAGCTGGTCTAATAGGCGATAGTATTATTATTGATAGCAAGTCAGGGATATCAGGGTCGGGAAGAGCACCCAGCCTGAGCGTACATTTTTCTGAGGTCAGTGAGGATGTTACTGCCTATGGCATTGAGGGGCATCGCCATCTACCGGAAATTGCTCAGGAGATTATGAAACTTGGCCTAAAGGCAAAGATAACCTTTGTGCCCCACCTTGTGCCTATGGTCCGCGGTATTCTAAGTACCTGTTATGCCGAATTGGTCCGGCCGATAAACAAGGAAGAGGTCAAAGACTTGTATTCTGACTTCTATCGGGGTGAGCCTTTTATAAGAGTTGCCGCTAACTCCCCTCACACCAAGCTAACCCGGGGGACCAACCTCTGCCTGGTCTATCCCAGCGTTGACCCGAGGACTCAGAGACTTATCGTGGTAAGCGCTCTGGATAATCTGGTAAAAGGAGCCGCCGGGCAGGCAGTTCAGAATATGAACCTTATGCTGGGTATCACGGAGACAACAGGGCTTCAGGAGATGGTAATTTATCCCTGATAATGGCCAGAAGTAAACCGGGAAGGCTAGATTATCTTAAGATTGCCGCTATGGGATTTGGCCTGACTGCCTTATCTCAGAGCCTCCACACCCTTATTTTGCCGGCTCGTCTTACCGATCTTGTCCCCGATGAAAGTAAAAACACCTATCTGGGTTTAATTACTTTTAGCGGGCTTCTGATCGCCATGGTTACTCAGCCGGTGGTCGGGACCTTAAGTGACCACTCTGCCTCCTCTTGGGGTAGGAGGCGTCCCTTCATTCTTGCTGGTAGTACCCTTGTCCTTTTATTACTGCCGACTGTTGGCTTCTGGGGGAGTTATTGGGCCCTCTTTGCAACTTATTGTCTTATTCAGTTAACCGCCAATGTTGCTCAGGGCCCTTATCAGGGTTTTATCCCCGATATTATCCCGGAGGAGAAAAGAGGCCGGGCTTCAGCAGCGAAGGCCTTAGCCGAAACGGCCGGAGGAGCCATAGCTGTTCTCCTGGTGGGTAGCACCATAGACCACTATATTCTTGGTCAGGGCAATGTTTATTTATACTTAACGCTTCTTATCCCTTGGGCGATGTTGCTACTGGCGGCGCTGGTAACCATATTCACGGTAAGAGAGCCTCCTGTGTCTAACCCCGAACGCATAAGCCTCGCCGAGGCCTTCTCCCGGAGCTTTAAAATAGAGGCCAAGCTCCGGTCAAGCTTCTTATTCTTTCTCGTCTCCCGCCTTTTGGTGTTTATGGCCTTTACCACCCTGCAGCGCTTTGCCTTCTACTATCTGGGTGATGTGCTGGAGGTGCCCCAGCCGGCATCAGCTACGGCCCAATTTACGGTTACTGCTGTCGCCGGGCTGCTTTTAGCTATCTACCCGGCTGGCCTTCTTTCCGATAAAGTGGGGAGAAAGGCCTTAAGTATAGCCTCAGCCTTTACCGGAGCTATTGGTGTTGGTCTTATTATTCTTTTCAAGGACTACACCGCCGCCCTGGTTGCGGCTGGTATTATTGGGTTGGGCATTGGCGGCTTTTCCAGCGCCAACTGGGCACTTGCTACCGAGCTAATCGCCCCACACGAGGAGGCCAAATATCTGGGTATCACTAACATGGCCACTGCCGCTGCCGGGGCACTGGCTAGCCTTATAGGGCCGGTGATCGATTATTTCAACCGTCAGGGAGAGAACCTCGGTTATAGTATTATGCTCGTGGCCTGTCTTCTCTATCTTCTCATCGGAGGGTTATTACTCTTAAGGATCAGGCCAAAAGATTGAGGATGGCCTCCCAGCCCAGTGCACCGGCCCAGGCAATGCCGACATAGAGAATACTCCTGCCCCACCAGCAGGCCAGGAAAAACTTCCAGATGGGTAGACGCAGCACCCCGGCGATAATGCCGACTATATCGAAGGCGAAAGGGATTATAGAGAGCCCAAATATAGCCAGGCTTCCCCATTTCCTCACCCATTGTTCTAGTATTGTCCAGCGCTCTGAATTGCCCACCATGGCCCGGCCGCTATAACCGGCCAGATAGCCGGTTAGTTCGCCTATGCCAGCACCGAGTCCACTGGCCAGTCCTATTAAGGTAGGTGAGGGCACCAGTGTTGCCATGCTGGCCAAGACAAGGAAGTTTCCTGCTGGCAGAACAACGGTGGCGTTTAAGATAATACTGATGAGGAAGGCACCCAGATAGCCATAGCCCTTAATATTTTCAACCAGGTCAGGGCGCTTGCTATTAATATAAAACGCGCCCAAAATGATTGCCAGCACTAGGAGCAGCACTAATATAGGAAGCCACCTTGCAGCTAGCCATCTAAAAATGCGGCTGGGGCGCGAGGATTTGGTAGGGTCCCTCATTAGTTGGGAAATTCTATCACAGTATTTCTCCGCTGGCTAATATATTCGCTCATCCAAACAGGGTGCTCTTCCATATTCCCTGACTCCGGGTGATTAATACCTTCATCTTCCCGGGTTGTACCTGTAACCTCAAAATAGCTGCCCGAGCTAGTGACCTTGGACCTTGACAAGACTCTTTAGAAATGTCCTCTGTTGGTTCTATGGCAGTACCATCTCCTTATCATATGTAGATTGCAGGTTAAACCTCTAGGCAAAAGATAATCCCTAGATCTAAGTCTTGCGGCAGCAGCCGATGAAAATCAGCTGGGCTTCGAGGCTCCACGGCAAACTTCTCGTTGAGACTTTCTGTAAATCCAGGTAGGAACTGGTTAACCCCTTTGGGATCCCGGATGCCGGCCAGCCGAAGTTCCTTTACCAATCGGTCCTGATATACTCCATGCTTATGTTCCACCCGTCCTTTAGCCTGTGGGAAACTGGCTGGTAGAATTTCTATACCCAGCTTCTGTTGTCTCCTCCGGGCTCATCAGGGATAGGGTTCTCCCAGTAGCATCATCCACCATATCCATAAGACAAGCTTTATCCTCTTGGCCATCAAACCATCCGTGATGG
>DFYH01000005.1 GCA_002382615.1 Dehalococcoidia bacterium UBA4087
CCGAAAACAACCAGCAAGATAGTATTTTAATACAAGGAGGTTGGATTACGATGTTAGAGTCAAATAAGACGGATTTTACTGGTATGGCCGCAAAACTTCATGTCCCATTTGACAGGCATAATTTTAGCTGCTATAATCGCGCTTTTTCCATCTCACTCCAGCCAATATTCGCCTTAACTAGACCCAGGCAAAATATTATTTTAAGAAGGAGGCTAGAATGGCTAAATTGGACGAAACTATCGAAACTATAAATCCTGATGTCTACCCCTTTCCCAGGCGCCGCTACAGCGAGCTCTACCAGCGCTCCATAGAAGACCCGGAGGCCTTCTGGTCAGTCCAGGCCCATAATCTGGACTGGGCTAAAGAGTGGGATCAAGTTTTAGACTGGCAGATTCCCTATGCCAGGTGGTTTGTGGGCGGCAAGCTCAACGCCTCAGTCCAGTGTGTTGACCGGCATGCCAAGGGCTGGCGAAAAGATAAACCGGCCATTATCTGGGAAGCTGAAAGTGGCGAAGTTAAGAAGCTTACTTATGCCAACCTCTATCAGGAGGTCAACCGATACGCCTCGGTGCTTAAAAATCTGGGTGTAAAAGCGGGCGACCGGGTGTTCATTTATCTACCGATGATACCCGAGCTGGCTATTTCCATGCTGGCCTGTGCTCGTATCGGCGCTGTCCATGTGGTGACATTTGCTGGCTTTAGTTCACAGGCAGTGGCCGATAGGATAAATGACAGCCAGCCGCATGTGGTGATAACCGTTGACGGAAGTTACCGGCGGGGTAAAGTGCTGAAACTCAAGGAGATAATTGATGAAGCCTTAAATCATACTTCATCAGTTGAGAAGGTCGTTGTGGTGAAGCGCACTGGCACTAATATCTCCTGGACTGAAGGGCGCGATATCTGGCTTTCTTCGGCTTTGGAGAAGGCCGATGATTATGTTGAGCCAGAAGCGCTTGATTCAGGACATCCCCTATTCATCCTCTATACTTCGGGGACGACCGGAAAACCCAAGGGTATTGTCCATGATACCGGAGGCTATCTTACCTATGCCTATTCCACCTATGATTGGACCTTTCACCTGCGGGAGGATGCTATCTTCTGGTGTACTGCCGATATTGGCTGGATCACTGGTCACAGTTATGTAGTCTATGCCCCCTTAGCCCATGGTGACACGGCATTTATGTATGAAGGGGCTATGGACTATCCTAATATAGAGCGTTGGTGGGATATCATCGAAAGACACCGCATAAATGTTCTTTACACCTCACCTACTGCCATAAGGACATTCATGAAGTACGGAACGGATGGGCCTAACAAATATAACCTCTATAGCCTTGAGTTATTGGGCAGTGTGGGTGAGCCAATAAACCCCGAGGCCTGGAGATGGTTCTACGAACATATTGGCCGCGAGCGCTGTGGCATAGTTGATACTTGGTGGCAGACTGAGACGGGAGGCTTTATGGTTTCTCCCTCACCAGGCATTGAAGAGCTGCCACTTAAGCCTGGCTCAGCCACTTTCCCGCTACCAGGCATTGAGCCTATGGTGGTTGACACCAACGGCGAAGAAGTGCCCCGCGGGCAGAGGGGCTATCTGGTAATAAAGAAACCGTGGCCCGGGATGCTCACCGGCATCTACAATTCACCTGAGCTTTATCAGAAGACCTATTGGGACCGTTTCCCGGGTTACTACTATGCTGGCGATTATGCCATGCAGGATGATGACGGCTATTTCTGGTTCCTTGGCCGTGCTGACGAAGTTATTAAGGTCGCCGGGCATCGCCTGGGGACGGCTGAACTTGAGAGTGTGGCTATCACCCACCGCTGTGTAGCTGAATCGGCAGTGGTAAGCCGACCTGATCCCGTCAAGGGCGAAGCGATCGTGATGTTCATAACCCTGAATAACCTTGGTCAACCTTCAGAGGAGATGAGGAAAGATATCCGCGAGCATATCCGTCAGAAGGAGGGGGCCATTGCTACCCCGGAGATGATCTTCTTTATTGATCATCTGCCAAAAACGCGAAGCGGCAAGATCATGAGGCGGGTAATGAGGGCAGTAGTAAGCAACGCGCCTATAGGTGATATCTCAACGCTAGAAGACGAGGCCTCGGTTGAAGAAGTAAGGCAGGCTTATGCTGCTCTAAGGGCGGCTGCTGAGGCCCAGTATAAAGCTCAGGAAAGCACTAATGGGGATAAACTGTTTAAGTAGTCTCTAAAGACTATATCAGGCATAACCTTTCTCGCATAACACAACCTGTTATGGCTCAAACCACTTAACCAGACCCAGGGTTACTATTTTTATTAGCATACTTGTTTTAAGACTTAGGAATCTTACCTGATAGAGGAGGTGCCAGGGAATACGAAATAGTGCCAGGTATAGTGCCAGTGTTTTTAAAGGTCGGTATTCCTATTCCGGTTCGTGGTTACCAGCAGGGCAGTTAATAAAAATAAAAGGAGGAATAAAATAAATGAAGCAAGATAATCCAGTTGGCGAAGTTTTAACCAAGATCAAGGATACCACTGCCAACCCGGCTCCATTAGGCCTGCTTGGGTTTGGTTTGACCACGGTTCTCTTGAACATCCATAATGCAGGTTTTTACGGTTTAAATACCATGATTCTGGGGATGGGTATTTGTTATGGGGGAATCGCTCAAATCATTGCCGGTATCATGGAGTGGAAAAAGGGTAACACCTTTGGCGCTACTGCCTTTACTTCTTACGGTCTTTTCTGGCTCTCTCTGGTAGCTCTTTTTATGCTTCCCAAAACATTAACCGGCACTAATACCAGTATTGTTACCAGCTCCGGGGCAACGGCCGCCTACTTTTTTATGTGGGGTCTATTCACTCTGGTGATGTTTATTGGTACTCTAAGATTGAATAAGGCTCTCATGTTTGTATTTGGATCTTTGACAATACTCTTTTTCCTTCTCTGCATCAGAGATGCCACCGGAAGTACAGTAGTGGGTACGATAGCGGGTTACGAGGGCATCATATGTGGCCTCTCGGCTGTCTACGCTGGCCTGGCTCAGGTTTTAAATGAGGTATACGGGCGGGTTGTTCTTCCTATAGGCCCGGTAGTTGCCAAATAGAGGAAGGCTACTCTGCAAGGGGCTGAGTGCTATTATAATGCTTGCAAGTAGCTGCGACTGGCTCGGCGAGCTAAAGCTAATCGTGCGCTTGACACCGCAACTAGTTTAGTGATATGTAATTAGTAACTGTTATGCCAAGGTTCTTCTGGGGCTATTATTACTTTACTTTCTCCCGTCACCCGGGAGGGTTGGGCATGGCTTAGCTAGCTAGATCAAGAAACCAAGAAAAAATCCTCCCGGTCGAAAGGTCGGGAGGATTTTTAATTTATAAGCCAAAAAATGAGAGGAGGAGAAGATGATCATTATGGAAAAGGGTGCTACCCCGGAGCAGGTCCAGAATGTTGCGGCCGAAATAGAACGCTGCGGCCTTAAGGCCGATGTTTCTCGGGGTGAGTTCCGAACGGTAATAGGCGTGGTAGGAGATGAGACTAAGGTCTCTTTTTCCCTGCTGGCTACTCTTCCCGGGGTCAAAGAAGCCCGGATGGTAGAGACGCCCTACAAGCTGGTCAGCCGCGAGTATGGCAACGGAGAAGGAAGGATTATCAGGGTGGGTGATGTGGCCATTGGCGGTGAGGAACCGGTTATCATGGCCGGCCCCTGTGCTATTGAGAGCCGCCAGCAGCTTTTCCGGATTGCTGAAGGTGTCAAGAGGGCCGGGGCCCAAATCTTAAGAGGCGGGGTCTTTAAACCGAGGACCTCGGTCCACTCGTTCCAGGGATTGGGTGCTCTGGGAGCTGAGGAGGCCGAGGAAGCGCTTTTCTGGTTAAAGGAGGCCGGGGAGCACTTCGGTATGCCGGTGGTTACCGAGATTAGGGGGGAGAGGCAGGTAGACCTTGTTGCCCGTTATGTAGACATTATCCAGATTGGCGCCCGCAACATGTACAACCAGGACCTTTTAGTGGCCGTGGCCAAAAAGGGTAAACCCGTCATCTTTAAAAGACACTTCGGCGCGAGTGTGGAAGAGTTTCTTTCTTTTTCGGAGTATATCGCCGCCGAAGGCAACAAGGACATCATACTCTGCGAGCGTGGTATTGTGCCGGTAGGTAAGGGCAAGAGCTTTACCCGTTATACTCTGGATGTGGCCGCTGTTCCCGTCATCCAAAAGGAGTCTTATCTGCCGGTTATCGTTGACCCCAGCCACGCCGCTGGTAGAAGGGACCTAATCTATAGCTTAAGCTGTGCCGCCATCGCTGCCGGCGCTTCCGGTCTTTTAATTGAGGTACACTATAACCCAGCCGAGGCGCTGGTGGATGCCCAGCAGATGATTAATCCTGATGAGTTAGGTGAGATAGTTGAGGCCAGCAAGAAAATAAGCCAGGTGGCAAGGACCAGAGTAACAAGGTGAAAATTTTAACCGTGGATATTCCAGGGAAGAGCTATCCGGTAATTATCGGGGAGGGAAATCTTCACCGGGCCGGTGAAGAGCTTTTGAAGTTGGGCTTTAAAAGATGTGTTGTTATCACCAATCCTGTTGTTAAAGGCCTTTACGGTAATACCCTGGACCGGCCTTTAGAGGAAAATGGGATAAAAGCCAATACTTTGGTTGTTCCCGACGGTGAGGAGCAAAAGTCCCTGGAAAACGCCTCCCGGCTTTATAGCCAGCTGGACGGCCTTGCGGTGGACAGGACAACTCCCATCCTTGCCCTGGGGGGTGGGGTGATAGGTGATCTGGCCGGTTTTGTGGCTGCCACCTATCTCAGGGGCTTACCATTAGTGCAACTGCCGACCACGCTGGTGGGTCAGGTTGATAGCAGCCTGGGTGGTAAGGTCGCCGTAAACTACGGCGGGCTCAAAAACAGGATAGGGACCTTCTACCAGCCAAAGCTTGTTTTAAGTGATATTACCACCTTAACTACTCTTCCCCGGAAAGAGTTTGTCAACGGCCTGGCGGAGGTTATTAAAAGTGCTGTTATTGCCGATAAAGACTTCTTTTGTTTTCTGGAAGATAATCTCTCCCAGCTTATAGACCAGGACCCTGACACACTTGAGGAGGTTGTATTTCGTACCGCCAGAATAAAGGCCAGTATAGTTTCTAAAGACGAGTACGATTTTGGCATAAGACACTTACTCAACTTTGGGCATACCTTTGGGCACGCCATTGAAAGTGTAAGTGAATTTAAGATAGCCCACGGTGAGGCGGTAGGTATCGGTATGGTAATGGCGGCTGAACTATCTTTGCTTTTAGGCTTTTTCTCGCGAGATGATCCAGAAAGACTAGAAGGGCTCATAAGGAGGGCCGGCCTGCCCACAAAATTGCCACCACTGAACAAGAAAGAAATAATAAGAGTGCTAACGCAGGACAAAAAGGTCGAAGGGGGAAAGCTAAAGTTTGTGTTACTGGGCTCTTTAGGTGAAGCCTTCGTCTCAGAGATTGATAATACAGATGCGGTTAGGGAGATAGTTGAAACAAGTTAGGCCCAAGATCTGCGCTGTTATCACCGGCGCTGACATAGAGAAGATAAAGAGGGTAGAGGGTTTAGTTGACCTCTTTGAGCTACGCCTTGACCTGCTGGGGGATAATTGGCCCGAGGTCGCCAGGACTATCAAGATACCCTGGATGGCCACCAATCGCTTAAAGGACCAGGGAGGTGGGTGGTTAAAAAGTGAAGAAGAAAGAAAAGAAGAGCTGATAAAAGCCCTGGGACTGGGGGCCGCATCCATAGATATTGAGCTTGAAAGCCCGGAGATAGCACCGTTCGTATCTCTGGTCAAAAAGAAGGCCAAATGTATTATATCCTACCATAATCTTACCACTACCCCTGCTCTTAATGAGCTTACCGAGATAGCCCGAAAGGAATTTCTCTTAGGAGCCGATATCGGTAAGGTGGTAACCCGGGCTGGGTGTCTTGAGGATAATCTTAAGGTTCTTGAGCTTCTCTCCCACTTTGACCATCTTATATCGTTTGCTATGGGGGAGGCCGGTCTTTTAAGCCGCCTTATAAGCCCCCTGGTGGGGGGTGAGTTTACCTATGCTTCTTTATCCGAAGAAGCCGCCTCGGCTCCCGGTCAGCCAACCGTTGAGGAGGTTTTGAGGTTTTATGAGTTGCTCGGGCGTAGATAGCCAGACCAAGGTCTGTGCCGTTATCGGTAGACCGGTAGCCCATAGCCTCTCACCACTTCTTCATAATACGGCCTTTTTCTACTACGGCCTTAACTGGGTGTACCTTGCCTTTGAAGTAGAAAACCTCAAAGGGGCAATTGAGGGCGTAAGAGGGTTTGGGGTCAAGGGCCTGAACGTAACTATACCCTATAAGACAGATGTCTTAGCTTATCTTGACGGGCTTGACATGCTGGCGGAGAAGATCGGGGCGGTCAATACCATAGTTAACCACAGCGGCCACCTCAAAGGCTATAACACCGATGCCCAGGGCTTTCTTAAGGTCCTGTCAAAAGAGGGAATAGACCCTCGGGGTGAGGGTTTTATTATCCTGGGCGCCGGTGGTGCTGCCCGGGCCATCTCCTTTGCCCTAGCCCAAAGTGGGGCCCGGCTCTCGGTCCTTAACCGGACCCCGGAGAGGGCCTTAGAGCTTAGCCGCAAACTTGAAGAAGAGTTCGGGCGGCCGGTCCCGGCTCTTGAATTAAACATCGATAACCTTAAATTTGCGCTTGATAATGCCGCTGTAATAGTCAACACCACCAGCCGGGGGATGAGCCCCGATGTTGAAGGGACCCCTGTTCCGGGAGAGCTACTTAGGCCAGGGCTTACCGTTTTGGATATCGTCTACAGCCCCTTAAAAACAAGGCTCTTAAGAGAGGCTGAAGCAGCCGGGGCAAAGGTGGTCGGAGGGCTGGATATGCTGGTCTACCAGGCGGGGCTTTCTTTTGAACTCTGGACCGGCCTTAAGGCCCCTCTTGAGGTAATGATGGCCCAGGGGCGTAACTTTCTTGAGCCAAAAAAGCTTGAAAGGAAGAATAGCCTCGCCTTAACCGGTTTTATGGGCGCCGGTAAATCATCGGTGGCCAGATTGGTATCTTCAATGCTGGGCAAGGAATTAAGGAGCACCGATGGGCTGGTGGAGGAAGCAGCCCAAAAACCGATTCTCCGGATTTTTAGTGAGGACGGCGAAGCCTACTTTAGAGAGCTTGAGATGAGGGCTGTTAAAGAGGTGCTGGAGGGGGATAATCTGGTTATTGATTGTGGGGGTGGGGTGGTGCTTAACCAGCTTAACATCCTAAATTTAAAAAAGAAGGCCCATATCTTTTATCTTAAGGCTGGCTTGGATACCTGCCTTAAAAGGGCCGAGCGGGAGGTAAGGCCGCTACTGGGCCATGACCCGGGTGAGGTCTTCCGGCTTTTTAGTTTGAGGGAGCCTCTTTATGAAGAGGCGGCCGATGTGGTCATCGAGACTTCTGGCCTTAGCCCTGAGGAAGTAGCTAGGAAGGTGGCCAAGGAGTATGAGAGTCTTTCTTGATAAAAGTGAGGTTCGGGGTGAGGTGCCGGCCCCTCCTTCTAAAAGCTATACCATCCGCGCCCTTATTTGTGCCTCTTTAGCTAAGGGGGAAAGCCGGCTCGATAATCCGCTTGAGGCCGATGATACCCGGGCGGCCAGAGAAGTGCTCGGGGGAATAGGAGCCAGCATAACTGAAAATAGCGGTTTCTGGCTGGTAGAAGGAGATAATTTCCATGAACCCGCCAGGGAGCTTTTCTGTTATGACTCGGCGGCAACACTGCGCTTTATGCTGGCGGTTTGCTGTTTTGTCCCCGGGCAGTGCCGCCTTGTTCCCAGCCCTTTACTTGCCCGAAGACCCATCGCTCCTTTGATAAAAGCCCTTAAGGACCTGGGCGCCGGGATAAGGGAAGAAGGCGGGGCTTTGGTTACTAGTGGCCGGGGTCTTGATGGGGGGCTGGTGGAGATGGCGGGTGATATGAGCTCTCAGTTTATCTCGGCTATTCTTCTGGTAGCCCCTTTAGCCAGAAGTAGCATCCAGATTTCACTGAATACTCCGCCCCAGTCTAAAGACTATATCCGAATGACCATTAGCACTATGGCCAGCTTTGGGGTAAGCGTTGAGGCCTCAGCTGACCTTCGGGAATTTAGGGTCTTTCCTCAAGAATACCACCCGGCTCACTTTAAAATAGAGGGCGACTGGTCCTCGGCCTCATTTTTGCTGGCTCTTGGGGCAACCTCGGGCCGGCTGAAGGTAACCGGGCTTAACCTTGAAAGTTTGCAGGCTGACCGTTTGATGCTAGACTTACTGCGGCAGATGGGGGCCAGGATAGATGCCGATGGCGGTGTCAGGGTGGCTAAAAGCGAACTTTTGGCTATCTCGGCTGATCTTAAAGATGCCATTGACCTCCTGCCGCCGCTTGGTGCCCTGGCCGCTTTGGCCAAAGGGGAGAGTGTGTTTAACGGCATCGGGAGGGCGAGGCTTAAGGAATCAGACCGGGTAAAGGCCCTAAAAGAAAATCTGGGGGCCATAGGCATACAAACCCACCTTGATACTGATAGACTATTTATTAAAGGAGGCAAGCCCCACCAGGGGGTGGTTAAGAGCTTTGATGACCACCGTATTGCCATGGCTTTTAGCATCATCGGGGCATCTAAAGGTGGGTTATTTATTGAAGGGGCAGAGTGCGTAACCAAGACTTATCCCGACTACTGGGACATAATCAAGTCTTTAGGAGTTAAATTAAGTGAGCAACCAGATAGGTAAGGCGTTTGTGGTTACCTCTTTTGGCGAAAGCCACGGTAAGCTTATTGGGGCGATAGTGGATGGTTGCCCGGCCGGTATGTCCCTATCTTCAGAAGATATCCAGATGGACCTTGACCGAAGAAGGGCCGAAGGAGACTTATCTACGCCCAGGCACGAGGAAGATAAGGCCGAGATTCTCTCAGGAGTCTTTAACGGGCACACCACCGGGGCACCAATATGTATGGTTATCTGGAACCGCGATACTGACTCTACCGAATATGAGAGGTTGCACCACCTGCCACGTCCGGGGCGTGCTGATTATACAGCCTATGTTAAATACGGCGGCTTTAGTGATTACCGTGGTGGGGGGGAGTTTTCCGGCCGAATAACCGCCTCTTTTGTTATGGCCGGCGCCGTGGCCCGGAAGGTTATTGCTCTATCTGGGATTGAGGTGCTGGCCCACACCGTGGAAATAGGAGGCATCCCGGCCAGGAAAGTAAGTTACCAAGAGATAAAAGAAAGGGTGGCTAAAAGTGAGGTGGGCTGTGCCGACCCCGAGGCTTCAGAACTCATGGCTGGGGCCATTAGAAAAGCCCGGGATGAAGGTGATAGCTTAGGAGGGGTGGTTGAGGTGGTTGCCTTAAACGTCCCGCCTGGTGTAGGTGAGCCTATTTTTGATACCCTGGAGGGTGAGCTTTCCAAGGCTTTTTTTGCCATACCGGCGGTTAAGGGGGTGGAGTTTGGTGCTGGTTTTGCGGCGGCTAAAATGAAGGGCTCAGAGAATAACGACCCTTTTAGCGTTGAGGGAGGCAAGATAACTTCACCCACCAATAACTCGGGCGGCATCTTAGGCGGCATCAGTAGCGGTAGACCTATAATCGCTAGACTAGCCTTTAAACCGACGCCCTCGATTAGAAAGCCTCAAAAGACGGTTAACCTAAAAAAGATGTCCGAAGAAGAAATCGTCATTGGTGGCAGGCATGACCCCTGTTTCGTTCCTCGGGTTGTAGTCTCGGTCGAGGCGATGATGTGCATTGTGTTGGCTGACCTTGGACTTAGGGGAGGACAAATTCCGAGGGTTAACCGATGAGCTTAGAAGAACTACGAAAAAAGATAGATGAAGTTGATGCCGAGATTATTTCTCTTCTTGGCCGGCGGATTGAGCTAGCCGGCAAGATTGGCAAAGAGAAGGCAAGTACCGGTCTGCCCGTTTATGCTCCCCAGAGGGAAGAGGAAGTATTAAAACGGGTAGCCGAGATTGCCCGCTCCTATAATATTAGCCCCGAGGTGGCCCGGAGGGTCTATGGGGAAATACTCAAAGCCTCAAGGGCCGTCCAGGGTATGGTGGTGGCCTTTCAGGGCGAGCTGGGGGCCTACAGCGAGGAGGCGGCCTACCAGTTTTTCTCTCCGGCTATAAAACCTCTGCCGTGTGAAAAGCTGGAAGATGTATTTGATAGCGCAACCCAGGGGCAATCGAATTACGGCATCATTCCGGTGGAGAATTCCCTGGAGGGTAGCATCAGTAAAAGCTATGACCTGCTACTTGAATCGGACCTCGTGGTATCTGGTGAGGTGGAGCTTCGCATATCACATTGTCTTATTGCCAACCCCGGGGCGAGCCTGGATAGTATTAAGAAGGTCTACTCGCACCCGCAGGCGCTGGGGCAGTGCCAGACCTTCCTTAAACACCTGGGGGCCGAGCTTGTCCCCACCTATGACACCGCCGGTAGCGTCAAGATGGTGAGGGAAATGGGCATCACGGCAGTAGCCGCTATCGCCAGCCGGCACGCGGCCGAGATGTACGGCTTAAATATTTTAAGGGCCGAGATAGAAGATAGCACCAATAACTACACCCGCTTTTTTATCATTGGCCGGGAGTATAGCCCGCCCACCGGCAAAGACAAGACCTCGGTTGTCTTTTCGGTTAAGCATCGGCCGGGGTCGCTGGCCTCCTTTTTAGATGAACTGGCCGGGCGGGGTATCAACCTGACCAAGATNNAAAACCCTGGGAGTATAACTTTTATCTTGATTTTGAAGGGCACATTAAGGATGATATCGTCCGGGAAGCCCTGGAGAAGGCCGAGGAGCAAACCATCTTTTTTAAGGTGCTTGGCTCTTATCCTAAGGCGAGGAAGTAGGGATGAGGACGGCCATCATCGGGGGGGCGGGCAGGATGGGGCAGTGGTTGGCCGGCTTTCTTTCGGCCGAAGGGCACCGGGTCACCCTCATAGACGCGGATAAAAAGAAGCTAAAAAAGCTGGCCGAAAGGATTTCTTATGAGACCAGTGAGAAGCTGGAGACTGCCTCTTCAGCTGAGCTTATTATCCTATCGGTCCCGATAAAAAGCTTCTCAGCCGTGGCCCAAGGGCTTAGCCCTTTTGTAAAAAGCCATCATATTGTCCTGGATATTACTTCAATTAAAGCGGGGCCAGTAAGGGTGATGGGCCAATACCTCGGGGAGGCCAGGCTCTTAGGTACCCATCCGCTCTTCGGGCCGGGGGCTCGAGGCCTTAGGGGCCAGAACGTTGTTCTTACCCCCATAAATAGTGAGGAGCTGGTCAGGAAGGCCGAGCTCTGGCTGGGGGAGCGGGGGGCTAAGGTTAAAGTTATGGCTCCCGAAGAGCACGACGAGCTGATGAGCATAGTGCTGGGGCTCAGCCACTTTATAGCTTTTGTGGCCGGAGATACTCTGGTAAACCTAGAGCATTTTANNTTTAAGGATACTCTTGAGGCCAGCAGCACCACCTACCGCTTGCTCCTGACGCTTATCGGCAGTGTTGTCTATGATGATGCCGGGCTTTATAGCTCTCTGCAGCTTACCCTGCCCGGTTTAGCCGATAAAGAAGCGCTCTTTTTAAAAAAGGCTGCCGAGTGGGCCGAGGTGATAAAAAGAGGTGATGAGAAGGAGCTCATCGGTAGAATAGAACGGCTGAAAGCGGCCTTTGAACAGGACATAGACCTTAAAAAGTCTTACCAGGATATGTACCGCATTGGGCCTGATATTTGAACGCTCTAATTAGCAGGTATGACACTTTGTTCGGCAGTGGAGGCACCTAAAAATCCTCTTGCTAAAGCCCCCGGTAGGTATTCTCCTTCCGCCAGGCCACCCTTACTACGATGATCAACCTGGTTTCATCATCTATGGCATACACCACCCGGTAGTGCCCCACCCTTATGCGCCATAAATCACCCTCCGCCAGCTTCTTTACCTTCGGTGGGCGAGGAACATCCTTCAGCTGGTCAATAGAAGAGGCAATCTTCAATTGAGCTTCTTTAGGTAGTGATAGCAACTGCTTCTGGGCAGTAGGGCGAATTTCTACCCTATAAGCCAAGCTGTTCCTTCTTGAAGGTCTCCCACTCCAAAGTGCCGTCCTTATTTTCCAGGGACTTTAGACCTTCACGGGCATCTTCTTCGTCTTCTAATATCTCGAGAGCTGCCTGCCGAAGAAGTTCAGCCATAGAAGTTCGCTTCTCAAAGGCAAGACGGCGAAGACTCTCATGCTGCTCTTCAGTTAAGAAAATAGTGGTGCGCTTCATTGCTGTTCCCATAGTTTTTACCTCTCTGCCCAGACTAACACTCAGGCATAGATATGTCAATATGTCTATATGACACTTCAAAAATGCAATGGCAAATAAGGGAGTGCCTCCAACGGCGGTACGGCGGGGCGGCGGTTGACCCCGGCTGGGGCAGGGTCTATAATAGGTTTATCAGTTCCTATTAGAAGGCTAAGGAAGACAGGCTTTGCACGAAGCATGTGGCGTCTTTGGCATCTATGCCCCCGATGAGGATGTTGCTCGCATCACCTATTTTGCCCTTTTTGCGCTGCAGCACCGGGGGCAGGAGAGCGCTGGCATAGCTACAAATGATCAGGGACAGATAAAGCTCTACGCCCGCCAGGGACTGGTCTTCCAGGTTTTTAACGAAGATATCTTAAGCAACTTAAATGGCTATATTGCCATCGGCCACAACCGCTACTCCACCAAAGGCACCAGCCGCTCTTCCAACGCCCAGCCGATCTTAATCACTCAGGGAAAAGAGCCCTTTGCCATTGCCCACAACGGCAATATCTCTAATGCCGAAGGCCTCCAGCAGGAGCTTGCCGGGCACGGCTATCACTTCCACACCTCTACCGATACGGAAGTCATCGGTAATCTGCTGGCCTCATATCCGGGTGAAGGGTGGATTGAGCGGATGCGCTATGCTATGGGCCGCCTTCAGGGGGCCTACTCAATGGTTATCCTTACTCCTGACTCTCTTATTGCTGTTAGGGACCCGTTGGGGACAAGGCCCTTGAGCCTGGGAACTATTAACGGGCACGGCTGGGTGGTGGCCTCGGAGACATGTGCCTTAGATCACATCGGGGCTGATTTTTTAAGTGAGATCAATCCCGGCGAGATGGTTATCATCAATAAAAATGGGATTAAGCGCTACCAGATAAAGCCGCCCCAAAAGGCTCTCTGTGCCTTTGAGTTCATCTATTTTGCCCGCCCCGATAGCACCTTTAACAGTAAGTTACTTTATTCAACCAGGCAGGCCATGGGGAGAAGGCTGGCCCAGGAGTACCCCGTTGAGGCCGACCTGGTCATCGGCGTGCCCGATTCAGCCACGGTAGCCGCCTCGGGATACGCCCTTGAGTCCGGTATCCCTCAGGTAGAAGGTCTCATCAAAAACCGCTATGTCGGCCGCACGTTTATCCAGCCTGACCAGCGGATAAGAGATTTGGGCGTAAGGCTCAAGTTTAACCCCTTAAAAGAAGTAATAGAGGGCAAGCGCCTCGTCGTGGTGGATGACAGCATAGTGCGGGGGACAACCACCCCCAAGGTAATATCCCTTTTAAGAAAGGCCGGGGCCAAAGAGGTCCACATGAGGATCTGCTCTCCGCCAATAGAACACCCCTGCTTTTTCGGCGTTGATATGGCCACCCGCTGGGAGTTAATCGCGGCCCAAAAATCGGTAGAAGAGATAAGAAAATTCATCGGGGCCGATAGCCTGGGATACCTGAGCTTAGAAGGGCTGGTGGAAGCCATAGGCCTGCCGCATCAGGAACTCTGCCTTGCCTGCTTTAATGGTAAGTACCCCGTCCCCGTCCAGCTTGAGATGGACAAGTTTTCGCTGGAAGGGGCGGTAGAGCAGGAAAGCGAACTTAGCGAGATTATTTAGTGGAAAGCCCAAATTATGCATGGGCCGGCGTTAATATACCTTTAGCCCAGGATATCAAAAAGAAGGTCGGCCAGATTGCCGCTACTACAGCACGAGACGGGGTGCTTAAGGGGCCGGGGCTTTTTGGCGGTCTTTTTGAACTCAAGGGCTACCGGGAGCCGGTGTTAGTCTCCAGTGTTGACGGCGTGGGTACCAAGATAAAAATAGCCCTATCGTTGGGCCGGCACTATTCCATCGGCCAGGATATCGTCAATCACTGTGTAAATGACATCTTAACCACAGGGGCTGGGCCTCTTTTCTTTTTAGACTATATTGCCATGCCCAGTCTCAAAGAAGAAATAATAGAAGAATTAGTAAGCGGTATGGCTGGCGCCTTAAGGGAGGTTAACTGTGCCCTTATAGGTGGTGAGACGGCCGAGATGCCCGGCCTATATACTGAGGATAGTTATGACCTGGTGGGCTGCATCATCGGCGCGGTAGAAAAAGACCAAATCATCACCGGGAATAATATAACCGCCGGAGATGTTATCCTGGGGCTTCCCTCAAGCGGCCTTCACACCAATGGCTACTCACTGGTAAGAAAGATATTCGGCACTTCTAAAGAGGAGCTAGAAAAATATTACCCTGAGCTGGGCACCACCCTGGGGGAGGTGTTGCTTAAGCCCCACCGCCCTTACTATAACGAACTAAGAGGTGTGCTGGGGGAGATAAAAGGGCTGGCCCATATTACCGGCGGAGGTTTTGAGGGCAATATCCCCCGCATCCTCCCGCCGGGCCTTACTTTTAGGTTGGATAAGTGGGAGGTACCGCCCATTTTTAAGCTTATCCAGGAGCGCGGCCAGATTGATGAAAAAGAGATGTACCGCGTTTTTAATATGGGCATTGGCATGGCCATTATCACCTCCAGGGAAAATGCTCAAAAGATTATGGCCGTAACCCAGGAAGCCAAAATAATAGGGGAGGTGACCAATGAGGGCAATACTTAGCGTTTATGATAAAAGGGGCATAGAAGAGCTGGCCCGGGGTCTTGTAGAGCTGGGATTTGAGGTCTTCTCCACCGGGGGCACGAAAAAAGCCCTTGAAGAGCAGGGCCTCCTTGTTAAGAGCATCTCGGAGATAACCGGCTTTCCTGAAATATTAGACGGCCGGGNNCCCTCCATCCGGCCGTTCATGCCGGCATCCTTGCCCGCCGCGATAATCCGGAGCATATGGCTGAACTGGGCCGCCTGGGCTTAAAGACGGTGGACCTCTTGGCAATTAACCTTTATCCCTTTGCCCAGACGGTAAGAAAAGAAGGGGTAAGTCTTGATGAGGCTCTGGAGAATATAGACATCGGCGGGCCGACCATGCTGCGGG
>DFYH01000018.1 GCA_002382615.1 Dehalococcoidia bacterium UBA4087
CAGGCTTTCGCCCATTGCCCAAAATCCCTTGCTGCTGCCCCCCGTAGGAGTCGGGGCCGTGTCTCAGTCCCCGTCTGGCTGGTCATCCTCTCAGACCAGCTACCCGTCATAGGCTTGGTGGGCCATTACCTCACCAACTACCTGATAGGACGCAAGCCCCTCTCTAAGCGCCTTGCGGCTTTCTTAGTAAGGCCTTCGCCTTACTACCACATGCGGTATTAGCTCCAGTTTCCCGGAGTTATCCCCCACTTAGAGGCAGGTTGCTCACGTGTTACTCAGCCGTTCGCCACTGTCCCGGACGAGCCGGAACCGTTCGACTTGCATGCATTAGGCACACCGCCAGCGTTAACCCTGAGCTAGGATCAAACCCTCAAAGATAAAATTGTTAAGGGCTTCCTTCCGCTATCCAGTTGTTAAAGTTCTCAAAAGCAGTGTTTATACTACCACAGCGAGGTTAACCCTGTCAAGCGCCCGTTGTGAGGCTGTCAAGGAAGTGTCGTATGTGCAGGGTTTGACTAGAGCAGGTATAGCCCTATTATGATGGCAAAGCCCACTATATAAACACCTGCCAGCACGGCCACTTTTCTCCAGCCCTTAATAGCTAAAAGAGGCCCTCTTGCTGGCACCAGAGGTATTATAAAGGGGACGCTACCCTGGTAAGAAACATACTCTGCGCCAAATTGCTTCTCCAATTTTCCTTCTTCACTCATAGCAAGAAGCACGAGAACATATACCAGGGTAAACCAAGCAAAGAAATGCACCGATGATGGTAATCCCAGTGTAAATCCCAAAGTCCACAGAGCTATTCCCAGATGCTGTGGGTGCCTCATGGTGGCATAAAGCCCATCAGTCACAAGGCGCTTCTTTCTTCGAGCTACCACTATCTGGGCTAAGCCTACCACGGTAATGGCAAAACCGAGGGCGATGAGGGCTGGTACTACTACTGATTCGACGACGGCCGAGCCAAAAAAGTACTCGGCAGCCAGACCAGTCAAGCCAAGCCAATCACTAAATTCAATTAAAGATTCAATTAAAGGCCAAAGTAGGAAGAAGATAGGAAAGAACATAATTCCAGCCATAGCATTAACAATCGCCATCGTTAGGGGCGCATAGATAGCCCAGACTCCTAAGAAGGTAGCTATTTTAGGTAATTTATTTATAGCTGTGGTGAACAGAAATAGCCCGAATACAAACAGAAAAGGAAGGAAAATCAATGCATGTAACCAGAGGGTCGTGTCCAAGTCACTATACGGATCAATAGGTTGAAGAAGAGGAATGTAGAGCTTTGCTATCCAGATGACAAGAAAACCTATGCTTGCCACCCCCATAACAATAAGCCATGCCCTCTTTTGAGTAAACACCGTATGAAGCTCCTTAGCCTATGGATTCAAGATCCTTGTTGTCCTATAGTAAAGCTCAAGCCTGCTGTTTTACAAACAGTACTGTTAACTCGTCCCGCGTGAAATCTTTAGTGTAGAGTAGCTCTTTTGAATCTGGTTTTACTTCGAAGTAGGACCAGCCCATAGGACTTATATCTTCACCCGCCGCAGGCGCAGTGAATTACCAAGCACGGTGAGGGAGCTAAGAGCCATAGCTATAGCAGCCACTACGGGGTTGAGAAACCCATATTCACCCAGCAAAAACCCTAGGCCGCCCGGCGTTCCGGTGTGGCCGAATACCAGGTAGAGAACCCCAGCAGCAATCGGAACAAGGATGGCATTATAGAAGATAGCCCAGAAGAGGTTTTGCCGGATTATCCTCATGGTACTCCGGCTAAGTAAGATGGCACCAGTAACACCCTTGAGGTCATCTGAGAGCAGGGTTACATCAGCAGTCTCTACCGCAACAGCAGCTCCGCTGCCAATAGCTATGCCAATATCAGCCTGAGCAAGAGCCGGAGCATCGTTAATACCGTCGCCAACCATAACCACCGCACCACCTTCCTGCCCGAGCCTCCTTATCTCACCAGCCTTATCCTGCGGTGTTATGTCAGCTAAAACCTGGTCCATACCCAAATCACGGTTAATAGCCCGAGCCACCCGCTTGCTATCACCGGTTAGCATAACCACCTTAAGGCCAAGCTTGTGAAGACTGTCTACAACCTGCCTGGCTTCAGGCCTCAGTCTACTGGCTACTGATATCAGGCCTATAGCCTCCCCATCAACAGCCACAAAGATAGCTGTCTTACCGTTTTCCTGCATTAGGGCCGCCTTTCCCTCAAGGCCGTTGGTAGCTATGTGACACTCGCCCATCAGCTCCTCGTTACCGAGTGTAACGATATGACCGTCAACCAAGGCCTTTAGCCCTCTTCCCGGAAAAATCTCAAGGTCTGCTGCCGGAACAAGGTCAATATTTTTATCTTGGGCCAGGCGAATAATAGCCTCACTTAAAGGATGTCCTGATTCATACTCGGCTGAGGCTGCCAGATGCAATACTTCATCAGCCGTGTAAGGAGGCAGCACTACAACATCGGTTACTTCTGGCCTCGGTATGGTAAGAGTGCCGGTCTTATCAAATACGATAGTATCAGCACGGCTAAGCCGTTCGATAGCCACAGCATCACGGAAAAGGATACCGCTTTCAGCCCCGCGCCCAGTAGCTACAGTGATGGCAGCTGGCGTAGCCAGTCCCATGGCACAAGGGCAGGCGATAACCAGAACAGCAATAGCATTTAACAGGGCTAGAGTTAAGGCCGGCTCAGGACCAACTAGAAGCCAGACAACAAAAGTTATTATAGCTATACCGATAACCACCGGCACAAAATAGCCAGCGGCCACGTCGGCCAAGCGCTGAATAGGGGCTTTACTTGCCTGGGCTTCATCGACTATGCGGATAATCTGAGCCAGTGTTGTCTCCTCACCAACACGGGTGACACGAAGGTATAGGCTGCCCAGACCATTTAATGAGCCGCCCACCACCTCATCACCGGCTTTCTTCTCCACCGGAATACTTTCCCCGGTAATAATGGATTCATCTATGCTGGAATAGCCCTTCTCTATCACACCATCAAGCGGTATCCGCTCCCCCGGCCTCACCAGCAAAAGGTCACCTTTTTCAACTTCCTCAACCGGGACCTCGCGGTCACCATCCGGGGTAACAACTGTGGCCACCGCTGGCTGTAGCTCAAGAAGCCTTCTTATCGCCTGTGAAGTTTGAGCCTTGGCCCTGGCCTCCAGGAGACGGCCCAGGAGCACAATGGCTATGATCATGGCCGAAATATCAAAGTAGAGACTGGCTTCAAGCGCCGGATGGCTAAAGGCCGAGGGATAAATGACTACCGCAGCACTATAAAGATAAGCCGCCGAGGTACCCACAGCGACAAGTGTATTCATATCGGCCCGGCGGTTCCTAAGGGCCGCCCAGGCACCGCGGTAAAATGCCATACCCGACCAGAACTGCACCGGCGTAGCCAGCACAAGCAACAAGAAATTCTTGCCGCTAAAAGATGGAGTATAGGATAAAACCATTATGGCCATTGCCAGTACCGCTGCCAGAAAAAACCTGTTTCTCAAACGGCGCTGCTCACTACGCTGGGCTGAGGTACCATAGGGAGAAGTGCTATCACCTAGCTTATAGCCGGCGCGAGCTACTGCTTTTTTCAATTCAGCAGGGGCCACTCCTTCAACCATCTCCACCCTGGCCGTCTCTGAGGCCAGATTAACGCTGGCCGATATTACGCCGGGAACGCTCCTAAGGGCTTCTTCCACCCGCCCGGCACACGAGGCACAGCTCATGCCGCTCACGGGGAACACATCAGTATGAGTGGCAACAGTGTAACCCAGCTCGGTTATCCGTTTTACAATTTCCTGGAGGCTTACCTGGACAGGGTCGTAGCTAACCAGGACCTGCTCCTGGGTCAGAAGCACATTAGCCCGGTTAACACCGGGAAGCCCTGCAAGTACGCCTTCGATAGCACCAGCACAAGATGCGCAGCTCATCCCGCTAACGTGTAGATTGATTTTAATATCCATGGTCAATAACTACAGACCTTCACAACCCATAACTTTAAAGAGCTATCTATCAACGCTCCCTGTGGTTTAGTCATTACCAGTATATTACATTGAAGCTAAACCACCAAACACTGGCAAAGTGTAGCCAATCCTGATTATGGAACACCCCAGAGATAAGGGAGAGCAAGCGGCAAGAAGTTATTTCCTTCAGGTATTAAGGGCAGCACAAATTCATGGAGCCCCACCGATGTTGACAGCGGCCACAGCGTCATTTTATAATAGATTTAACAATTGAGGTTTTATTTACCCCATTCTTATAGTCCATAAATTCCCAGATGGTTAAATACATCTTTGTCACTGGAGGCGTGGTTAGTTCCGTAGGTAAAGGCATCGCAGCTGCCTCTCTAGGTGCACTGCTCAAGGCCCGGGGGTTATCCGTTGCGGTGGCCAAGCTTGATCCCTATCTCAACGTTGATCCGGGCACCATGTCTCCCTATCAGCACGGCGAGGTATTTGTCACGAGCGACGGTGCCGAGACCGACCTTGACCTGGGCAACTATGAGAGGTTCATCGATACGGAACTCAGTCGTGATTCCAGTATCACTTCAGGTCAGGTGTATGCAACGGTCATAGATAAGGAAAGAAGGGGAGACTTTCTGGGTGGTACTATCCAGGTAGTTCCCCATGTAACTTCAGAAATAAAGAGTCGCTTCAAGAAGCTGGCTGAAAAAAGCGGGGCCGATGTAGTTATTATTGAGATCGGCGGCACTGTGGGTGATATTGAAGGCCAGCCCTTCCTGGAAGCTGCCCGACAGATGCGAAACGATGCCGGAAAGGACAATACCCTTTATATCCATGTTACCCTTCTACCTTATATTGCCACCACCAAGGAGCTTAAGACCAAGCCAACTCAGCACAGCGTAGGAGAATTAAGACGCATTGGCATCCAACCCGATATCATCATCTGCCGTGCCGATTATCCCATAGCCCAGAGCCTGCGCGACAAGGTATCACTTTTCTGTGATGTTGAGCCCGAGGCCGCCATTCCGCTGGTAACGACCCAGTTTGTCTATGAAGTACCGCTTTTACTTGAAGAATCGGGGCTGGGAGACCTGGTAACCAGGAAGCTTAATCTGGCAACCACGAAGGCCGACCTTACTAAATGGCAGGAGATAGACGCCCGGCTTAAAGAGCCTGAGGGTTCAGTAAATATCGCCCTTGTGGGCAAATATACTGAGCTGGCCGATGCCTATTACTCGGTAAGGGAAGCACTACTTCATGCCTGCCTCTATCACGATATCCACCTTAACCTCGAGCTGGTAAACACTGAAGAATTAGAAGAAGGCAAGTCCGATCATCTCTTAAGCCAGGCACAGGGAATTATCGTGCCCGGCGGCTTTGGTAGCAGGGGCATTGAAGGTATGATCAAGACCGCACACTACGCCAGGGAGAAGAAGATCCCCTATTTCGGCCTTTGTCTTGGCATGCAGGTGATGATTATTGAGTTCTGTCGGAATGTTCTAGGGCTTGAGGGGGCCAATTCCACTGAGTTTAATCCCCAAACTCCCTACCCGGTTATAGACCTTATGGAGGATCAGCGGGGACAAAAACAGATGGGTGGTACGATGAGGCTGGGAGCTTATCCCTGCCATCTGGTGGCAGGCACCAAGGCGGCTCAAGCCTACGGCAAAGATATAATATCCGAGCGACACCGCCATCGCTATGAGGTCAACAACGCCTACCGCGAGATTATGGAGAAAAATGGCATGATTATGAGCGGGCTTTCGCCTGACGGGATGTTGGTTGAGATCTGTGAACTCAAGGATCATCCCTGGATGGTTGGCTGCCAGTTCCATGCTGAATTTGGGTCAAGACCCTTCCGCCCTCATCCCCTGTTTGCCGCCTTCATCGCCGCGGCCAGGGCTACTCTAAGAGAAGGTGCTCAGCCCACTTTACCGCTCTAAGAAGGAGTTATGAAGCTTTTTATCGATAGTGCCAATCTTGAGGAAATAAACCAGGCTGTGCGCTTAGGAGTTATTAGCGGAGCTACCACCAACCCATCGCTAGTCTCTAAAGAAAACTTTGCCAGTTACCACGAGTTAGTAACCCAGATTTGCCAGATCGTGCCTGGCCCAGTCTCAGTTGAGGTGGTTACCACCGATGTTAAAGATATGATTAAGCAGGCTAAAGACATTTCAACATGGGCACCTAATGTTGTGGTCAAAATTCCTGCCACTAAAGAGGGGGTAGAGGCAACATCAAGGCTATCCCAGGAAGGGATTAAGGTAAACATGACGCTTTGCTTTTCCTTAAACCAGGCCCTTTTAGCAGCTCTTTCGGGGGCAAGTTATGTGAGCCCCTTTGTTGGCCGCCTCGATGACATAGGTCATGACGGCATGGGATTAGTGGCCGAGATGGTCGAATTATACAAAAGATACAATTTTAAGACCCAGGTCTTAGCCGCCAGCATCCGTCACCCACGGCATGTAGTTATGGCGGCTAAGGCAGGGGCTGATGTGGCTACTATTCCCTACCAGGTCTTAACCCATATGGCAAGTCATCCTTTAACTGAAAAAGGCTTAAGCCAGTTCCTTGCCGACTGGCAAAGCAAAACAAAACCAATAATGTGAGGAGTGTTATGGATATTTCCCAACTTGAAACAATGACTAAAGATGAACTTGTGAGCCTGGCCAGGGAAAGAGGAATCAGCAGCTACTCGGGGCTTAAGAAGCAGGACCTGGTCATAAGGCTTCTGCAGGCCCAGGCTGAGGAACAGGGCTATATCTTTTGCGGCGGCATACTGGATATCACTACCGAAGGCTATGGTTTTCTAAGACAGGAAAGCCTTCTCCCAGGTCCCAATGATATCTATATTTCCCAGTCACAAATACGCCGCTTCGGTTTAAGGCCGGGCGATTATGTCATCGGCCAGGGGAGGATGGCTAAAGAGGGTGAAAAATACTTCGGACTACTGCGGGTTGATGCCGTTAATGGTCTGAACCCCGAGTTGGCCAAACAGCGCCCTCATTTTAATGCCTTAACTCCTATATTCCCCAACAAACTTCTCGACCTTGAATATTCCCCCGATAAGCTCGCCACCCGGCTGATTAATCTGGTAGCTCCTATTGGGCGAGGTCAACGAGGGCTTATCGTCTCGCCACCCAAGGCCGGCAAGACCACCATCCTTAAAGAGATTGCTAACGCCGTCGCTACAAAATACGATGATGTCTATATCATGGTCTGCCTTATTGGTGAAAGACCAGAGGAAGTAACCGATATGATGCGCTCGGTAAAGGGAGAGGTCGTTGCCGCCACATTTGATGAGGCAGTGGAAAACCAGACCCGGGTAGCCGAGCTGGCCCTGGAGAGGGCTAAACGCCTGGTAGAAGGCGGCAAAGATGTACTCATGCTGCTCGATGGTATCACCCGCCTTACCAGAGCCTATAACTTAGCAATGCCAAGCTCGGGCCGAACACTTTCCGGTGGCATAGACCCGGCGGCACTTCACCCGGCCAAGAAATTCTTCGGTGCGGCACGAAATATTGAGGAAGGTGGTAGCCTAACCATTCTTGCTACTTGTCTTGTAGATACAGGCTCAAGGATGGACGACCTTATCTATGAGGAGTTCAAAGGCACCGGTAACATGGAGATGCACCTTGATCGCCGTCTGGCCGAAAAACAGATCTTCCCGGCAATAGACCTCCAGAGAAGCGGCACACGAAGAGAAGAGCTCCTGCTTGATAGCGATACGCTGGCTAAAGCAAGCCTCTTTAAACGTATGATGGCCATGGTCAGTGCCGACTCTACTAATTATGCCGAGACTGTAGAGAGGGTCATTGACCGGCTAAAGAAGACTAGAAACAACACTGAGTTCCTGGCTACCTTAAGTCGCGGCGTATAGGTCCAGCCATCCCATGAGAGTACTCGGTATTGAAACCTCCTGCGATGAGACAGCGGCAGCAGTAGTTGAGGATGGACGGAAGGCTATCACCAATGAGATTGCCTCCCAAATTGATATCCATGCCCGTTTTGGCGGCATCGTACCCGAGGTAGCCTCAAGGCAACACATTTTAGCTATAATACCAGTTCTTGAAAGAGCAGTACCTGCTGACTGTGAGCTGGATGGTATCGCTGTAACTGTAGGACCGGGCCTTGCCGGTTCCCTGATAGTCGGCTTAAATGCTGCCAAGGCAATTAGCTTAGCTAAAGGACTCCCTCTGGTAGGTATAAACCATCTTGAGGCCCACATCTATGCTAACTGGCTTGGACCAGTCACCCCGCAATTTCCTCTGATTGCCCTTATTGTTTCGGGCGGACACAGCGACCTGATCCTGATGAGAGAACACCTAAAATATGTTGTGCTGGGTAGAACAAGAGATGATGCTGCTGGAGAAGCCTTTGACAAGGCAGCCAGGATACTTGGCCTGGGTTACCCCGGCGGCCCGGCTATCGAAAAGGCAGCCTTCAAGGGAAAGCCCACCATAAGTCTGCCACGCCCATGGTTGAAAGGAAGTTACGACTTCAGTTTTAGCGGGCTTAAGACGGCCTTATTTCGCCTTGTCAGCAAAGAAAGGGACGTAGACCCTTATGATGCCGCTGCTAGCTTCCAGGAGGCAGTTACCGATGTCCTGGTAAAAAAGACTCTGTCCGCCGCCAGAGAATATGGTGCCCGAAACATACTGCTGGCCGGCGGAGTGGCCGCCAACAAGAAGTTGAGGGAAAAGTTTCAGTCCGAATCCCCCATGCCAGTAATTTTCCCTGAGCCAGTTAACTGCACCGACAATGCCGCTATGATCGCCGCCTGCGGTTATCTCCACTTAAAGAGAGGCGAAAAGGCGGGTCTTGAACTTGATGCCATACCCGATCTAAGCCTTCAAAGTTAAAAAATAAAGAAAACAGTAGAAAATCAAAGGATTTGATCATATTAATCAGCCTATTCTGCCCTAAATGGCTGACAAGTAATCCTAAGCTGGCTAATGACCCTTGCCAAATATCGTAAATTTTCATAACATAGGATTGCTAGCAATCTCGGCGTGAGATTGCTAAAATATATTAAGAATACTGAAGGAAAGGAGGTAATAATGGAGATCAATCTACAACCACTGGGCGATCGGGTAATCGCCAAGCCGGTAGCCAAGGAGGAGAAGACAAAGAGTGGTATCTATCTTCCTGACACCGCCAAGGAAAAACCCCAGGAGGGAACGATTGTCGCTGTAGGACCGGGGAAGAAGACTGAAGACGGCAAGATAATTCCCCTGGATGTTAAAGTTGGCGACAGCGTGATCTATGCCAAATACGGTGGCACTGAGATCAAGGTCGAGGGTGAAGAATATATCATCCTCAGAGAAAATGACATACTGGCCAAAAAAATATAAGGAGGTAAAAAATGGCTAAAAAGCAGATTATATTTGGCGATGATGCCAGAAAGTCCCTCAAGAAAGGGGCTGACACACTAAGTAGAGCTGTTAAGGTAACTCTGGGGCCCAAGGGGCACCCAGTAGCTCTGGAGAAAAAGTGGGGTTCGCCCACTGTGATTGATGATGGTGTGACCATCGTCAAAGAGATAGAAGTAGAAGATCCTTTCGAGAATATGGGCATTCAGCTAGTCAAGGAAGCGGCCACCAAGACCAATGATGCCTGTGGCGACGGGACAACCACCTCAACACTGCTGGCCGCGTACATGATCAGCGAAGGCTTTAGAAATATCGCCGCCGGCGCAGAGGCCCTGGGGCTCAAGAGAGGAATTGAGAAGGCAACAGATACCGTTGTCGAAGAACTTAAGTCACGCTCAATGCCAGTGAAGGGCAAAGAACAGGTAGCCCAGGTAGCGACTATCAGCGCCAAGGACCCCCAGATCGGTGAGCTTGTTGCCAACGTCATGGACAAGGTTGGAAAGGATGGAGTTATCACTGTCGAGGAGTCCAAGGGCATACAGTACGAGACAGAATATGTAGAAGGCATGCAGTTTGACCGCGGCTACATCAGCCCCTACTTTATGACCAACGCCGAGAGAATGGAAGCCGCCATCGAAGATTGCTACATCCTCATTACTGATAAGAAGATTTCAGCAATATCGGACTTACTGCCCGCCCTGGAGAAAATACTCCAGGTAACCAAGAACCTGGTTATCATGGCCGATGATGTTGATGGTGAGGCCCTGGCTACCCTGGTAGTTAACAAATTGAGAGGCACCCTCAATGTCTGCGCCGTCAAGGCTCCGGGCTTTGGTGATCGGCGCAAGGAGATGCTCCAGGATATTGCAATCCTGACTGGCGGTCAGGTGATCTCTGAGGATCTGGGGCGCAAGCTTGATTCAGTGACTGTAGAAGATCTGGGCAGGGCTCGACGCGTGGTTATTACCAAAGATAAGACAACCGTTGTAGAAGGTAAGGGATCAACAGAAGCTATCCAGGACCGCATCCGCCAGATCAAAGCCCAGATCGATGAGACTGAGTCCGACTATGATCGTGAAAAACTCCAGGAGAGACTGGCCAGGCTAGCCGGCGGGGTTGCCGTCATCAAGGTTGGCGCTGCCAGCGAAACGGAAATGAAAGAGAGGAAGAGCCGCGTTGAGGACGCTCTCGCTGCCACAAGGGCCGCCGTAGAGGAAGGAATCCTACCTGGTGGTGGTGTCGCCCTGCTCAACGCTACCCCGGTGCTCGACAAGCTCGCCGTAGAAGGTGACGAAAAGACAGGAGTCAACATTGTTAGATCGGCTCTTGAAATGCCAGTACGCTGGATTGCCGAAAACGCCGGCAAAGAAGGAGCAGTAGTCGTAGACAAGGTTAAGAACAGCAAACCCGGTTACGGCTATGATGCTGATAAGGATGCCTTCGGTGACATGGTTGAGCTTGGCATTATTGACCCAACCAAGGTTGTGAGGGTAGCCCTGCAGAATGCTGCCAGTGTTGCCAGTATGATCCTTATTTCAGAAGCTCTGGTTGCTGAGATACCCGAGAAAGAAAAACCAGCACCAGCACCGTCACCCGAAATGGAGTATTAGAAGCCGTCCCGGTTGGTGGAAGACTCTAAAGCTAAAAACCGTAGCCAAGGCTACGGTTTTTAGCTTATCTAGTGCAAGAAATCCTCAAGGTAACCGTAATCGGCCTGAGGACCGACCACGGCCAGCCTTAACTCCTCTTTTCTTAATAAGCTCTGGCCTACCTCTTTTAACCTCTCAAGACTGATGGCCGTCACCATAGAGATAACTTCATCTACAGAAAGTATCTCCCCGGTGAGGACCTCCTGGATACCAAGCCAGGCAGCCGCGCTGCGGCTATCCTCCATTTGAAGGATAAAACGGCCCTTGAACATTTCCTTAGCCCTTAAAAGTTCTTCATCGGAGATTGTTTCAGCAAAAGAGGTAAGCTCGTCAAGTGTAGCCGAGAGGGCCGCTTTCAAATTTTTAGGGTCAACGCCAGCATAAATAGTGATTGCCCCGGAGTCCAAATAATGGTCCACAGAGCTACGAATATCATAGACCAGTCCTAGCTTATCACGCACCTCACGAAAAAGACGGCTGCTCATGCCCTCACCCAGGATGATGTTAAGAAGAGCAACAGTATAGCGATCAGGATGGGTAAGAGAAATGCCAGGTAGACCAAGAGCAATATGAGCCTGCTCTATATCCCTCGTCTCTACCAGTAGCTTCTTAGCCACCTTTCCATCAGAAAAAGGAACAAAAGAGGGCTTTAATCCTTCGGCACGCCAACCACTTAGAAGTTCACCTACCTGTTCTAAGACTTCCTGATGCTCAACCTTGCCGGCAACAGAGACAACGGTATTCTCCGGCCGGTAGTATCTTGCAATATAGCCTGTAATATCGTCTTGCCCCAGCGAGAGCACTATTTCTTTCTTGCCAGCAATCTCACGCCCCAAAGGATGGCCCGGCCATAGAAGACTCTCAATAAGAAGCGAGACCCGACCAGAAGGAGAATCGTTAATCATATTTATCTCTTCGACTATGATGTGACGCTCCTTCTCTAGGTCTTCATTTGCGAGTTTTGAATTGGTCAGCATATCAAGAAGAACATCACCCGCCAAAGCAGTATGCTCGGCAGGCACCTTACACCAGTAGATGGTAAGTTCTTTGTCGGTGCCACCGTTGAGTATGCCACCCACTCCTTCAATAGCCATGGATATATCTGAAGATGTGGGCCGTTTCTTAGTGCCGCGAAACAGCATGTGCTCAATAANNCCGGCCTCTTTATCTTCTTCATAGCGAGAACCCACGCCGACAAGTACAGATACCGAGGCCGAGCGAGTACCACTTACAGTGCTCGTCACCACACGCAGACCATTATCAAGGACAGATTTCTTATAAAAATTATTCATAATTGGTAATTTTAGACCCCCTTCTATGCTGCGTCAAAGTCCAAGGGCAACCTGGCGTTTTAAATGATGATCTATTGCAGAACCGCTATATCCTAAAAATTAGCCCAAATTTGCCTTTACAGTGAACATCTTTACCCATATAATAATAAAGTATAAATTAAGTCAACAGGCGATGACTAATTTTCAGCTTGTAGAGAAAGGAGATTGCCATAGGGACAACTAAAAAATTCACGATTCTACATTCCAATGATATGCACGGAGACTTCTTATCCGAAGCCAGATCGGGTTCAGATAAACTCATAGGAGGACTGGCGCTTCTATCCGGTTACGTTAATAAGATAAGACATGAGGAAAAGAATGTGCTTTATGTAATTTCAGGAGACATGCTGCAAGGTTCGCTCATAGACACCGAATACCAGGGCATATCTACAATAGAAATTATGAATTACCTGTCTCCGGATGCTGTTTCCCTGGGAAATCATGAATTTGATTATGGCTTACCCCACCTTCTATTCCTAGAAAAAATGGCCAACTTTCCCATCGTTACGGCCAACATCTATATCAAAAAATACGGGAAACGCCTGATGAGACCCTACCTGATTCTGAATATTGATGGGTTCGACATAATGCTCATAGGCATATTAACCGAGAAAGTAATCGACTCCGTCAAAAAAGATGAGTTGATAGGCAGTTTCATTTCGTTGGAGGACGCCGCTCACGAAGTCGGCATTATCACCGATGCTTATAAGAATGACGATGTTGACCTCACCATACTCCTAACTCATATCGGCTACGAATCTGACATTGAACTGGCGAAACTTTTAAGGCCTGAATGGGGAGTTGATATGATTATCGGCGGCCACTCGCATACCATTCTGCAGCAACCAACAACAATCAACAATGTGCTTATCACCCAGGCAGGAGTCGGCACCGATCAGATAGGCCGCTTCGATATTACTGTAGACGATGATACAAATAGCATCATAAGCTGGAAATGGCAGCTTATACCCATTGAGGGCGGTATTGCTGAGCCGGACATAAAACTCAAGGAATACATTGAGAGCTTCGCCACTGAAATTGACCATAAATACAGTACCATCATCTGTAAGTTTACCGATGTAATGACGCATCCCAAAAGGGAGGTTGAAACCTCTCTGGGCAATCTTTTTGCCGATGCCCTAGCTGAAATTGCAGAATGCGATGTAATGCTTGTTGGTTCTGGCTCTATTCGGAGTAAGGAACTGGGGCCGGCAGTGACCTTAAAAGATTACCGAACCTGCTTTCCTTTTAAAGACTACCTCTCACGCTTTGTTGTTACCGGAGCTCAGCTCAAGCGGATCTTTACCCATATTATGCGCCCGGAAAACCGCAACAGCGAAGGGGAATGCTATCAGGTAAACGGTAGAATCCGAGCCGTCTATAGCGATAGTGCCCATGGGTTAATTTCTCTACAATCTGGTGGCAAGCCGGTTGTCGATGATAACAAGTATTCTCTAGGCCTTATCGGCTACCATATCTCTAACTCAGCGGCATATCTTAATATCACAAATGAGGAACTACTAATAAATGACAAATCCAAGGTAATAGCCACTTCCGTTCAGGAAGTACTTGAGGAATACCTCAGAAATCATCAGAACATAGGAAGGAAGGCAGAAGGAAGGCTTACTTACCTAGCGTAATCAAGAGTTTATCCTGCTAGCTTCCGACGCATGCCGAGAAGCCACTATGGGTGATTTGCTGACATTCCCTATCACTCTTAAGTTAGGGTCATTTCCCGTATGTGAGCTATGGCAGTAACAAACTTACTCTGGATAATACCATACACCACTTTATTTAATTACAATGAATATGTATAATAGCTGGCAATTAGTCTGGGGTAATACAAAAAATATAAAAGAAGGGAGGGTAACAAATGGCAGCTTCGGGTTCTCTTATCAATAGAATGGTCCGCGCCGCAAAACTAGACTCCGGTCTTTATGAAGAGGTAGAGGCCGATACCAAGGCCAATGGCCAGGCTCTGCTTGCCGTAGTTCTGGCCAGTCTTGCGACCGGCATCGGTACCGGCATAGCAGGACTGTTTATGGAAGAGGGCGGCCTATGGTTCGTCTGGGGGTTACTGTTGGGCCTGTTTAGCTCCATAATCGGATGGCTTATCTGGTCATTTCTAACCTACATCATTGGAACCAAGGTATTCAAGACTTCACAAACTTCAGCTAATTGGGGTGAGCTACTGCGCGCTATAGGCTTTGCAAACTCCCCGGGAGTTCTGCGTATCTTCTCGTTTATACCTTTTATAGGTGGCCTTGTCTCTTTTGGTGTGTCTATATGGTCCTTAATTGCTGGTATAATTGCCGTCAGGCAGGCACTGGACTTCTCTACCGGGCAGGCCATCGTTACCTGCATTGTTGGATGGCTTATCTATATGGTTGCCGTATTCTTACTCACATTCCTGTTACTGGGTGCCGGGGTGCTTGTCTAGAACGCCACTAAAACGTTAAATTTGTTGCCTGGTATTGGCCGCAGGCTTGCTCTTATTCCTGCCAATTTTCCTATTCTAAAGCTCGCGGGCTATTGCCAGGCCTGTTTATTGCATTTGCTCTTGTGATAATTTAGGTGATGAAGATAATGTGCGAGCTTACGGGCAGGCTATGTTGACCAAACTTCTGGGACTTAATACAGACGAGTTGCGGGCGCTAGTGCAGGAGGAAGGCGAGCCAGCGTATCGTGGTGACCAGTTAGCAGAGTGGATCTACCAGCATGGAGCGCGCCAATTTGAGGAGATGACCAACCTACCTGATAAAACGCGCCAAAAACTTTTGGGAAAATATGAAATTGGCCGCTCGAAGATTGCTGCCGCTCAGCAGAGTCAAGATGGGACGCTGAAGCTTTTACTGGCCCTCTCTGACGGGGCCACCATAGAAACTGTGGGTTTACCTTATATAGACCGCTTCAGTTGCTGTCTATCTACCCAAGTAGGCTGCCCGGTGGGCTGTATCTTCTGCGCCACCGGCATGAGTGGTTATACTCGCAATCTCAGCGCCGGAGAAATCGTAGACCAGGTGTTGGCGCTAAAAGAAGCCAGACAAAACCAGCCATCAAAAACCAGTACCC
The DNA here is from genome assembly GCA_002382615.1 of Dehalococcoidia bacterium UBA4087. Classification (GTDB taxonomy): domain Bacteria; phylum Chloroflexota; class Dehalococcoidia; order Dehalococcoidales; family UBA4087; genus UBA4087. The sequence goes on from DFYH01000018.1 coordinate 15,396, forward strand.
AGCGCCGCATTGACCACGTGACCCTAATGGGCATGGGAGAGCCATTACTGAATTATGTGGCAACCATGAGAGCCATACGGTTACTCAATAGAGAATTTGGCATTGGCATGAGGCACATTACAATTAGTACGGTGGGCCTTGTTCCCGGTATCCGCCGATTAGCACAAGAGGAAATGCAGGTTACCTTGGCAGTTTCCCTTCATGCTCCCACCGATAACTTACGTCAGCAACTTATTCCTAAAATGACAAGGTGGAGTGTTGCCGATATCATAGATGCCTGCCAGGAGTATGTGCTAGAGACCGGCCGTAGGGTAACATTCGAATATTGTCTCATTGATGGTGTTAATGACGGAGCCGCAGAGGCTCGTGAATTAGCCAGGATATTGCGCGGCCTAAATTGCCATGTAAACCTAATACCATACAATTCAGTAGATGAACTTGGCTTCCATGCACCATTACCCAACCGTGTTCGGGCTTTTCGGGAAATTCTGGATAAAAGTGGCATTCAGGCCACCGAGCGGCTCCGTCGTGGTCCTGATATTGACGCTGCCTGTGGACAGTTAAGGCAGCGAGCGGCAAAACCTCACATTTGATGCGTGCGGTAGTCTTCGAAATCAGCTATCAATATCCTTCTTAAGCCCAACCTTGGCAATTGTGGAGATGACAAAGCTGGAGAAGTGTCTGGTGCCTACAGTAATAGAATTGGGGCTGGTAGCGACGAGGTTCATACCGCTGAGCTTCTTAGTAGTCGCATCATAGATGAAGCCCATGGCAAACTGGTCCTCAGGTATTTCCACAACCACCAAGAAGTGTGGCCAGGATGACCAATGTAGTTGGCATTTGTCTAGGTGATATCGATGAGATAATGCCTCTGGCCAGACTAATCATCAATCTAGATGCCAGGATATGCTCTCCTACAAACTAAGCTTAAGATAGCAAATGAGAAGAACTTTATGATATAATGCTGCAGCTAATTTAATTTTAAAGAAGATGACAAGGTCACAGGAGAGCTCCTGTAATGAAACACAGCACCCCGAGGATAGATATACTGGCGTTACGAATGAGCTTGATGAGATAAAAAAGGAGCGGGATGAGCTTGCTCTTATCAACAAGTTAACCCGCATTCTTACTTCTGATTCCGATATTACAAAAACCTTTGAGGCTTTTGCTCTTAAGCTTGGGGAGGTTGTGCCGTTTGACTATATCTTTATCACCACAAAGGAAGTAGGCAGGGTAAGATTTCTAGCTCTCTTCTCAAAAGTACCCCCTATATTTGCGGAAGACGGTCTTCCCTTGCGGGGTTCGGTACTTGAATGGATCATAGAGAATAGGAAAACAAATATTGAGGAAGATTTCTTAAGACAAAAGCAATTTGCCGTGGATGATATTTACCTCAGGAACGGTTTAAGGTCGGCTATTCGGGTGCCGCTTATGCGGAAAGATAAAGTCTTCGGCAGCCTTAATCTTACTTCTTCTGAGGCTAATACCTATACTGAATCTCATAAGAAGCTTCTGGAGGATTTAGCGGCCCACATAGCGGACAATATTCATAATGCCCACCTTTGTCAGGTAGAAAGAATTCTAAGCGAAAGTGCCGCCGATATCATCCTTACAATGGATTTAGATGGCAACATCACCTATGTGAGTAAAACAGACGACAAGGAAACAGGGTATGTCCGCGAGGATATCTTAGGCAGGAATATTAGAGATATCCTCACCCCGGAATCTTATGAGCTAGCACTTGAAAGGATAAAAAGGCGCATAGAAGGAGCACGCGAACTATCTCCTTACGAGGTAGGAGTCAAAACTAAAGACGGCCGGGTAGTGCCTTTTGAACTAAACACCAGCCCTCTTATAAGGTATGGTGAGTTAGATGCCACTCAGATAGTAGCCCGGAACATTAGCAAGCGAAAGCAGGATGAGGAAAAGCTGAGAGAATCTGAAGAAAGATATCGCTTGCTGTTCCAGAACACACCAGCTGCTGTCGCTCAGGTAGATAAAAATGGAAGGTTCTTAACAGCAAATCCGGCGATGGCAGATAATTTCGGCATGTCTTCAGAAGAACTCACCGGAAAGACATTTTTTGACACTATGCCTCAAGATGTTGCCCGGCACCGGCTGGAAATGGTAAGAAAAGCTATAGAAAGCGGGCAAACTCAAATTTTTGAAGATGAGAGGGAAGGAGAATATCGCTATAACATTTTTGCGCCTATGAAAATCCCGGGGCAAGAAGATAGCGTTCTTGTGATCGCAAGAGACATCACCGCACAAAAGCAGGAACTTAAGAGAAGGACTAATCTTATCAACTCCTTAGCCCATGAGATGCGCACGCCGCTAACGCCAGTCCTATCATCAGCAAAGTTACTGGTAAGCGAGCTTGAAACGGGAGACGGTGATAAACTCAAGCTGGCAAGAAATATCCTGGCCGGTGCTTGTACTTTAAGCGAGCGTCTGGATGAATTTCTGGAGCTAGCTAAGGGGGAGGCGGGGCTTATAAAAGTAAACCCCGAACTCTTTGATATAGAAAGCCTGATAGTAGATATAAGAGAGCAATTTTTACCCCTTTTTACCGCCAAAAAGCAAAAGTTGGAAATAGAGATTAGCAAACCTCTACCTAAGGTTCTGGCTGATGAGAAACACATAAGACAGGTACTTTCCAACCTGCTATCTAATGCTAACAAATTTACCCCCGAAGGAGGCCATATAACTTTGAGAGCTGGGAAAAAGGATAATACGCTGGTGGTCGAGGTAGAAGATAATGGCCCCGGCATATCTCCAGAGAGGCAAAACACGCTATTCCAGCCTTATTCTCCCTGGGGCAGTTTTTCCGGCCTGGGGTTAGGCCTTGCTATCTCCAAGGAGCTTATTGAACTACAAAATGGAAAGATATGGTGCCAGAACAAGCTGGGTGAGGGCAGCACTTTTGGCTTTTCCCTGCCGCTTGCCATCGAGGAAAGGTGAAGGCCCTTATTGTTGAAGACGATCCTCAGACTCTAGAGGCAATTTTACTAATTTTTAAGCTGAGGTGGCCCGAACTAGAGCCACTTTCTACCAGCCAGGGATCTGAGGCTGCCCTCATAGTAGAAAAAGAAGCCCCGGATATAGTTATCCTTGACCTTGGTCTGCCCGACATGAGCGGCCTGGAGGCTTTAAAAGAAATCCGGGCTTTTTCTGATGTGCCCCTAGTTATTATAACCGCCCGTGATGATCCCACTTCTCACATCAAAGGCCTGGAGCTGGGGGCTGATGACTATATTACCAAACCATTTGACCCTGGGATACTCCTCGCCCGGATAAAAAATGTCCTCGCTCATGCTCGAGCTCAGAATAATCAGACTTCTAACACGTTTGAGCGCGGCGGTCTGGTCATTCACTTTGATACCCGCGAAGCGTCTTTCCAAGGGGGCCAGCTTAACCTTACTCCCACCGAATATAAACTACTCTGCCACCTGGCCAAAAATGCGGGAAGAGTTCTAGCCCATGATAATATCGTGAGTGCTGTCTGGGGTGAGGAATATAAAGGCTCAGACGTGCTTAAGACCGCTATCTACCAGCTCCGCCAGAAACTGGTAAAGGCTGGGGCGAAGCCTGAGATAATAACCGCCGAGCGCGGGGTCGGCTACAGGTTTATGCTGTAAGGCCTTAGAGCGTCTCTTTTTAAAGTGTCATTGTGAAGCTTTTTAATGGTGCCCTTGCGCCATAATTGTCATTGCAGCGCCTCACCCCTAATTGTCATCGCGAGGGCAACTTTGCCTAACGGTCATTGCGGCGTCTCTTTTTAAAGTGTCATTGCGAGGCTTCCGTAGGAAGCCGTGGCAATCTCTCCCGATGGCTGTGGTGGCACCTAACCATTCGACAACTCCTCCCATTTTCGAAATGTCATTGCGAGGGCCATGTAATGGCCCGTGGCAATCTCTCACGGCGGCAGCGGAAGTGACTACCATTCAAGAAGTCCTGTCCTTTAGTCCTAGAGATTGCCACGGCGCCCCCACCCGTCCATACCACCCCACGCCTCGCAATGACACTACTCTGGGGGGTGCTGCAAGAGCCACTTAAACTGTCATTGTGAAGCCTGCGTCAGCAGGCTGTGGCAATCCCATCCGAATAAGAACCCCATCCTCACCGAACCCTTACCAAACCCTTACCAAAACCTTACTGAATTCTCACCATTGCCATCGTGGCCCCCTCACCAATCCTCACCGAGATTCTTACCTTCGTAGTTTATACTCAGAGCAACCAATGTGTAAGGTGCTTCTTGTCTGCTGTAACCCGGCTTCGGCTAATGGGATAGCCTCGGAGCTTAGTAAGTGTGGCTTTGAGACGGATGTAGCCTTATCTGAAACCGAAGGAGCTAAGCTCTTAGGCGAGTTATCACCTGATGCAGTAGTAGTGAACAGTAACAGCGCCACATCTGAGGGCTCTACGCTATGCCAGAGAATAAGGGACGGCTTTAACCTGCCCGTTATTCTTTTGGGTAACGACCCGGAGGAGAGGGTTTACATTTCGGCTTCCGAGCACAGAGCTGACTGGGACTACTACATGAGGCTACCGGTAAATTACGAGGAGCTCGCGGCCCGTTTAAAGGTCCTGTTGTGGCGCTACGGGAAAGCGGAGAAGCCAGGTAACGGGAGGGCACATATGTAAAAAAGTGTTACTGACTCAACAAAGTAAGCCAAAAATAAATTAAAGTAAAGGAGGGAAAAGTGAAAAGAATCTTATTTAGCGTAATGACCATTGCAATAGTGGGCGCTCTTATAGGAGGAGGCGTTTTTGCCTATTTTAGCGATGTGGAGAGTAGCCCAGATAACAGCTTTACTGCCGGGACGCTGGACTTAAGCGTAGACAATGAAAACCCCTGGACAAGCACCAAGATTACGGTTAGCAATATGGCGCCCGGCGCTGACGGAGTGGCTACTATGACTCTAACGAATGAAGGGACAATAGATGGCACGCTCACGGTGGACCTCAAGAACCTCTCGGATACTGAGGGAGAAAACCCTGAGCCCGAGATCAATACAACCGAGCCTGGTGACCTGAGCGCTAACATGGACATCGCACTCTGGGTAGATGCCAATCACGATGGCGTGCAGGATGGTGGTGAGACCGTCCTCTACTCTGGCAAGCTCAATGCTGAGGCTGGTCCTTACTCCGTGGGTACACTCGCTGCTAGTGCCACCACATATGTCAGCTTAAACTACTCTATTGATAGCGGCGTAGGCAATGACATTCAGGGTGATATCAGCACTTTTGATATTGAGTTTAACTTAACACAGGTGCCCTAATACCGTTTTAGTGAAAGGTTGGGCGGGGCTAAAAGCCCCGCCCACGGCAAGGCTACGACTGCCTAAAATTAAGTGAGAAGGCTGATGACACAAAGAGTTTTGTATGCTAGCTTTACCTGCCATTTTGCTTGGAGAAGTGTATTACACCTCATCCAGCTCTTCCCTGGTAAGGCCAAGGTCGCGGAGGATAGCTGCCAGAGTGCCTTGAGGAATATCTTTGTCAGCATGATGCGGAATCGTAGTAAAGGACCTATTTTGTGGGTTCCACCAGATTTCATGAGACCCTGGGGCTTGCCGGAGGAATTCACAACCCAGCCTGCGAAGCTTCCTGGTCAATACGCGGTAGGTCATACCGGCACGAGGAGGTCAGCATGAAAAGGTGGCTCGACGGCTTGCAGTGTCTCAGGAAGCGGAGCGCCCTTCTCTTGCACAGCCTCAATCAATGCCTGGGCTACCCCGGGCGCCAAGCTAACTACCTCTTCTATAGTATCTGCTTGAACCAGAAAGCCGGGGAGAGCTGCACTCCTCGCCAGATACCCACCTTCTTCCAAGGGTTGAATTTCAATGGGCAAAATGTACCTCGCCATGGCATTAGCAGTATAACAGAAATAGCCGAAAAACTTAAATTAGAGGTTATGTTGAAGATTAACGACACTAGTGGGCTAACCAGAAGCCTCCAACAAAGGGACTTGCTATGAAAAAAGCAGTTTCAAATATAGGTCTTACCATTCTGGTAATTCTTATGCTTGCAGCAGTTGGCACCTTCCTGGCCCCCCGGTTTGGCTGGCGGGTGGACACGGTGCTTTCCGGCAGCATGGAACCAGCCTTGAAGGTGGGCGGAGTGGTGGTAACACAGCCTGTAGGAGTAGAGGATATCAGGGAAGGAGATGTCATCACCTTTTATTCGCCGCTGGGTGACAGACTCACCACCCACCGGGTAATCGCCCGGGTGACTTCCATTCAGGACACGGAGTTTGTTCAACTAGCTATGGCCACGCCCACCGAAGAATCGCCAGTTTATTTTCGCACCAAGGGCGATGCCAACGAAGACACCGACCCATTTCTAGTACCGGCGGAGAATGTGGTGGGGAAAGTAGTTTTCTGTGTGCCCTATTTTGGTTATGTGGCAAGCTTCATTCAGACCAAGCTGGGGTTTTTGCTTACCCTCTTTGTCCCTGGCCTTATCATTATTATTCTGGAGCTAAGAAATATCTGGCATGCTCTAAATGAAAAAGACGAAACTCCGAAAGGGAAGTTGAGCGCCGGAAGTTAGCATGCTTAGAAAACATCTTCTACTGCTCGTAAGCCTTGGAGTGCTCTGCCTAGCAGCAAATACCATAGGAGGAACCCAGGCATCCTTTATTGACCAGGAGGCCTCTAGCGGGAATAGCTTTACCGCCTGGACCTCTGAGCTTTGGACGCAGACTACCCAACAGGACTTTGAGGCTGGGGTCTTAGGCAATGTGGACACCTCTTCAAGCCCCGGAAATGTGGAGCTGACCTTTGTGCCCAACCCTGCTCTTGTTACGCAGGACAACTCCGATGTATCTACTGGCACCTCAAGCTCTGCCCAACTGGTAAAGACATTGAGCTTTACTAAGAGCGGCCCGGCCTTTAATGAAATCAGGATAGATAGCAACCTTAAAGTGGTAAGTGGAACGAGTGTCACCAGCAGCATTCGCCTGAACGACGTGGAAATCTTTACCCACACCACTACCAGTTCTACCTATGTGACCTACAACGATATTTTTGATTTCAGTAGTTATGCCGATGGCCCCTATACCTTGAAGCTCTATTTAACCGTTAGCGGTGGCAATGGTTACAACTCGCTCTTTGAACTTTATACCACTAGCCCGGTGCTGGAGACCTCTGATAATAGCCAGGTTTCTGCCACTGACAATACTAAGTGGCAACTTAAGAAGACACTGACCTTTACCAAGAATGGTTCAGCCTATAATAACCTCAGGATTGATACCAATCTGCGCGCTACGGGTAATACGGCCTACATGGCAATCACCATTGACAGCACGAATCCCGACAGTGCGATCATCAGTCATAACACCGACAGCACCTCTTATGTAACCTATAGTGACACCCTTGATTTCAGCGGCTATGCCGACGGTTCCCATACGCTCCGGATGTACCTGAAAATCGGCAATAAGAACCGGCAAGCGTATAACTCCAAGTTTGAAATCTGGCGCACCAGCCCTACCATGGTTACATCCAATAACAATGAGTACTCTGTCAGCGGCACGCTGGACTGGCAGTTGATGAAAATATTGACCATCACTAAAGATGGGCCGACCTATGATGAGATCAGGGTGGACAGTAATCTAAAGGCATCGGCTACTGCCTATAGCAGCATCCGGGTTGATGACGTGGAAAAAGCAAGCCACGAGACCACCAGCACCACTTACGTAACCTATAGCGATGTTATTGACCTCAGCAGCTATGCTGATGGAGACCATACGATAAAACTCTACATGAAGTCGAGCAACAAGAACCAGGCGGCTTACAACTCGCTCTTTGAGGTCTACCGCACCAAGACCCATGCCTCCTCGGGCACCATCGCCTCTCAGGTTTGGGACACCGGAGTTCCAGGTGCAAGGTGGGACGGTCTAATATGGGATGAAACCTTGCCCGCCGGTACCGATATAACTTTTGAGGTGAGGGCCTCGGATACGCCTTTTGATAAAAGTGCTTCCTCACCAGTGTGGGTTTCAGCGGGAGGAACATCACCCGTAACCTCGGGGTTTACCCAAAGTGGAAGGTATCTACAGTGGCAGGCGACATTAACACCGGATGCGGCCGGGGCCTATACCCCAGTCCTGCAAGAAGTTAGGCTCTATTACCATTAATTAAAAGGGCTTATCCTGGATTGTGCCACCCCTCCCTCGCTTAATCGCCGTTGCGAGGAACCGCCAGCCGAAGGCGTGACGTGACGAAGCAATCTCATACGGTTTGGTAGTGTCATTGCGAGGCGTGGGGT
>DFYH01000015.1 GCA_002382615.1 Dehalococcoidia bacterium UBA4087
CCGAAAACAACCAGCAAGATAGTATACTTAGATCAGTTTTGATTTTTATTAGGAAATTTTCCCGGCTGAGCTCAAATATGACCGATCTTTGAACGCAATCGCAAAAACTGCCCCAAACTTGACAAGAATAGCTATATTCCTATATAAAGAAGCTTCTTCTTAACATGGACCATAACTCAGCCAATATTTGCAGAAGGCAAAGACCAGGACATATTAGCTGAGGAAATATGAAGGCTGGCAAACCCCAGAGCCACTTACGGGTTAGGGCCCCAGGTTAGCCAGGGGATGCCAAAAGATAAAACATAGAATGATTATAGCTCTATAATTTAAAGAAAGGGAGGATAGTCATGGCTACTGAGGAACGGACCAGGGAAATTATCGAAGGCTTGAAAAAGTCGGTTTATGAATTCGAGGAGGATGATACCATCAAATGGGCTCGGGCTGCCCTGGAAGAAAGTGTTGATCCTTTTCTAGCCGCCATGGATGGCCTGGCAGCAGGGATGATAGAGGCAGGAGAAGCTTATAACCGCAAGGAGTACTTTGTTCCTGAGCTTCTAATGTGTGCCGATGCTCTTTATGCCGGGCTTGACATTCTAAAGCCAGCAATTAACGCTTCGGGTAGAAAGGCCGAGGTGAAGGGTTCTATCGTGCTCGGTGTCGTTGAAGGCGACGTCCATGACATCGGCAAAAACCTGGTCAAGATGATGTTTGAAGTAGCCGGCTGGAATGTCTACGATTTAGGCAAAGACGTACCGCTGGACAAATTCGTGGAGGAGCAGCTAAGGACAGATGCAGATGTAGTCGGCATCTCAGCCCTGATGACTACTAGTATGCTGGCCATGCCGGTAGTCATTAAGAAACTGCGCGAGAAGAACCCGAAGGTGCGCATAATGATTGGCGGCGCCCCCATAAACCCGGATATCGCCGGGAAGTACGGCGCCGATGGTTACGCTAAGTCAGCTGGTACTGCCGTTGAAGAAGCCATCAACCTTCTAAAAATGCTTCGGCAAGAAGAGCTTAGCAGAAACCAAAGTTCTCAAACTACTCCCCAGAGCTAAAAATCCGTAACTACACACGGCAATTGCTACCAGTCATAGAGGAGGTAATGTAATGTATAGACTGCTTGAGATCTTATCTGGCCATGAATCCAAGAATAAAATATAAGTTAAGACCTCTTGTCCCAAAGCCATCAAAATAAAGTGGAGGTGTAAAGTGGATATCAATATCAGGAAAGACCGCATGACAAAATGGGAACGCTGGAATGCAATACTCAACCGGCAAACTCCTGATCGTGTCCCAGTATGGTCATTTGGTTTGGGCTTTCACGCCATTCACGCCGGGCTTTCGCTGGTCGAGGCCTACACCAATGCCGAAAAGGTCGTTGATGCCACTGAGAAGACAAGCGCAGAGTTTGGCTGGCAAGATCTTCCCATGATTGGCTATGCTGCTATGGGCGCCTGGGAGCTTGGGGGCGATGTTAAAATGCCCAGTGGTCAGTATGCCCAGGCACCAGCAGTCATCCGCACTCCTATTGAGTCAGAGGAGGATGTGGACAGGCTTAAAGTGCCGACTGACATCTCCAATGCAGGACTTATACCACTTATGCTGGAATGCGTTCGCATACAAGTTAAGCGTGGCTATCCTCTGATTATGGGAATGACATTGGGCCCCTGGAGCTTTGCTGTCAATTCGGCCGGCGTCGAGAGGGTGATGAGGTGGGTTATCAAAAAACCAGATGTCCTTCACAGGCTAGAGGAAAAAGTGCTGCCTTTTAGTATCCAGCTGCTACATGCATTCGTAGATACCGCTGATAAAGGCCGCATCCTGCCGTGGGTGGGAGGCACGGCCACATCATCCAATCAGCTTATCTCTCCCCAGGTCTTCAAGGAGTTTTACATACCTTATATGAAAAAACTCTATGATGAGGCACATAAGATGGGGCTCAAGCATATTTTCATTCACATCTGCGGTGATCAGAATGCTAATCTGCCACATTGGGCAGAGCTGGACTACGGCGATCCCGGTCTTCTCAGCTTCGGCCATGAAGTTGATCTCGAAGTGGCCGGCAGCTATTTCCCTAATCATATCATCGTCGGTAACCTGGAGCCAGCCATTCTACAGGTAGGTACCTCCGAAGAGGTATATGAGGCTACCCGGAAGGTTATAGAAAAAGGCAAACGGCTTGGCCCATGGCGATTTATGCTGGCTCCGGGGTGTGAACTGCCACCACGAAGCCCAGAGGAGAATGTCTGGGCGATGATGCAAGCCATCAGTGATTTCGGCTGGTATGAATAGGATATCATCCTGAAAACGATGGGGGGAACATCTCAACCAATAAAAGTAATAGTTAAGGCAGGTATCTGTGGCTTTACAACCACAATAGAGGTCACCACAACCAATAAAAGGCGTCTCTCTGTTAAGATTAATAGTGACTGTGACCTGGTTAATAGTCTGGGTAAGGCTATTAAGGAACTAGAGCAATGGGAGGCCCTGAAACCCAAAGAGCAATCTATGGTCTATCTGAGTGCTTCAAAATGCTCGCTACATAGCGGTTGTCTTGTACCCTGTGCCATTATTAAAGCTACTGAGGTAGCTGCCGGCCTGGCCCTGCCACAAGACGCCAGCATCCATTTCGACAATAACAAACAAGGAGGATAACGACTTGTCAGAAAACAGGAAATGTCTAGTTATTTTTCAACCATCAGGGCGCCGAGGCTATATTGAGATCGGTAAGAGCATAAAGGAGGCCTCTGTAGCACTCGGTGTAGACATAGAAGGCGTATGCGGTGAAAAGGCTATCTGCGGCAAATGCAGGGTCAGGGTTGAGGAAGGATTCTTCGAAAAATATGGTGCTAAGTCATCCAGAGTTCACCTCTCACCGATGGGTGAGGCAGAGAGAGCATTCTTTAGTCTGCATGAAGAGCAAAATGGTTTCCGACTAGCCTGTCAGGCAAGACTCTTAGGCGACGCGGTTATCTTCGTCCCTGAAGAAAGCCGCCTGGGAAAACAGGTGATCCGAAAAAAAACAGCCGAAAAGGTGGTCGATCTTAAACCAGCAGTAAAAAAATATTATGTAGAGTTACCTCAAGCAACACTGGATGATCCACTAGGAGATTGGGAACGTCTGCAGGCAGAACTTAGCAAAGGGTATGGGCTTACCGATTTGACTATAGATTACCAAGTTCTAACAACACTGCAAGAAACTATCCGCCGTGGTGATTGGAAGGTCACTACTTCTATATGGCAGAATAAAGAGATTATCAAAGTAGAGCCGGGAGAGTCTGAAGAGGCTTACGGTCTGGCAGTAGATATTGGCACCACTACTGTCGCCGCCTACCTCTGTGACCTGAGCACCAGCAACACTATAGCCACTGCGTCAATGATGAATCCACAGGTCATTTATGGTGAAGACGTCATGTCTCGCATAACCTACACAATGACTCACCAAGAAGGCCTCGACCAGATGAATGAGGCTATCATTACTAGCTTGAATGGCCTTATTGAAGATGCCGCCACACAGGCCAGCATAAGGCGCCAAGACATAGTTGATATGACCATCGTCGGCAACACCTGTATGCATCACATATTTCTTAATATAAATCCTGTCTATATTGGCAAGGCTCCTTTCACTCCGGCAAGGCACCACTCCATAGATGTCAAAGCATGCGACATTAGGCTTATGATTGCCCCGGGGGCCTATGCCCATGTGCTTCCCATTGAAGCTGGTTTCGTCGGTGCTGATAACGTAGGAGTTATTATTGCTGAAGAGCCACACAGACAAGATAGTATAGAATTACTTATTGATATCGGCACCAATGGTGAACTGGTACTGGGCAACCGTCAGAAGATAATCTCTTCCTCCTGCGCTACAGGGCCAGCACTGGAGGGGGCTGAAATAAAATTTGGTATGAGGGCCGCCCCCGGGGCTATTGAAAAAATAGTTATAGACCCGAAGACTCTGGAGGTTTACTTCAAAGTAATCGGATGTGAAAAATGGAATAGCGAGCTAACCAGCATCGGTGCCAAAGGGATATGTGGTTCAGGCATAATAGACGTTGTACCTCAGATGTTCCTAGCCGGAATAATCGACTGCTCGGGACGTTTCAGGAAAGATATTCAAACGCCCCGTTTAAGAAAAGATGATGAAGAACCAGGTTTCGTCATCGCATGGGCCAATGAAACATCGATTGGGCAGGATATAGTCTTTTATCAAAGCGACCTGAGGGCTGTGCAACTAGCTAAGGGCGCAATGTACGCTGGCGCAAAGATTATGATGAGAACACTTGGCGTAGAAAAACTTGATAAAGTAATTTTAGCCGGGGCCTTCGGCAGCTACATTGATAAGACTTCAGCTGCTTTACTTGGTCTTTTCCCTGATTGTGAACTGGATAATATCTATTCGGTGGGTAATGCTGCTGGTGAGGGTGCGCGCCTAGCACTTCTAAACACCGATAAGCGTCAGGAGGCCGACGAGATAGCCAGACAGGTGGAATATATTGAGCTCACACTGGCACCTGACTTTGATAAGATCTTTGCTCAAGCAATGTGGATACCGCACATGAAAGATAAATTTCCTCACTTAGATCATTTACTTCAGAAAAATAAACAGGAGGACAATGCCAAGATATGAGATTTAAACGAGAGCAAAAGGTATGTCAGATAGGCAATCTCCGCCTCGGAGGCCAGCCAGGAGAAAACCCACCGCTCCTTATAGCCAGTATGTTTCAAAAAGGAGATATGATTATTGAAAGCCGCTCTAAACACCTCTTTAACCGGCAATTAGCCACAGAGAGAATACGTGAAATAGAACACCTGAGCCAGGAGACTGGCATACCAGGCATAGTTGCCTTAGTAGCCAATTCGATTGATGAAATGAAGACCTACATAGATTTCTTTATTAGTGTTACCGATATGCCTTTTGCCATTGATGTCTGGGTGCAAAAGACGCGGCTGGCAATAGCCCGTCACATTGCCCAAATGGGAATTCAACAAAAAGTACTTTACAACAGCATAACGCCGTGGGATGAAGACATTAAAGGGCAAATACTTGAATTAAAGGAACTCGGCATAAAGCATGTGGTTGTGCAAGTCTTTGACCCCTCTGATAAAAGTGCCGAAGGCCGAATCAAATCCCTGCGCAATCTACTTCCTTTGGTGGAAGAGGGTGGTTTTGAGAGTATTATCATTGACACGGCAGTGATGAACTTGCCAGCCTCCGCCTTCTCACTGAAAGCAAACTACCTCATAAAGAGGGACTTCGGTTTACCAGTAGGCGGAGCCCCATCTAACGGAAGCTATATGTGGCGTAAGAAGGCCACCGAAGAGACAAGAAAATGGTTTCCGGCAGTTGATGCCGCCACCCACGCTATTGCCGCCCTCGCAAGTGACTTCCTATTCTATGGACCAACATCGGGTACCAGCCGCATATTTCCAACAGTAGCCGTTGCCAGCAGTATGCTGGCGGCAGCAGCTTATGAGGAAGACATTTCATTTCGAGATAACCATCCAATTTCACTGCTCTTCCCGGATGAAGCCTTACAGTTCAAAAAAGAAAAGGAGGCATAACCCTCCATGAAATCTAGGGAACGAGTCTTAAGGCTTTTGGCTCATCAGCCAATAGACCGGATGGCAGTCTTCAGCGGTATGGGAAATGTGACCGTGCATGGTTTAAATAAGTATGGCTGGCATTTTGCCGAAATACATACCGATCCTCAAAAGATGGCTCAGGTTGCCGCTTCTACATTTGAAATGTTCGGTTTTGAGTGCGCCGTTGTTCCCTTTGATATGGGGGTCGAGGCTGAAGCTCTGGGCAGTAAAGTCAATTTTTATACCGGCCACCAGGATATTCTTTATCCTACAATATCTCACCACTTAGCCGAGCGAGTGGTTGAGATAGATCTTCAGATCCCGGAGGATCTTTCTGGCGCCGGGAGAATCCCGGTGGTTACCCAGGCATTAGGCATATTAAAGAAAGAATTAGGCAATGAAGTGGCGATAGGTTCATGGATTCTTGGCCCCTACACTCTTGCCGGGCAACTGGTCGACATCTCCGACCTGGCCAAGTCGGTGTTCAAAAAAGCCGAGCTGGTGGATGAACTTTTAGCAAAGCTCTCACAAGTCATCATCAGATTAGCTTCAATCTACAGAAGCGCCGGTGCCGATTACATTACCATTCGTGAGATGGGAGCCGGACCAGACATATTAAGCCCCCGCCTCTTCGAGAAGATGATATTACCCCATTTGAAAGTCATCTTCTCGAAGATAGGTTCACCAAATATTCTCCATATTTGTGGTGATACCAACGCCATCGTCGAGCAGATGTACCTGAGTAATGCTGATGCCATCAGTGTGGAAAAAAGAAACGATATCGCCCTAACGAGAAAGAAGCTGGGGCCAGAGGCAATTATTCTAGGCAATATCGATGGTTATAATACATTATGTAAAGGTACTCCAAGCGATGTTGAAGTAGAGGTAAAAGAGGCAATCTACAGGGGTGTTAGCAGCATCTGGCCAGGATGCGATATCTGGCCTGAGGTGCCCAAAGCTAATATGGAGGCGCTGGTTAGCACCACTGAAAAGTACGGTAAAATGGGCTAGTCAACAAGCAGCAGTCCAACCCAATAACGTGGGCTATTGGAGGTAAATATAAGCCCTACATCCACACGGCGTGCTGTAGCTACTACATCGATACCAAGTGCTTCCATGGACGGCCTGGCCTCAAAAGGATGCCGGCAGGCAAGACCAGAAGTAATGCCAACGCACTCCTCGCATAGAAAGCAACCACCGGCCGATAGTCCAGCAGCAAACTGGTAGCCCTTAGCCAAACAAAGTGATTCAAGATGACTCTCAATGCGAGAGAGTAATTCCTGCCCCGATCTTAGTCGTTTGGCATAGTCAGCAGTTGGCATGGATATTGTTGGTGAATCTCTCCTCGCCAATGTGGTTATTTCCCAGACATCCTCTAGCCGGCCAGCTTTGGTAAGGTCATCAGGTGGGCCCTCAGAAGCAGAGTTAACCACCAGTAGCAAACCAGCACAATAGTTTTTAAGCAACTCCTTAAACTCCGATGGCGAGATTGTAGCCGGAGGACACATTAGATTATTGCCATAAAACGGGCATCTTGGCACCTGGCACTTAAAGCTGACTCTGGGATCAACTACAACATCACTTACACCAATAGGCTTAGCATATTTCGCCCCAAGATCACAAGCTATTTGGCTTAAATGATAAAGCCATGCCTTAAGCGCATCATCAATATCTTTCATCACCTTATCGCTGTTCTACCTGAGAGGAACTACTACTCATTTGATAGCAAAAAACGAGTCCATTCTAAAGATTAGATCTTAGTTTTTCAATGCTAGCAGATGCTGAAGCAGGTTACTTTTAGACAATCCTGGGGGCTGGGATGCCGCTATAACCGCTGACTTAAGCTTGAGCCCAGATACTATATCATGGTTCCTGGCGCAACAAAGCTACTCGTATCGTTCTAGGCGTAATTCTCTACTTCTGCCTATGGCTGGATGTATAATAGACACGCAATGGCAGAAAGAACATTAGACCCTACAAAAATGACCGACTGGCAGTTAGCCGAAGAGGCTGAAAAGCATATGAAAACAAGTTACCGTTTAGCTGAAGAATGGGGATTAAGAGGGGAAGAGATAATACCTTATGGCCACTATATCGCCAAAGTAGATTTCAAAAATGTCCTTGAGCGCCTTGAGGCAAAACCAAACGGTAAATACATAGATATTACTGCTATAACACCAACTCCTTTAGGGGAAGGTAAAAGCACTACAACTATGGGACTTGTTGAAGGGTTAGGCAAAAGGGGAAAGCTCGTCTCGGGAGCCATCAGACAACCATCCAGTGGCCCAACTTTTAATATTAAAGGTAGCGCTGCCGGAGGTGGATTGGCCCAATGTATACCCCTAGCACCTCTCTCTCTTGGCCTAACCGGTGATATAGACTGTGTTACCAACGCCAATAATCTAGCAATGGCAGCACTAACCGCCCGGCTCCAGCACGAATTCAATCACAGCGATGAATTTCTAGCAAAGAGGAACCTTAAGCGCCTTGATATAGACCCACGGCGCGTTGAGATGAAATGGGCTATTGACTTCTGTGCCCAGGCTCTCCGCCATATCACTATCGGCCTAGGTAAAAAAGACGACGGCTTCCTTATGGAATCAGGATTTGCCATATCTGTCAGTTCTGAGATTATGGCCATCCTGGCTATATGTAGTAGTCTCAAGGACCTTCGAGAAAGGATGGCCAAAATTATCATCGCCTACGATAAACAGGGGAATCCGGTAACAACCGGCGACCTTGAAGTCGATGGTGCTATGACCGCCTGGATGGCAAGAGCAATCAACCCTAATCTGCTACAGACTGTAGAAGGTCAGCCTGTTCTGATGCATGCCGGCCCGTTTGCTAACATCGCTATAGGGCAATCATCCATCATAGCAGATAAACTAGCTCTAAAACTATCCGAATTTCATGTTACTGAAAGTGGCTTCGGTGCGGATATTGGCTTCGAGAAATTCTGGAATATTAAGTGCCGTCTAAGCGGGCTTACCCCCAATTGCGCCGTCATTGTTACCAGCATCAGGGCCCTTAAGATGCACGGCGGTGGCCCCGGTGTTATACCTGGTAAGCCGCTGGATAAGTCTTATAACAAGGAAAATCTGCCTCTCGTAGAAAAAGGGAGCGAAAATCTGATTGCCCACATTGAGACAGTCAAAAAATCGGGTGTAAGTCCTGTGGTCTGCATCAACCGCTTTACCACCGATACTCCTGATGAAATAGCCCTCACTCGTCGTATTGCCGAGGAGGTTGGCGCAAGGGTATCTGTATCTGAACACTGGCTCAGAGGGGGCGAGGGGGCGCTGGAGCTAGCTGACGCTGTTATTGATGCTTGCAATGACAAACCTAATTTCAAATTTATTTATGATAATACCATGCCGCTCAGGCAGCGTATAGAAACTATTGCCAGGGAGATCTATGGCGCTAGCGGCGTGAGCTACTCTCCTGAGGCTATGGCCAAGATAGAAAAAATTGAGGGTGATCCCGCCCTAGATAACCTTGCCACTTGCATGGCCAAAACTCAGTTTAGTCTTTCACACGACCCAACATTAAAGGGAAGACCTGAGGGATGGATTCTACCTGTAACAGATGTCCTCCTCTACAACGGAGCCGGCCTGGTTGTCCCGTTAGCAGGAGATATTAAATTTATGCCAGGAATGTCATCTGACCCCGCCTTTCGACATATAGACGTAGACGTAGAAAATGGCATGGTAAAAGGGCTTTTCTAAAGTAAATAGTTATTACGAGGAGGTAACTATGCCAGCAATGATTTTAGATGGCAAAATAGTTGCAAAGAAAATACAGGATGAGGTTAAAGACGAAGTATCTTCTCTACAGAAGAAGGACATTAGTATCGGACTGGCTACCATTCTGGTCGGCAATGATCCAGCCTCTAAAATATACGTTACCTCAAAACACAGAATTTGCCAATCACTTGGCATCTACTCGGAAAGACATGATCTTGCATCAAACGTCAGTGAAGAAGAGGTAATATCTCTGATCAAAAAATTAAATCAGGAGAGTCGGATAAGCGGCATCCTCGTTCAAATACCTCTACCTAGCCATATCAGTGAGGCTAAAGTAACAGAAACTATTAATCCTATGAAAGATGTTGATGGCTTTCATCCGGCAAATCTGGGCAAATTAATGCGCGGCGACCCACTATTTATTCCCTGTACCCCTCTAGGCATTCAGAGGCTTCTCGTCTACTATGGCATACAAATCCAAGGGGCAGATGTCGTTATTGTAGGGAGGAGCAACATCGTAGGTAAACCATTAGCTAATCTGCTTAGCCAAAGGGGGAAAGATGCTAACGCTACCGTCACCCTCTGCCACACTGCCACCAGAGATCTTTCATCCCATACACGACGTGCTGATATACTAATAGTAGCTGCCGGCAGAGCTAAGATGATAAGCCAGGACATGGTCAAGGGGGGATCAGTGGTAATAGATGTTGGCATAAATCGGATAGGTAAGACTGAAGAGGGCAAAGATATACTCTGTGGCGATGTTGACTTTGAAGGTGTGAAGGAAAAGGCAGGGGCTATAACTCCAGTACCTGGTGGAATCGGCCCTATGACCACTACTATGCTAATGTACAATACTCTAAAAGCAGCCAAGCTCCAGGCAGGTATACTACGTTAGCCAAAGTCAAATCCTGTGCAACGGTTGGTCTGTCTGGCTCAATTATCGAGGTTGAAGTAGATATCTCACCAGGAATGCCATGCTTTACTATCGTTGGTCTGCCCGATACTGCTGTGCAAGAATCCCGAGAGCGAGTAAGAGCAGCAATTAAGAACTCAGGCTTTGCGTTTCCCATAAGACGTATCATCGTAAATTTAGCACCGGCTGACCTAAAAAAGGCAGGCCCAGCTTATGATCTGCCTATAGCCATCGGCATTATACTCGCTTCACGCCAGGCAAGAGGTGATACTAGTAATACCATTCTTTTGGGTGAACTTTCCCTTGAGGGAACTTTAAGACATACTAGCGGTATTCTGCCCATGGTTTCGGTAGCCCAGCAAGAGGGTTATGAAAAGGTAGTTGTCCCAGATGTAGATGCTCCCGAGGCCTCATTAGCAAGTGGGATTAAAGTCATACCTTGTAGTTCTTTGGCCCAACTTATTCTTTATCTTAGTGGCGAAATTGAAATAGCAGAATATAAACCTAGCGATGCCCTTATAAATCAAGAAGATGCATATTCAGAGTTTGATTTCGCCTTTATTAGAGGGCAAGAGCAAGCCAAAAGGGCTCTTGAAATTGCAGCTTCGGGTGCTCACAACATCATCATGAGCGGACCACCAGGGTCAGGAAAAACTATGCTCGCCAGAGCCCTGCCTACGATACTACCACCCTTAACTCGAGAGGAGGCAGTTGAAGTAACTAAAATATACAGCGTAAGCGGCCTTCTAACACCAGGCGCATCACTCATTAACCAAAGGCCTTTCCGTTCACCACACTACACCATATCCCATGCCGGCCTAGTTGGTGGCGGGCAATCACCAAGGCCAGGCGAGATTACCCTTAGCCACCGAGGAGTTCTATTTCTTGATGAACTTCCAGAATTTAGCCAGTCATCCCTTGAAGCCCTACGCCAACCCTTAGAAGATAAAGTCATAACCATCAGCCGTGCCAGGGGAAGTCTAACTTTTCCTGCCAATTTTATGCTAGTAGGTGCTATGAACCCATGCCCTTGTGGCTACTATGGCGACCCCGTCAAGGAATGCAAATGCTCTCCCGGTGAGATATCCCGCTATCAGAAAAAACTAAGCGGACCTTTCCTCGACAGGATTGATATCTTCGTTGAGGTCCCCAGTGTAGAATATGAGAAATTGGCCGATGATAAACCATCAGAGTCATCAAAGATGGTCCGGGGCAGAGTAGAGGCAGCCAGAGAGATTCAAAGGGCAAGATTTAAAGATCGGCTAATTACCTGCAATAGCGAAATGATGTCATCCGAGGTGAAGGAGTTTTGTCGAATAGAACCACAAGCAAAATCTTTACTGCATGTAGCTACCAAACAATTAACACTTTCAGCGCGGAGCTTTTACCGTATCCTCAAGCTGGCACGTACTATTGCTGATTTAGAAAGAACTGATATTATACGTGCTAATCATCTAGCCGAGGCGATACAATACAGGCCAAGAAATTCTATCTATTAATTATAGGGCCAGAGGACAGCCAATAATCTTAGGTATAAAACAAATAAGCACCCAGACCAAGAAGAAAGAGGCCTACTGCTATAGCCACCCACCCTCCTATTCTCAGGGCCTGTGATTCAGGACGACGAGGCCTTCTTTCAAGGTACTCGCGAACATCTGGCCGGCTAATAATAGCATCATAGTAGGCTTTCTCCTCCCGCTTGCCCCATATAATTCCCCCGATACCAGCAAGAACAAAGAAAGCTCCTAATGCTAACGCAATAAGCCAATCTTGCAGCGGCATAACCAACCGCTGATATTATTACACAATCTCTACAGTAGCGCCAGCAGCTTCAAGTTTTGCCTTGGCCGCCTCTGCCTCTTCCTTGCTTACTCCTTCTTTTACCGGCTTAGGGGCAGATTCAACCAGATCTTTTGCCTCCTTAAGACCCAGTGTAGTAAGCTCCCTGACTGCTTTAATGACATTAATTTTGTTGGCGCCTACCTCTTTAAGGACCACATTGAAGGAAGTCCTCTCCTCTACTTCAGGCTGCGCTGGAGCTGAAGCCATTGCTCCGGCGGAAGCTACCTGCGGTGCCGCCATAGAAACGGCACTAACGCCGAACTCCGCCTCCAGCGCTTTAATCAATTCCGCCAGGTCAAGTACATTCATCTCCTTGATTATTGAGACTATTTCGTTTACTTTGTCACTCATTTATCCTCCTTGTTTCTTTGCTATTACAGATTGAAGTACCAGAGTAAGTCTCTGGAAAGGGTTACTTAATGTAGCCACCAAATTATAAAAGGGACGCTTGAAGGCAAATATAGTCTGCGGCACCAAGACTTCCCGAGGTGGCAAATCTGCCAATGTGGCCACTTCATCAGCAGAAATAGCCTTCTCCTCAAGCACACCGCCTTTGATAACCATTTTGATGTTATTTTTTTTAAGATAGTCCCGCAAAACTTTAGCCGGACTGGCTTCATCATCATAGCCAATAGCTACCGCCACCGGCCCGCTAAAGACGTCCGACATCTCGCCACGCCCAAGTTGCTCCAATGCCAGCGCTGCTAATGTATTCTTAACCACCTTGTATTTAACACCCGAGGCGCCAAGTTCCCGCCTTAAAGCAACAAGGTCCTTGGTCGCTAAACCGCGGTAATCGGTAAGGATAATAACCTTAGCTCGACGAAACTCGTCCTCTAGGCTATCCACAACAACCCTTTTTTTATCTTTACCTTTCATCCAACCTCCATAAAAAAAACCCCACACCCTGCCGCGTGAGGTTTTCTAACCTTTCCTCGGCAGGTAATATTAAGCCAACAGGCACCTGCTTTCTCAGGCTTATTAAAACTATTTTATTAAGTTGGCGAAATGCTCGCTAGCTCTCTAATGTCCAAAGGTATACCAAGTCCCATAGTACTACAAATATAAGCGCTTTTCAAGTACTGCCCCTTAACACTAGCCGGCTTGGCTTTGAGCACTGCCTCAATAAGTGTTGTTATGTTATCAGCAAGCTTTTCGGCATCAAAACTGACTTTGCCAACAGGGGCATGAATAATGCCTAACTTGTCTAGTCTAAACTCAATCTGCCCCTTTTTTACTTCGGAGATGGCCCTGGGCAGATCGTCGGCCTGAACCACCGTCCCCGATTTAGGGTTAGGCATCAACCCTCGTCGTCCAAGTATCTTGCCTAACTTACCTATCTTGCCCATCATATCTGGAGTAGCTATGGAAACATCAAAATCAAGCCACCCTGACTCTATCTTTTTTATCAGATCTTCATTACCAACGAAATCCGCACCAGCTACCCTAGCCCTCTCCTCGGCTTCGCCCTGAGCAAAAACGAGGACCCTGATCTGTTTACCCAAGCCATGTGGCAAAACTGCCACGCTACGCACCTGTTGCTTGGCATTACGCGGATCAAGCCCCGTCCGGAGATGAATTTCCACAGTCTCATCGAAGTTGGCATAGGCTGCCCTCTTTACCAGTTCAGTGGCCTCCTTAAGTGAATAAGGCCCTTCTTTATCCAGTAGCTTAACCGCTTCCTCGTATTTTTTACCTCTCTCCATTCTACTCTACCTTAACCCCCATGCTTCTCGCCGTACCGGCTACTATTCTTTCTGCAGCCTCTACACCATTTACATTAAGATCAGGCATCTTGGTTTGAGCTATCTGACATAGCTTTTCACTATTAAGAGTTGCTACGTACTGCTTGCCCGGTGTGCCGCTACCTTTTTCTATACCCAAAGCTTTCTTGATAAGCTCAGCGGCTGGAGGCGTCTTAGTGATGAAGGTGAAAGTACGGTCTTCATAAACAGTTACCTCAACTGGGATAATGAGTCCTGCCTGACCAGCTGTTCGCTCATTAAATTCCTTGCAAAAGGCCATAATATTAACACCGTGTTGCCCAAGGGCCGGGCCAATGGGCGGTGCCGGGTTTGCCTGACCAGCTGGCACCTGAAACTTTACTATTGTCTTAACTTTCTTAGCCATATTAATCTCCTATAATTTTTCTACCTGGAGAAGGTCTAATTCGACAGGTGTCTCGCGTCCAAAAAGCGATAACAATACCGTGACCTTACCTTTATCTTCATCTATCTCTCTCACTGTGCCCATAAAATCAATAAACGGACCATCGATCACCCGTACACTCTGCCCCACCTTAAAACCAACTCTCACTTTGGCGCCTTCTTCGCTCATCTGCCTCATAATTCTCTCAACCTCTTCCTCGTTTAACGGCGTTGGCTTGCTACCACTACCTACAAAGCCAGTAACGCCTGAAGTGTTACGAACAACACTCCATGTCTTCTCATCCAGGTTCATCTGGACTAAAATATAGCCCGGCAATATCTTCCTTTTAACCTGGCGACGCTGCCCATTTTTAACTTCCACTTCGCTCACCTTGGGTACAATCACCTGTGTAATTCTTCCCTCAACATCCAGAGATTTCATCCTCTGCTCCAAGGCTTGCCTTACTTTCTCCTCGTGTCCGGAATAAGTGTGTACCACATACCATTGCTTCTCGTTCTCTGACATATTAAGCCCCCAGGAAAACCTTCTCTATAAGAGAGCTAAAACCATAATCAACAGCACCCAAGAAGACCCCTAACACCACAGAAACGAGAAGGACTATACCCGTAAGGTACAGGAGCTCTCGCCAGGAGAGCCAATTAACTTTACGCAGCTCCGACCATATCCCGGCAAGAAAACTGCTCCTTCTTTCCGTACTGGGCCGCTTTGGCTTAGGAGCAGTCTTAGTCTTCTCCTGACGCTGTTTCTCCTTGCCCTCTACCTTAGCCGTATTATTTCACCTCACGATGAATTGTATGAAGACGACAGCGCGGACAAAATTTCCTGAGTTCAAGCCGCTGGGAATCATTCCGCTTATTCTTGACTGTGGTGTAATTCCTCTCTTTACACTGAGAGCAGCTGAGGTATACCAACACTCGATTGCCGGCCTTCTGAGCCATATCAGTCCAACACCTCAGTAAAGACGCCAGCTCCTACCGTTCGGCCACCCTCACGAATAGCAAACCGAAGACCCGGCTCAAGAGCTACCGGATAGATAAGATTCACCTTAAGTACAGCGTTATCCCCAGGCATTACCATCTCCACCCCCTCAGGCAGTTGAATTTCGCCAGTAACATCAGCCGTCCGTATGTAAAACTGAGGCTTATAACCATTAAAGAATGGTGTGTGCCGCCCTCCCTCTTCTTTCTTCAGGACATAGACTTGAGCTTTGGCGCTGATGTGCGGCTTGATTGACCCAGGGGCCGCTACAACCTGGCCTCGCTCAACATCTTCTTTCTCTATACCTCTCAAAAGAATACCCACGGCATCGCCCGGTTCGGCATAATCCAAGAACTTATGGAACATTTCAAGACTGGTAGCTATAGTCCGACGCGACTCATGATGCAGACCAACGAGCTCTACCTCATCGCCCGGTTTGATAACACCCCTATCTACTTTGCCGGTAACAACGGTACCTCTACCCTTGATACTAAAGATGTCTTCTATTGGCATCAGGAAAGGCTTATCCGTTTCTCTGGGCGGGATAGGCACATATTCATCTATAGCATCGATCAGCTGCCAGATGCGACCACACCACTGGCACTCACGCTTCCCGCAACCGCACTCTAGGGCTTTTAAAGCACTCACTCTGATTACTGGCACTTTATCACCGGGAAAGTTGTAGTTACTTAAAAGCTCCCTCACCTCAACCTCCACCAGTTCAAGCAGCTCCTCATCCTCCATGGCATCAATCTTGTTAAGGGCAACAAGTATAGCCGGCACTTCCACCTGGCGAGCAAGAAGAACATGTTCTCTTGTTTGAGGCATCGGCCCATCAGGAGCGCTAACGACCAGGATCGCGCCATCCATCTGTGCCGCGCCGGTTATCATATTCTTTATGTAGTCAGCATGACCTGGACAGTCGATGTGAGCGTAATGCCTTTTAGGAGTCTCGTACTCTATATGAGAAATAGAGATAGTGAGTCCCCTTGCTTTCTCCTCCGGCGCGTTATCGATAGCATCATAAGGTTTGTATTCAGCCAGACCAGCCTTGGAAAGCACCATTGTCATTGCCGCCGTTAACGTCGTCTTACCATGATCGACATGCCCAATAGTGCCTACATTACAATGTGGTTTAGTCCTCTCGAACTTTTTCTTTGCCATTTTCCCCCCTTCATTATTTTTTAAGCCTTTAAGCCCACAACCAGATTCGAACTGGTGACCCCGTTCTTACCAAGAACGTGCTCTTCCGACTGAGCTATGTGGGCACAGGCTATGTATTATAGCCAAGACAAGCTCCGCTGTAAAGTTCCATGGAGGGGGCAGGATTCGAACCTGCNNAGATTACAAATTATACAATAAACCAAAACAAGTCTACAAAATAATAACTTATTTATGGTGGAGAGGGTAGGATTCGAACCTACGTAGACCTTAGGTCGGCAGATTTACAGTCTGCTCCGATTGGCCGCTCCGGCACCCCTCCCCAACTCAACCAAGCCCGAGAGGGGATTCGAACCCACTAACCGACCGATTACAAATCGGTTGCGCTACCATTGCGCTACTCGGGCACTCGGAAACCAGCTATAGAGCTTATAGCTAGCGTGATTATAAAAGGGCCATAGCTAAAAGTCAATTTAACAAACACTGGAAAGGCTGTTATCTAAGATCAACAATCTTGATAAAATGATCAACAAAAAGAAACACTTGCCTAATGAAACTGATAAAAGAAAAAGAGGCCAAGTATTCAAACAAGTGAACAAGTCAAGTGGTCTTTTTCAAGTGGCAGTCGGCTTAAGCCGACTGCCACTTGAAAAATAGCTCTAAGGCCTCGGCATAGTCCGACGCACCGGCCTCTGGATGCTACCCTGGCGCAAGAAGGAAGGAACCTCAAACTCCTCTTCTTTCTTAAGACCTTTAAGAAGTTTGGTAATCTCTTTTTCGCGAGCAGACCCTAAGAGGGCCTCTTTGGTAGTAAACCCGGTAGCTATCAGTGTAAGCCTCACCTCATTATTAAGATTCGGATCAACGATGACACCGAAGATGACATTAGCCTCGGGATCAACCGCCTTTCTAATAATATCCGCCGCAGCATTAACCTCGAATAGAGACATTGATGAGCCGCCGGCAATATTGAAAAGAACTCCCCTGGCGCCCTCGATAGAAATATCCAACAGCGGACTGGCCAGAGCCGACTTGGCAGCATCAACGGCCCTGTTCTGTCCTGAGCCATAGCCTATAGACATCCAGGCCGGCCCGGCATCCTTCATAACTGTCTTAACATCGGCAAAGTCAAGATTTATTAGCCCCGGCACAGTGATAACTTCGGCTATAGCCTGGACACCATGATAAAGGACCTCATCCGCCATCTTGAAAGCAGCGTCAACGCTCGTCTTTTGGTCACAAAGATCAAGAAGGCGGTCATTGGGTATCATGACTAGAGTGTCAACCTTGTTAGCAAGCTCATTAATACCGTCCTCAGCCACCTTGGAACGATGAGTGCCTTCAAATGAAAAGGGTTTGGTAACAACGGCAATGGTTAGCGCACCAGCCTGCTTGGCAATTTCAGCAACCACTGGCGCCGAACCTGTTCCCGTACCACCACCCATACCAGCGGTGATAAATACCATATCGGCCTGCCCCATGGCCTGTTTTATTTCCTCACGGCTTTCCTCGGCAGCCTTACGCCCAACCATGGAATCTCCACCTGCTCCCAGTCCTCGAGTTACTTTCTCCCCTATCTGAATCCTCATCGAGGCTTCAGTAATCGCCAAAGCCTGGGCATCAGTGTTCATAGCGATAAAATCAACCCCGCGAATCTGCTCTCTAACCATCCTGGTAATAGCATTACAACCGGCTCCACCAGTACCGACAACTTTTATATTAGCTGGCTGTGGAACATAACTCGTTTTAGCCATTTTTCCTCCTCAAAATTATATTTTACCTTTTTATCGACCAATGCCGAATAACTGCGGTATTCGCGAGAAGAAACCATGAGAACCATCTTTAAATTCAGATATCTTCAAACCGCCATTCCTTATCCCCCACAAAAGCAATCCTACACTAGTTGCAAAAGATGGGTCATAAAGAGCCTCAGCAACACCGCTCAGATTAGTGGGTATGCCTATCCTCACTGGCAACCTGGTTATCTTCTTAGCAATCTCAACAATACCAGGAATATTTGCAGTGCCACCAGTGATTACCAATCCCGATGGCACAAGATCGGCGCCCTGATCTTGTAGTTCAAGTAATATAAGCCGAATAATTTCCTCAACCCTCATTCGTATAATGTTCAAAAGTTCAGGATAAGAAATAGCCTGCCCCCCACCAAGATCTATCTCTTCTTCCTGATTCTCCTCCCGCGGCGTTATGTCGCCGTATTTCTTCTTAAGTTCCTCGGCTAACTCGAATGAGATGTCAAGGCCAACTGATATATCATTGGTAATTTGGGAACCACCCACAGGCAGAATAGCCGAGTGATAGATACTGCCATTGCTAAAAATGGCGACATCCGTGGTACCACCACCAATATCAGCCAGCACGACGCCACCCTGTTTTTCGTCTTCAGTAAGCACAGCTTCGGCGGCCGCCATAGGCTCGAAGACAAGATCATCGATACTGACGCCAAGGCGGTGTAAAGACTTCACCAGATTCTGAACAGATGTTGAAGCTGCGCTTACTACATGGACCTCAACATCTAACCGAAAGCCATGCATCCCCACCGGGTTCCCAATACCCTCCTGACCATCAATGACATACTTCCTTGGAATGACGCAAAGTATCTCATGATCATTGGGGATTTTAACGCTCTTAGCCACCTCTACTGCTCTTTTCATATCGGCCGGCCTTATAAGTTGATCAGGGCGAGTAATTACAACAACACCCTTATTATTTACTGATAATATATGCCGCCCGGTGATACCAACATAGGCTGACTTCAACTTATATCCAGCAGTATGTTCGGCCTCAACTATCGACTGGCGAATAGACTCTCTGGCTCCATCGATATCAATGACCAGGCCCTTCTGTATACCCTGTGAAGGGCTAACGCCAACTCCCAGAATCCTCAGTTCGGTACCATCGGTATCAGCTATAATGGTACATATCTTTGTCGAGCCGACATCGACCGCACCAACTGTCCTCCTTTTCATAACTTTTCCTCCTCTAGCGGTTATAATGCCGCAACCTAACCTTTACTTTCCCGATAGTGAATATTCCACTTGTTACAAAGATTATCAGTGAAGTTCCTGATATTCGGATCAGTCGCCCGATGAAGCTCGGCCAGAAAACCATGTAGCAATTCACCGCCGCTCATCCCCGGGCTTGGCTCCTGAGGTCCAGGCAGATTAATGTAGACGATCTCGTTCATGACCTTCTGATATTCTATTGAAGATGCCACGTTATCCCTCCTTTCCTTAAAAAATTAATTGGTGCAGTAATCCTATTTTAGGCCATAGCCACCAGTCAATTTTTGTCCATTTTTGTCCTTTAAAATTCCACAGTCAAACTATTTCTGGAACAGTAAATGGAATAAATGCAGGAGGACAAATTAAAAATCAAGCAGGATACACCTACAGCCCTATGCGATCGGCAACCTGGCGCATACCAGCAATAGTCTCAGTTATGAGATCAGAAAGTTCCATTCCAAGTAGATTAGCACCCCTTTCAATAACCTGTCTGTTAACAGAAGCAGCAAATGCCTTGTCCTTCCATTTTTTGAGAACCGATTTTGCCTCAAGGTCTTTTACGCTTCTGGAAGGTCTGACCAGAGCAACAGCACTTATAAAACCGGTCAATTCGTCTATAGCATAAAGCACCTTCTCCATTCTGCTCCCCGGCTCGACATTGCTACAAAGACCCCACCCATGAGACACGATAGATCTGATGTAGTCTTCAGGCCAGCCTTTCTCCTTAAGTATTTCAGCCGTCTTATGGCAGTGCTCACCAGGAAATTGTTCATAATCGAGATCATGAACAAGGCCAATAATGCCCCATTTATTTTCATCTTCACCAAGTTTGCGGGCCATATAGCGCATAACCCCCTCAACAGCATAGGCATGCTTCAAGAGACTCTCGCTCTTATTAAATTCTTTAAGCAACGCCAGCGCTTCCTCATAAGTGGGTAAATGTTCCTGCATTTTCACCTCCTAAAATTTTCATAGCCTCATCAGCCAATGCATCTAGTAGCTCTACCGGCACCAGGTTTACAGAGTCAAGCCGCTGAATGATCTAAATAGCACCATATTAGCAGATACCTGTCTTACGAGGCATCTTCAGCATACTGCCTGGAACTAAGACATAAAAGAGGCTCAAAAAGAAGCCTCAGACTTCCGATTCCATAATAATATAGCTTTTCTATGGCACCAGCCAAAGCCAAAGGGGGGCAATCCTGCACATCTCCCTGATCCCAAGCGAGGCGTATAAAGTTTATCCCACACTTTACAATGGAAGGGTTCCCTCTAAGATATTCTTAGCTTGTATCATGATGAGGTAATCCAGAGCTTCTGATTTGACGGCGAATAACCCTGAATAATATACTTTGAAGTTATTACCAAACTATGATATCGGTCTCTAGCCTTCTTTGCGATGCCACCGGTCCTGGTGATCACCTCCGCTACCCAACAAGTGACACACCACGGCCTATTGTCGTTTGGAACTTTACCAGGCGCTGTAATCTCGCTTGCCACCATTGCTATGCTAGCGCCAGCCCGTCACCTTCCTCTGAGATCAGTGTCGAACAAAGTAAACTATTTATCTCAGATATAGCCGATTTTGGTGTACCAGTACTCCTTTTCTCCGGCGGAGAGCCACTCATGCATCCCCATTTCTGGGAACTCGCTGGCTATGCCCATGATAAAGGGCTAAGGCTGGTGATTTCCACCAATGGCACATTAATAAATCAAAATATTAGCTCTAGACTAGCAGAGCTCGAATTTGCCGAGGTAGGAATTAGCCTGGACGGAGTAGGCGAGGTTAATGACTTTTTCCGTGGTCGGAAAGGTGCCTTTCAAAGAGCTTTAGATGGTATACGCAACAGTCTCGAGGCCGGCTTAAGGGTCTCCATACGTTTCACTATCACCAAAGCAAACTGGACCTATATTACTGACATCTTTAATTTAGCCAAAGAAGAAGGTGTAGACAGGTTATGTTTTTATCATCTTGTCCCTTCAGGGAGAGGCAGTAGCTTATCGCAGGAAAATCTGAGTCATACCGAAACAAGGCAGGCAGTAGAGCTTATCTGCCAGCAGACTGAAGATCTTTACCGGCTGGGGCTAAAAAAGGAAGTTTTAACGGTGGACAACTATGCCGACGGAGCCTACATTTATCAAAGACTGGCCAGGACCAACCCCCAGCAAGCTGCGCGAGCCCTCTCTTTACTACAACGTAACGGGGGTAATAGTGCAGGATTCAAGATAGCTGCAGTAGATGAGGAAGGCAATGTCCATCCTGATCAATTCTGGCGGCAGCACTCAGTAGGAAACATAACTCGGCAACGCTTCAGCGAACTGTGGGAACATCCCTCAGATCCACTTCTTAAGGATTTAAGACGGCGGAAAAAATTTCTTACAGGCCGCTGTAAAAGCTGCAAGTATCTTAATATATGTAATGGCAATTTAAGAGCCCGCGCTGAAGCAGTATACGGCAACATGTGGGCCGATGACCCGGCTTGCTATCTTACCGATAAAGAGATTGAATTAACAAATGAAAGAAGTCAATAACTCAAGAGAAACTCAGGTATTAGAGCCGGCATTAAGATTAGTAGCTTGGGAAATAACTGGAAGGTGTAACTTGTTCTGTGCTCACTGTCGAGCTTCGGCAGGAAACGATACCGGTGATGCTGACTTACCTCTTGGTGAAAACCTGGCTATAGTTGACATGATCGCCGAAATAGGACACCCCATCATAATTCTTAGCGGCGGCGAGCCGCTAATAAGGCAAGATATTTTTGATATCGCTAAGTATGCTCACGAGCGAGGCCTCAAAGTCGTATTAGGATCTAATGGCACACTTATAACAGAGGATATGGCCAACAAGATAAAGGAGGCCTTTATCACCAGAGTTGCAGTGAGTTTAGATTTTCCAACCGCTGAAGGGCAAGACAATTTTCGTGGCCAGGGCGGCGCTTTCGAAGCTGCACTCAATGGCATTACTAATCTTCAAAGATCAGGTATTGAGGTTCAGATAAATACCACTATCAGCCGCCTCAATATAGCTTACATTGAAGAGCTTTTATCTCTTGCCATAAAGCTCGGGGCAGTAGCTTTCCATCCTTTCTTTCTGGTGCCCACAGGACGTGGGCACTCCCTTGCCGACCAGGAATTAAGCCCCCATCAATACGAGGATGCCCTAAATTGGATTTATGACCAGGCACAGAAGTTAAGTGGTCGCATTTTTATTAAGCCCACTGACGCCCCACATTATTTTAGGGTTCTAAGCCAAAGAAAAAGTGATACGCCAGAGCCGATGTCTTCCGGTAATCTTAACTCGCTAAGCCGGGGATGTCTTTGTGGTACAGGATTTTGCTTTATTTCTCACTCTGGTGAAGTTAAGGGTTGCGGGTATTTAGATATAGCTGCCGGCAATCTAAGGGAGCAAACTCTATCCCGGATATGGTATGAATCCCCCTTATTCAATGATCTGCGTCATATCTCTAACATTGAAGGTAAATGCGGGAGATGTGAATATAAACTTATCTGCGGCGGCTGCCGCGCTAGAGCTTATGAGCTAACAGGCAACTATATGGCCTCTGAACCGTATTGTATTTACCAGCCTAAGAAAACAAAAAACAATGCAACCGAGCAACATTAATTCCGTTGATTATGCTATCCTGGCAAAGAATGAGACCGAGCAACATTAGCCCCGTTGATTATGCCATCCTGGCAAAGCTAGAAAGTGGACTACCATTAACCCCCAGACCTTTCAGAGATTTGGGCAATAGTCTTGATATTACCACAGACCTAAGCGATCTTAAGCAAGCCGAAGATTTAGGCGGCAGGAGCGAGAATCTTAAGGAAGCCGAAGATTTAGGCGGCAGGAGCGAGAATCTTAAGGAAGCCGAAGATTTAGGTGGCAGGAGCGAGAATTTTAAGGAAGCCGAGACAATCTCACACATCTATTCTCTGAAGGAAAGGGGCATAATACGGCAGATTGGGCCCCTATTTGAGCCCCGCCAGTTAAATTACAAGACCGCCCTGGTAGGAGTAAAGGCAAAGCCTATAGAGACAGGAGCCAACCTTATAGCCACCTATCCCGGGGTAAGCCATGTCTATGAGCGAGAGCATGAAATTAATCTGTGGTTTACTATTGCTGTCCCGGCTGATGTTAATGTAGAAGAAAAGGTGGCCGAACTTTTAGGACCAGTTGCGATAGAACCACCAATTGTCCTGCCGGCCCTACGAGTTTTCAAGCTACAAAGTGCTTTTACCACTCGGGGCACCAGTAAGGTGCCGCCTCCGTCACACGGTCCACTACCACTTTCAGATGTTGAAAAGGCAGTCATAAACAGCCTGCCGGCAGACCTGCCCCTCATACCACAACCCTTTGACGATATTGCCGGCCAGATCGGGATTCCGGTAGATACACTACTTGCTACCTGTCGTCAGCTTATGGAGCGAGGGGTTATGAGGCGCTTTAGCGCTTCGATAAATCACCGAAGCCTGGGTTTTGCGGCCAATGCTATGGCCTGCTGGGATGTGCCAAAAGAGTTTGTAGGAGACATGGCACAGCACTTGGTGGCCTTTTCTGAGGTAAGCCACTGTTACGAAAGAAAAGTAACTCCTGCCTGGCAATTTAATCTCTTTGCCATGGTCCACGCCCCCGAAAGACAATTATGCCTTGATATAATAGAACGAGTGTCAGATTTAACAGGACAGAAAAACCGGGTGGTACTATTTAGCAACCGAGAATTTGTGAAGCGGAGGGCACGCTACACCGTATGAACTGCTATCCCGTAATTTTAAATCTGGAGAAGCAAAAGGTTCTGGTGATAGGCGGTGGACCAGTTGCCGAACGCAAAATAAAGACGCTACTTGACTGTGGAGGAAAATTAACTGTCATCAGCCCAGAGGTATCACCAGAGATAAAAAGGCTTACTTATGCGGAAGGTGTAGTGTGGCTAGACCGAGAATACAAAGATGGTGACCTGAATGGATTTTCTATGGTAATAGCTGCCACGGACGATCATGAAACAAACAGTAAAATAGCCCGCGAAGCCCTTCAAAAGGGAGTCCTGGTCAACGTGGTGGATGATCCATCCAATTCCAGCTGTCTTATGCCAGCATTCTTCAGAAGGGGAAACATGATAGTAGCTATATCTACCTCAGGGGCCAGTCCAGCCCTTGCCAGCAAATTAAAGGAGAGACTATCTTACGAGATAGGGCCGGAATGGAGTGACCTAACACAAATAGTCGGCGAAGTGCGCCAGGAATTAAAAAACCGCGGCGAAACAATGACGGATCTTGATTGGGAAAGTGCACTGGACATTGATGACCTGCTGACTCTAATCAAGAGCGGCCGGAAAGATGAAGCCAAACACAGTCTGCTTAAGAGATTGGTGGGGGGTTCGTTATGAACTTAACTCTTACGGGAGTAAATTTTGATTCAGCACCATTAGTAGTCCGGGAAAAGTTGGGTACTGATAGCTCACGACTTCCCAAAGCTCTCGACTTTCTAAAGTCTTCCGGTTATTCAGGCGTAATCCTTTCAACATGTAACCGCACCGAGGTCTATACTACCCCCAAGGACAACAGCCTGCCCAGCCAGGATTTTTTCAACAATTATTTTAGTTCCAGTCAGTATATCTTTAGACCTTACCTTTATACTCTGACCGATGAGGCTGCAGTAAGCCATCTTTTCTCTGTGACCGCCGGTCTTGAATCTATGGTCCTGGGTGAATCTGAAATCTTGGGTCAGGTCTCGCGGGCCCTAAAAGCAGCCGAGGAGGCAGGTACTGCCAACAGGCTACTCAAGCAGCTTTTTATTTCAGCCATTCAAGCCGGCCGGCGCGTGAGACAGGAAACTAGAATCAGTGAGGGTTCTATTTCCGTAAGTGCCCTGGCTGTTGACCATGCCAGCAAGTCATTCCCCAACTTTACCCAACGGCACATTGTAATCATCGGTGCCGGTGAAGCCGGCCGCACAGTGGCCAAGGTAGCCCATAAGAAAGGAGCTACTCAAATAACCTTACTAAGCCATAATCCCGACGCTGCTTCAGTTGTGGCTAACGAATTGGGTATAAGCTGTTGCAGCTTTGATAGGCTGGAAGAGGAATTAAGCAGCGCCGACATAGTATTCACCTGCTCTATGGCACCACACTGGGTCATCACCAAAGAACAGGCTTCTCACATCATGGATAGAAGACCCGAGCGGACACTTCTGCTTATTGATATCGCCGTACCCCGCAACATAGAACCTAGCGTAGATAAAATCCAGAATATTCTTCTATTTAATATTGATGATCTAAAAGAGCTTGCCGATTCTAATCGCACTGCCAGAGAGGCTGAGATCAGCCATGCAAAGGATATAATCAAAGAAGAAGAGATAGCCTTTGGCGAGTGGCAGCAGACCTTTGAGGCAACATCAGCTATAAAAGCTCTTACTGCCAAAGCTGAAGCCTACCGCAGAGAGCGGCTGGACAAATTTCTGGCGAGCTCACATTCTTTAACTGAAGAGCAAAAATCCGAGTTAGATATGATGACCCGTTCTATGATAAAGAAAATACTCCACGACCCAATAGAAAAACTAAAGGAGTCTCCTGAAAATTACAAAGAGGCACTGGCCGAGTTGTTCCGCCTGGATATAGAGGCGTAATCTGAAAGAAAAACTTATCATCGGAACCCGGGGTAGCCACCTGGCGATAGCTCAAACCAAGCTCATGGCCCAGGGCGTGGCAAACATCTTCCCTAATCTTCAAGTCGAAATAAAGACTATATCAACACGGGGGGATGAAAACCAGGACAGGAGGCTCGATGAAATATTCGGGGAAGGTGTATTTGTCAAAGAGTTAGAGCAAGCCCTGCTCAGAAAAGAAATAGATATCGCCGTTCACAGTCTAAAAGATATGCCTACCACATTGCCTGATAGGCTGGCTTTAGCCGGCGTTTTGGAGCGCTCTGACCCTCAAGACGTACTAGTCACCACATCGGGGGCCAAGTTAGCTGATTTACCGGCTGGGGCCCGTATAGCTACCGGCAGTTTGCGCCGGGCGGCCCAATTAAAGGCCAAAAGGCCAGACCTCAAGACAGATAATATCAGGGGGAATCTTGAGACCAGACTGAATAAGGTCTACGAAGGAAACTTTGATGGCATCATCCTGGCAGCCGCTGGCATGCTGAGGCTGGGTCTTGGTGATAAGATTACGGAGTATCTTCCAACGGAAGACTTTTTACCAACTGTGGGGCAAGGGGCTATTGGACTTGAGATATTCAGGGATGATACAGATTCAGCTGAAATAGTCTCCAAAATAAACCACCTGCCTACATGGTATGCTGTAAGGGTAGAACGCGCCTTTTTGCGCGGTCTTGGCGGGGGCTGCCGCTCACCGATAGCAGCACTTGGTACTGTTAATGACAGCGAGATTAATTTATGCGGCATGGTAATGGATATAAGCGGTAAACACGCTATGCGGGTATGTCAGAAGGGCAGTACAAGTAATCCGGAGGAGCTCGGAGAAAGACTTGCCCAAGAGGCTCTAAGATTAGGCGCCGGCAAGTTAATTTCGAGGTGAGATTTGTCCCAAGGTAAAGTCTATCTGGTTGGTGCTGGACCGGGTGACCCTGGTCTTATAACCCGGCGAGGGCTTGAGTGTTTAAGAAAGGCAGATGTAGTAGTTTACGATCGCCTTATCGATGACTCGCTACTTGATGAGGCCCCGCCCCAGGCAGAGAAAATATACGTTGGTAAGAACTCTGGCCACCATAGCCTGCCACAATCTGAGATAAATAATCTACTGGTAAAAAAAGCACTTCAGGGATCTACGGTGGTAAGGCTTAAAGGAGGCGACCCGTTTGTTTTTGGCCGCGGCGGTGAGGAGACAGAAGCACTTGCTAAGGCTGGCATAAGTTTTAGTATAGTTCCAGGAATAACCTCGGCTATAGCCGTTCCGGCTTACGCCGGCATACCGGTTACCCACCGACGTGTGGCATCTTCTTTTGCCGTGGTGACCGGCCACGAGGATATCTTAAAGGACACTTCACAAATAAACTGGGATGGGCTGGCTACCGGTCCCGATACCATTATCTTTTTGATGGGCGTTGCCAACCTGTCTTTTATCACCTCTCAGCTAATAGCCCATGGCCGTAAACCCCAGACACCGGCAGCTATAATTACCAACGGCACCACCCCCGCTCAATTTACCATAACTGCTACTCTAGGTGAGATAGCTGACGTGGCCCAATCTCATGGCATAACACCACCATCAATTCTTATTGTGGGTGAAACAGTCAACTTAAGGGCAGAACTAGCCTGGTTTGATAACCGTCCTCTTTTCGGCCGCAAGATATTACTTACCCGGCCTAAAGCCCAGATGGGCCCGCTTAAGTCGCTCCTTATCGAAGAGGGGGCCGAGGTGTTTGAGTGTCCTATGATAGAGATAAGACCAGCCGATCCTTCGGAGATAGACTCTGCCATAGACATTCTTAAAGAGACTGATTGGGTATTTTTTACCAGCGCCAACGGCGTTGAGGCCTTCTTTAACCACTTATACCAGAGAGGCTTAGACGGCCGCATACTATACCATAGCAAGGTGGGAGCCATAGGGCCAGCCACCGCCGAGGCACTCAAGAAAAGGGGGATCATTACCGATTTTATCCCCCACGTCTATACTACTGATGGCATCCTGGAGGATATTAAAACTCAAGGTGTCAAAGGTAAAAAAGTGCTTCTTCTACGGGCTGATATTGCTGACGAGCGTCTTGTACGGGGCTTAGAAGAAGCAGGCGCTAGCGTAAAAGTAGTAGCTGCCTATTCTACAGTGCCGGTAAAATATAATCCTGAGGAGCTGAAAGAACTCCTTATTTCTAATAAAATAGACGTGGTGACTTTCACCAGCGCCTCTACAGTTAAAAATTTTGTAAAGTCTCTGGGCAAACATGCCGAGCTTCTTAATAAGGTCTTGATAGCTTCTATAGGCCCTGTAACATCTGAGGCAGCAATAAAATTGGGCCTCAGGGTTGATGTAGAAGCTAAAGAACAAACTATAGCCGGGCTGGTAGAGGCTATCATTAACTATTATTCGGAGGTACATAAATGAGCCAGTTTCCCATATTGCGGATGAGGAGACTGCGGACCAACCCGGAGCTAAGATCCCTGGCACAGGAGACAAGACTAAGTGTGGACAATCTTGTCTATCCCATTTTTGTGATTGAAGGGACGCATCTTCGCCAAGAAATAACAGCCATGCCCGCAAGGTATCGGCTTTCACCTGATGAGTTACCAGGTGAAGTAGAACATTTAACTTCTTTAGGCCTAAAGGCCGTTCTACTCTTCGGGGTACCAGATTTTAAAGACGAACAAGGGTCGGGCGCTTATGATCCCAATGGTGTTGTGCAACGCTCAATAAAGGTAATTAAGCAGACCAACTCTAACATGCTGGTCATCACTGATGTATGTCTATGCGAATATACCAGCCATGGCCACTGCGGCATGATCTGTAATGGCCAAGTAGATAACGATGCTACCTTACCTATAATCGGCCAGGTGGCAGTTTCCCATGCCCAAGCTGGCGCCGACATGGTTGCCCCATCGGGTATGATGGACGGCCAAGTGAGTGTCATAAGAAAAGCCCTTGATGAGGCCGGCTTTAATGGTATACCCATCATGGCCTATTCGGCCAAGTATGCTTCCAGTTTTTATGGCCCATTCCGTGAAGCGGCAGGCTCGACACCACAGTTTGGCGACCGGCGCACCTATCAGATGAACCCTCCTAATGCCAGAGAAGCCATGAGGGAAATTGCTCAGGACATTGCCGAGGGGGCCGATATAGTTATGGTAAAACCGGCGCTGGCCTATCTTGACATCATTCGAATGGCCCGGGACCAATTTGACTATCCTATCGCCGCTTATAATGTGAGCGGTGAGTATTCTATGGTCAAAATAACCTCCGAGCGCGGCCTGATAAACGAACGCCAGATGGTAATAGAGATATTAACGGCTATAAAAAGAGCTGGGGCTGATATAATAATCACCTATCACGCACCTGAAGTAGCTGAGTGGCTTAGGGCATAACTATGAAACATGACCGTTCTCATGAATTATTCCTCGAGGCCAAAAAACTCCTGCCCGGTGGGGTAAGTAGCCCGGTCAGGGCATTTGGAGCCGTGGGCGGTGAACCAGTCTTTATACAACGCGGAGAGGGTCCCTATCTTTACGATGTTGATGACAACAAGTATATCGATTTTGTTTGTTCCTGGGGCGCCCTTATAACAGGACATGCCCACCCAGAGGTAATTAAGGCCGTAAAATCGGCTGCTGAAGGGGGGACCAGTTTTGGTGCACCTACTGAACTTGAGGTAGTCTTAGCCAAAATGATTAGCCAAGCTATGCCAGCAATCGAGATGGTGCGTTTTGTAAACTCCGGTACCGAGGCAGCAATGTCGGCCATCAGGCTGGCACGAGCCTTTACCGGACGCAATAAAATAGTAAAGTTCGCCGGTTGTTACCACGGACATTCTGACGGGCTTCTGGTAAAGGCCGGCTCGGGGGTAGCCAGTTTTGGCCTTCCCGATTCGCCAGGAGTACCTCCTAGCTATACCTTGGAGACTCTTGTTGCTCCCTACAACAATCTTGAGGCGCTGACATCCCTTTTTGACCGCTACGGCTCCGATATTGCCGCTGTTATTGTTGAACCGGTTGCTGCCAATATGGGAGTCGTAAAACCAGAAGGCGATTTTATCTCCGGGCTCCGCCAGATTACCAGAAAATATGAAAGCCTTTTAATCTTTGACGAAGTAATCACCGGTTTTCGAGTCTCCTACGGCGGGGCTCAGGCCCTATTCGGCATAGAACCAGACCTCACATGCCTGGGGAAGATTATTGGTGGCGGGCTTCCGGCAGCTGCCTATGGTGGCCGGCAAAAGATAATGGAACTAGTAGCCCCATCAGGCCCCGTTTACCAGGCAGGAACACTGGCCGGCAATCCTCTGGCAATGGCCGCCGGCATTAAGACGCTCAAGCTTCTATCAACACCCGGCGTATATGAGAAGCTGGAGAAAACTTCGCAGAAACTGGAAGAAGGCATTCAGGAGGCCGCTACCGCTGCAGATATCAAACTCACCGTAAACCGTGTAGCCTCACTTCTAAGCATCTTTTTTACTCCCCCACCGGTTGCTAGTTACGATGATGCGATAAAAGCGGACCGCGCTTTCTTCCAAAGGTTTTTCCATTATCTTCTGGAGAATGGTATATACTGGCCACCCTCCCCTTTTGAATCAGCCTTTATCTCACTGGCCCATAGTGAAGAGGATATAGACGCTACTCTTAAGGTCATCAGGCAGGCCTTCCTGTCAATAAGCAAGGACTAGTTACTATCCATAAACCAGAGTCATTACTTTATGTAAAATAACTACTCCTATGCCATAGCAAATACCGCTGCCCTAACCCGAGCGTTAAAGCAAAACGATAAACTATGCCCTAAGGAAACATCTCGTGATTACTAACTGCTATAATCAATTCTACTAAGTATTAAAAGGAGGCCTGGCCTTGCAGTTAGGAGATATTCTGGGTCTGGTTGGTGGTGCGCTGGTAACAGGAAGCATGATCCCGCAACTGGTCCGTGTCTTCCGATTAAAAAGTGCTCGCGAGATAAGCAGGCTTTTTAGTATATTGCTCCTTCTGGGAATGCTCTGCTGGCTAGCTTATGGGGTATATTTTGGCCTTGCCCCGGTTATTTTCTGGAATGCGATAGGGGCAGCCCTGGATGCCCTACTTCTATACGCAAAGCAAAAGTACACCTAAAGGCATAAGTTTCTTAAGTGCATATTGTACGGAGCGGTGACAAATTCTCCCAAAAGGGCGGAATAAATTCCTCACCTCGAGTAGCAATATGGTTCCCTATGATGGTTTCTCCATACATAGGAGGTCTAAAGGAGGATGATCACATTAGACGAGTTATCTTGAGATTGAGCAGTTAGCCCGACAGGGGATTAGTAAGCAGGAGATAGCCCACCGTCTTGGTATAGACAGGAGGGCAGTGCGCAAATATCTGAGCGAAGTAGAAAAACCGTGAAAGACCTGATACCATTGAAATAATCGGAAACGGGAGAAGCCATTTCCTGAAGAAAAAATTAACCTAGAGGTGTAAGCGTGGGTAGCAAGGGAAGAAAAAACGTAAAGAAACCCAAGAAGGAAGTCCTGGAAAAGAAAACCCAGAACGCCGAACCAAAAAAGAAATAACAGCCTACCTAACAGGGATGCTGCCAGCTCTGCCCTCTGGCTTGTAGCAAGCCCAAAGCAGAGCTAGCAATTATTGCGGCCAGATCTACTACTAGAGCCCTATACTTTGGCCTATTTTTTGAGTTCAGCGAGGCGTTCTTCTACGCCCTGGACCTCAGCCTTAAGCTGCTCTAAATACTCTTCGAGCTCTTCGATCATTTCCTCCCGGGTAGGAAAATGGCGCACCCCACAGCAGCAGCCGTGGTGATGATGGTGGCCTCCATAATAGGGCTCACCATGCCCATGGTGATGGAAATGTTGTTCGCAGCCATAACCATATTCACGATACATTGTCTTCCCTCCTTTCCAAACAAGACTTGTGGCATAATTGCTCATAGCTAGACTCATCAACACTCAAAGCTCCAAGGGTGAGTTGGCGGAATTCCTGCAGCATATCCTGATTAACAAAATAATGCATATGGCAGCCTCGCCTCTCTCCCTTTACTAACCCAACCGCCTTCAACACTCGCAGGTGCTGTGAGACTGCCGACTGAGTTACACCCAGAATGTCTGCCAGGGCATTTACGCAAAGTGCACCCGATTCATGCTGGTAGCAGAGAAGTTTCACCAGCTTAAGGCGGGTGGGATCAGCAAGCATTCCAAAGACTGCCGCCTGCTCCTCTATACTCGGCTGAACTTCCGCCATACCTTGAGTGATATATAAGTCTTTGCTAATACACTTATAATAGCCCTTTGGGAAAGGATATGTCAAGCCAGCCTTATTTCCTCTTGTGATTTTAGATATCGATGCCAAAGAAATATCTCATCAGATAACCCATACCGAATGAAATAGCGGCGATCCCCATACTGATGGCGGCCATTTCGGAAAACCTTTTCATAAACGGCAGGTCTTCCGCCACAGATATGTAGAAATTGAAAATCAGTATTAAAATAAGAACACTGCAAATCATCACCGCCATCGCTATAAATACATTAGATATCAGTAGATAAGGCAGTATCATGAGCGCCACTGTAATAATATATGCTACCCCCGTATAAAGGCCTGATTTTAACGGAGACCTCCCCAAATCTTCTGATTTACTTGCCAGGTAACTGGTGCTTCCCATAGACAACGCAGCCGCTATGCCGGTAATCAGTCCTACCATGGCAACCAACCTCGAATCCTGCAGCGCCAGGGTAAAACCAGCCAGCGACCCGGAAAGCTCCACCAGCGCATCATTTAACCCCAGTATCATGGCACCTATATAATGGAGCCGTTCCTCTTCTATAATTTTAATAAGTTCTCTTTCGTGGCTGTCTTCTTCTTCGGCAATTTCAAACACTTCGGGGATGCTTTTGGCTATATCCCGATAATTAATTTGAGCTTTCTTTTCACCATTTTCCATCAGTTTAATACCAAAGGTTAGCCCGAAAACCCTCGATACTAAATAATAAAACCATACTTTAACCCAATCGGGTTTTACTTCTTTGCCCGTTAATTGTTTCCAAAAGTTATAATGACTGAGCTCGTCATCTGAAATGTGCAACAGGAGCTTCCTGTTATGAGCGTCCTTTGTAGATTGTGCCAATTTTTTATAAATGGTATGCTCGGTTATTTCTCCCCTTTGCGAAGATAACATTTTTTTGTTAATTTCATTGGTCAGCACATCTTGCCTCCGGCACGGTTAATCTTTTTATTTTAGCTTTCCCAAAGGAGTAGGGCAAACATACTGCGATAATCCAGGCTTCAAATGATATTAGAGTGACAAAAACACAGGTTATTAAAAAATGGGCAGCAAAGAGCCACCTACTGAGCCAGTTTAGCTTTAAAATAAGCGGTAAAAAGGGCTTTGGTAGCGCATACGGGATTTGCCCCTAAGTATACCAAACCGTCATTTTACACACAAATTAGAACTTTTGTGTTAGCCGCCAAAACCCATTTTACACACAAAATACTGTCCCGTTACATTGCGTTTTTATTCTGTCTAGTAGCAAATTAGTAGCAATTTTCTAGCTTCAGTTTGAACGTAAGCCGGTTACAGAAAAAGGAATTTACTGACCTGCTAAAGAGTGGTGTTGACGGCTCCAATCATTAAAGCTTATGCTATGGGTATTGAGGCGGTAACATGACGGACTGGAAAAACAAGCTCTACTATGGTGATAACCTTGATATCCTCCATGAACACGTGGCCTCTGAAAGCGTTGACCTGATATACCTTGACCCGTCATTCAACTCTAACGCCACCTATAATGTCCTGTTTCAAGAGAAGAGAGAGTAAAGGCCATGCGTAAACTTTCAGAGCAGGAGATCGAAAGGATTGTAAGCCTCCTCAAGGAGGGCAAGCCCTTGCCGGAAGACTACAAGCCGATCCTCTTTGATACCAAGAAGGAATACGAGCTAGTTTATGCCGACAAGGAGCGGGAGGAGGACATTCTGGCCGATACTATGGCCGTGCCCTTGCAGCCAGTTAAGACCTTTCGCAACGGCGAGAGTGGCAACGGCTGGACGAACATGCTCATCTTCGGCGACAACCTTCAGGCAATTTTGCTAATTAAAAAACTTTCTTATGCTGGGCACGTTAGAACAAACGGCGGACATAGTAAAAGAAGGATACAATGGCTAATCCAAAGGTAAATTTCAAAAATGAGCAAGATCTCCAAGAGGCAATCTTGCAAGAAAAAGCAAGAGGGACTCCGGACTTAGAAATTGGTCAGAAATACGGAGTTACATTTAGATATATTGAACGGCTTATTACTAAGTCACAAGGTATTAACATTAGTACTTTAAAGATTTCAAAAAGAGTAAAAGCGCTTTCCCCAAAAGATTTTAAAGAGGAACAAACCACAGTATGGAGTTTTAAGCAAAGGGGCAACTGGGCAACCCATAGTGGGGAATACAGAGGTAATTGGTCTCCATACATTCCTCGAAATGTGATTCTCAAATATTCAAAACCTAACGAATTGGTTTTAGATTATTTCTGCGGTGCAGGAACAACTGCTGTAGAATCGAAATTATTAGGAAGAAAGTGCATAGCATTTGATATTAACGATAAAGCTATTGAACTAGCAAAGAAAAATATAAATTTTAGCATAGAATCACAACAATTAACTTTGACCCACGAAAAAAGCCATTTGAAGCTTTACGAACCTGAACTATCAGTTGGCGATGCCAGAGATTTGTCATTCCTAAAAGATAACTCTATAGATTTAATTTGTGCCCATCCTCCCTATGCAAACATTATTCATTATACGGATTCTAAAGAAGGGGATTTGTCCTTTTTCGATATTGATGAATTCTTAAAAGAAATGTCTAAAGTTGCAAAAGAAAGTTTTAGAGTGCTAAAGCCGGGCAGACAATGTGCTATCTTAATAGGGGATACAAGGCGGGAAAAACATGTAATTCCCTTAGGATTTAAACTTATAAATGTTTATCTGGATGCTGGTTTTAAGTTGAGAGAACTTGTTATTAAACGGCAACATAACTGCAAAACCACAGGATTTTGGTATGCCAATAGTATAAAATACAATTTTCTTCTGCTGGCTCATGAGTATCTACCAATTTTTGAAAAACCTGAAATCCCTCTTTCTTCAAGTCTAAGAGAAAGAGGGATAAATTATGGTTTGATTGTTCCTACATTGGAGAAGCCACCGCTTAAGACAAGATTAGATGAACTTGAAACCACAACCGTATGGGTATTGCCAGAGAAAGATTTTGAAGAACGCTTAAATAAGAATGTAGTTGATAGATATTCAAATAGAAAGGGCTATTTAACCATAACTTTTATTTCTCATTCCAAGAAAGAGACGAATTTTACTGAGAGAATTATGCAAACGGACAAAGAATTACTATTTATCAAGTCCCCATTTTTGAGTAATAATCCTTCTCACTCAAATATTGAATATTATTTAAAGGAAATAGAAAAAATTGTAAGTCAAGATTTACCTGCCATAAGCAAAAATGGATTTCTAGTAATTCAAACACAAGATGTAAGAATGGATGGATACATAGAA
Organism: Dehalococcoidia bacterium UBA4087; assembly: GCA_002382615.1. Lineage (GTDB taxonomy): Bacteria > Chloroflexota > Dehalococcoidia > Dehalococcoidales > UBA4087 > UBA4087. The sequence goes on from DFYH01000015.1 coordinate 35,611, forward strand.
CCACTTGCTAAAAGAATGGTAGATATGTTCACGCATGATAACTTATGGCTTAAGGAAATAATAGTTGTTACTCGTGAAGGATTAAATTCAAAAACTCAACCCTTAGAAGATTATTTAAAAATAACCCATCAATATCTACTCGTATATGAGGTGAAAAAATGAGGAAATTATTCAGCTTATTAAAGACAATTTATTACTATCTGGAATCGTCTTACAAAATACGGGAAGTCAGGAAGCTTCAGGAGGACGACCTTATTTATACAACTAGTGAAAGTGTTCGTTTCGAAGTTTATCCTGGGAGTAAGCAACAATCGCCTTATGATTTCATTGTAAAATTTAGAGAACCAGGTAAGCGAGAGAGAACTCCGGCTCATGTTCACTTGATTGTAGAGATGTACGTTAAACACGCTTATAATCCATCGCTGACTCTAAAATTAAAGGATCATATTCTGACAATGCTCAGTCAGATTAGACCTGTGAATTCATTCCCGCCAGCTCTCCAGTTTTTCAAACCCGAACACGTTGAGCCATACAAAGAATTAGATAAAGTTGGAGAATTCACAGTTGAATTCTTGCTTATTGCGATAGAACTTGTGGCAATACAGGAAAAGACCAACTACCCGACAGGAACTGTAACGGAGAATTTGTATAAGAATTTTGGAATCAAAGATAGGTTTTCAGTAATTCAAAGTGCAGTATGGAAAGGTAAAAAGTGATATGAAGGACATTGCACTCTATAAAGTAAGCCCGTCGCATCATCTAACACAGCATAAAAGAAGCTTGATGAGGATGAGAGCCTTCCAAGATCAGCCCTGATCAAGGTAGAAAACAAACACAACTTCAAGGCTCCCCTTAATGTGGCCCTGGCTTCCTATGAACCTGAACGCAGATTTATCCGAGGACTGACTTCCGATGAGACAGCCAAATCAATAGATGCCTGGATTAAGTCCCTGGATGTGGGTTTCTATAGCATTGAATACTCCTGGCGAAAGGGAGAACACACCAAACAGGGAAGTTTCAATCCCGATTTCTTTATCAAGGTGGCCAACCATATTATTGTGGTGGAAATTAAGATGGGCAACGATTTCTCCGATGAAAATAAGGCTAAGCTCCGGTATTCAAGAGAGCATTTTGACAGAGTCAACGAGTTACAGAAAGAGCAGAGGTATTATTTCAAATTCCTCTCTCCAGAAAGCTACGACCTGTTTTTTTAAAGCCCTGCGGGAGAAGACATACAAAGATTTCAAGTCAGAACTTGAGGCTAAGTTGGAGGAATAGTTTGAAGGCAAAGAAGTGCAATACCCACGCATGGCACCGCCCGCCACTTTCAAGCGGGCGCAAAGGTATCGGAAAAGCATGGAGGACCAGCAACGCCTTGTATAGAGGGGGTAAAGCTAATGGGATTACGAGGTTCTTTATACATAATAGCCCGCCTTATGGGAGACGTTAACGCTGCCAAAAAAGGCAAGGTGGGCAGGCGGGTCGCCCGGCGTGGTGCTGGTAAAGCTACGGGACGCCCACTGGGCAAGCTATTCAAGTAAAGAAATTGTTTGTCATTCGCCGGAGCCTTTACTACGCATGATTATGCTGTCTCTCATTTTTAAAGCTCCTTTCCCTCCTTTTGGTTTCCAAGCCGTCTAATTGTTTCAGAGCTACTTTGTTTAATTCCTCGACTGACGTATCTATAATTGCCTGTATTCACTTCTGCATCAAGTTCTCGGCTCAGAAGAACTGCTCTTTCCGGATCTTGAGCTTCAATTTCCTTAAACATTGGCGACTTATTTATAGTCTCAGCGAGAAGTAAAATGGTCGGTTGAGTATCATTCCACATTTTCTGACCAACGAGAGAGGCTAGGCCACGCCAGTATTCAAATGACCATTGACTTGTATAGCCATGTTTCCCCCACTATCCAAGAGGCAGCCGCAATAAACTTCGACAGGATAGTTTTCCCCGGGCGTGAAAGAGAGGCTGCTAAAAATGAGTAGTAGCAAATTAGTAGCAAAACGGCAAAAAGAACCACCTACTGAGCCAGTTTAGCTTTAAAATAAGCGGTTAATAAGGCATTGGTAGCGCATACCGGATTCGAACCGGTGGTCTCCTCCTTGAGAGGGAGGTGTCCTAGGCCGCTAGACGAATGCGCCAAACGTATAATGATAACAGAGATTCCGAAAAGTTCACAAGTCTTTTTTCACTTTAGAGCTGTTCGATAAATTCACCAAATCTCGCCTTAGCAGGATAATTTGGAGCAAATAGTTGCAAGCTGATGCTAAAGGAGTACCCTGCAGCCCTCCACCCACTTTTCGAACTATTTCGGATTAGCACCAACAGTCAAAACGATATAGAATAGCAGCAAACAATCTCAAAGGGGAATAAAAGTGAAAAAGTTTATGGCCATTATTATAGGCATTCTGGTGGTTGCTGCTGCTGTCCTTGGTCTTATGCTTAATTCGACTAGCAAGCAGCTATCCAGCACGCGGGCAGAACTCCAGGAGGCGCAAGAACGACTATCCATTATAGAGACAGAGCTATCGAATCCCACGCAAGACCTGGCTAACGTTTGCAATCAGCTTGCCGATGTCCAAGCGCAGCTATCCAGCATACAGACACAATTAATAAACTTGCTAAACGGGCTCCAAGGCTTAACGCCCACCGCCACGGTGACCCCGGAGACATCTTCGTAAAAGCCAGTACAAAAGGGATACTGGGTAACAACAGGTTCAGCGGCAGTAATGAAAAGCAAACTGCGGCAAAGAATTGACTGGTAACCCCCAATATCGGGACTCAGCTTTGCAACGAACCTTTAAGCCATTATTACCAATGGGATTTCATCCATTTAAAAGCCAGATTTGACTACCTATTGACAAACAGGCGTCACTAATGTAAAACGAATAGCAAGGAGGCCAAGAATACCAAAAAAATGGACAAGTTGAAAATCAGAAAAGAAAACACTACCACAGCACAAACCCTGGACGACGTTAACTGCGAAGATGGTGATGAACCACCCGGTAAACGCCGCAAAGACATTTATTTCCCCCATGTTTCCGACAAAGATTGGAACGACTGGCAATGGCAATTTCGCCATCGCATCACCACTGTTGAGGAACTATCAAAGTTCCTCCCCCTATCCCCTGAAGAACAAGCCCAGATAAAAGATGTAAGTCTTGTCTATCCTTTCTCCATAACGCCTTATTATCTCTCACTTATCAACCCCCAAGACCCGGGCGATCCTATTAAGAAGCAAGCTGTCCCTTCAATACTTGAGGTTGCTCTCTCTGGCTGGGGTATGGAGGACCCGCTTGAAGAAAGGTCACATACACCAGTACCAGGTCTTGTCCACCGCTATCCAGATAGAGTCTTACTTACCATGACCAACATCTGCGCAACGCTCTGCCGCCACTGCACCAGAAAAAGAGAGTGGGTCCACGGAAGCTGGGCGCGCTCCGGGAACGAGATAAAAGCAATGCTAGACTACATCAGGCAGAATAAATCTATCAGGGATGTAATTATCTCCGGCGGCGACCCATTAAGCTTGTCCAACAAACACCTGGAAAAGGTCATCTCTGCAATAAGGGAAATACCTCATGTTGAGATAATACGTATTGGCTCCCGGGTGCCGGTTGTGCTGCCACAACGCATTGACGACGAGCTGTGTGAAATGCTCTCCAAGTATGGCCCAATCTGGCTTAATACACACTTTAACCACCCCAAAGAGGTAACCCCAGAGGCAGCCGAAGCCTGCGACCGGTTGTTAAGAAGTGGGGTACCGATAAATAATCAGACCGTCCTTCTTAAAGGGATAAATGACAATCTCGAAACTCAACTAGAACTTGTCCACCAATTGNNCGCACGCCTCTTTCGGTGGGCATGGATATTATTGCCGGCATGCAGGGCCATACATCTGGTCTGGCTGTGCCAACATTTACCGTGGATCTCTCCAACGGTGGAGGTAAAGTACCCTTGCAGCCCAACCACATAGTTGAGCGGAATGAAGAAGGCTACGTTCTCAGAAACTTCGAAAACCATCTTTATCACTACCACGACCCGGCAAGCCCGGTACGCTCCGAGCAGGCAAAGTGTGAAAATAGGGCTGTCTTACAACATTAAAAAAGAACCTCGCCCCGATGAGCCGGATGATGCTTTTGTTGAGTACGACTCAAAGGAGACGATATCTGCTATCGCCAGGGCTATTAATTCCATGGGACACACGGTGATAGCCCTGGGCGAAGGCAAGTCTTTTCTATGGCATATATTATCCTGGGATTTAGACCTGGTCTTTAATATTGCCGAAGGAGTTGGCAACTCAAGGGGCCGCGAATCCCAGGTGCCAGCAGTCCTGGAGATGCTGGGAATACCTTTTTCTGGTTCAGACTCTCAGTGCCTCGCCATCTGCCTTGATAAGCCGCTTACCAAGAAGATAGTTAGCCTAAGCGGTGTTAATACGCCAGAATGGTCTGTTATCAGCAATATCCAGGAACTTGAGGACATGAAATGGGACAGGCTCCGCTTTCCGATCTTTGTTAAGCCGGCCTACGAAGGCTCAAGTAAGGGGGTAAGCAGTGACTCTAAGGCCAATACGCCAGAGGAAGCAAGCACTGTTATAGAAAAAATACTTTCGACCTATCATGAGCCAGCTTTAGTAGAAGAATTTATCGAGGGCGACGAAGTTACTGTGGGTATTATCGGCAATTCGCCGCCCGAGATTTTGGGGATTATGCGCGTCCTGCCCAAAAATCAGGGCAGCATGATCTATTCAAGAGAAAATAAAGAAGACTGGCAAACA
>DFYH01000021.1 GCA_002382615.1 Dehalococcoidia bacterium UBA4087
GATGGATGGGAGCCATCACGGATGGCTTGATGGCCAAGAGGATAAAGCTTGTCTTATGGATATGGTGGATGATGCTACCGTGAGAACCCTATCCCTGATGAGCCCGGAGGAGACAACAGAAGCTGGGTATAGAAATTCTACCAGCCAGTTCCCCACAGGCTAAAGGACGGGTGGAACATAAGCACGGGGTATATCAGGACCGATTGGTAAAGGAACTTCGGCTGGCCGGCATCCGGGATATTGAAGGGGCTAACCAGTTCCTACCTGGATTTACAGAAAGTCTCAACGAGAAGTTCGCCGTGGAGCCTCGAAGCCCAGCTGATTTTCATCGGCTACTGCCACAAGAACTGGACATAGGGGTTATCTTCCGTCTGGAGGTTTAACCTGCAATCTACATACGAGAAGGAGGTAGCACTGCCATAGAACCGCCAGAGGACATTTCTAAAGAGTCTTGACGCCAATTCAAATCGGGGGTGTTGCCATTATAAGATAGCTATGCTATACTCCTTAACTCAAGGAGGGAGAGGTTTGACAGAAACAACCCCAATAAAGGATTTACTCGAAGCCGGAGCTCACTTTGGCCATCCGACAAGTCAATGGCACCCCCGGATGAAGAGGTACATCTATACCAAGAGAAACGGGATCCACATTATTGACCTAGAAAAAACAGCCGAGCTCATGGAGAAGGCGTCTAAGTTTATCAATGACGTGGTCGCCTCTGGTGGCAAGATACTTTTTGTAGGAACAAAAAAGCAGGCTCAGGACATCATTGCCGAGGAGGCAAATCGCTGCGGGATGTACTATATCAACCAGCGCTGGATCGGTGGCACACTTACTAATTTTGCCACTATCCAATCACGTGTTGACTACCTGGTCAAACTAGAGGACCAGAAAGCAAAGGGAGAATTTAATCGACTACCCCACAAAGAAGCGCGAAAGCTCGAGAAGGAGATCGAGAAGCTCAACAAGGTCTTCGGAGGCATCAAGGAGATGACTGAGCTACCTGATACTTTATTCATTGTCGATATTATAGAGGAAAAGAACGCCGTATCAGAGGCCCATCACATGGGCATTCCAGTAGTTGCCACCGTAGACACAAATTGCGACCCCGATCTGGTAGATTACCCGATACCTATCAATGATGACGCTGTTAAAGCAATAAAACTGGTGACCAGCAAAATAGCTGATACCATTATTGCCGCTAAGTCCCAGGGTGAACTTGCTATCTTAGCCGATGAAAAAGCCTCTGGAACTTCAGGAAGCTCAGGAACATAAAAAAAGATAAAGGAAAAACAGAAGTGGATGTACCTATTGAAAAAATAAAGGAGCTGAGGAGCATTTCCGGTGCTGGGGTTATGGACTGCCGCAATGCACTAGCTTCATGCAGTGGTGATACTGAAAAGGCCTTAGAAAAACTGAGAGAAGCCGGACTGGCTAAAGCAGCCAAGAAAGCTGAACGCGCTACCACTCAAGGTCTGGTCGAGACCTATATTCACGGAGGAAGAATTGGCGCTATGGTCGAGCTCGGTTGCGAATCAGACTTCGTAGCCCGCACTCAAGAGTTCAAAGAACTTGCCCACATACTGGCAATGCAGATAGCTGCTATGTCGCCCACTTATATATCAACTGAGGAGCTCACTGAGGGAAGCGGCCTTGAACCAGCCGTGGTCTGTCTCCTAGCTCAGCCCTACATCAAAGATACAACACGAACAGTTAAGGACATTATCAACGAAACGATAGCCAAGGTAGGTGAAAACATAAGGGTCAACCACTTTGCCCGCTTTGAGATAGGTGGGCAAGCAATAATGAAATGAAACTCCATTATAAAAGGGTACTTTTAAAATTAAGTGGTGAGGCTTTCAGTAGCCCGGCTAAATTCGGCATTAACACTGCTACGGTCAAGCAAATGGCCCAACAGGTCAAAAACATCATCGACCAAGGGGTTGAGGTAGCTATTGTTGTCGGTGGCGGCAACATTTGGAGGGGTGCCGAGGCTGCCGCTGAAGGATTTGACCGCGCAACTGCTGACTATGCGGGCATGGTGGCTACTATAATTAATGCCCTGGCTCTTCAGGATGCTTTAGAAAAGGCCGGGGCAATAACCAGAGTAATGAGTGCTCTGGATATACACCAGGTAGCTGAACCATACATCAGGCGACGGGCCATTAGACACCTCGAAAAAGGGAGGGTTGTTATTCTGGCAGCAGGCACAGGTAATCCCTATATGACCACCGACACCGCTGCCGCATTAAGGGCTATAGAAATGGGGGCCGAGGTTCTGCTTATGGCCAAGAACAATGTTGATGGTGTCTATACTGCCGACCCCAACAAAGACCCTACAGCCAAAAAACTTAAGCATCTGACACACCGCGAGGCGCTAGAAAAGAGACTCGGTGTTATGGATGCCACTGCCTTCTCATTTTGTATGGAAAATAACCTCCCTATTATTGTCTTCGGGCTAAGCACACCGGGTGGAATTGAGCAAGTTATAGCTGGGGAAAATATCGGCACCACTATAAGCAGCACTTAGATGAAAGCCAATGAAATATTAGTAGAAACAGAAAAGAAGATGCAGGCCTCTATTGAGGTCCTTCGCAACGAGCTTGGTATTATAAGGACAGGAAGAGCTAACCCGACACTTGTGGAGAACATCAAAGCCGAGTATGGGGGTGTAACTTTACCTTTGAAACAACTCGCTGGCATCTCAGTTTCTGGGGCCAACATAATAATTATTCAACCGTGGGATCCAAGTACTCTATCATCTATAAGCAAAGCAATTATGAAATCAGAACTTGGATTAATGCCGAGTAGTGATGGCAAAATTCTGAAGATCAACCTGCCACCCCTTTCTGAAGAGAGAAGACAGCAATTAGTCAAGATAGTTAGAAAGAAGGTGGAAGAAGGCAGGGTAGCTATCCGCAACATAAGACAATGGGCTATGGGGGAATTAAGAAATCTTGAAAAAAATAAGGAGATCTCCCAGGATGAACTCAAGAGAATGCTAAACCAGCTTCAACTCTTGACCAACTCTTTTATAGCCAGGGCAGATAAGCTCGGTGAAGAAAAAGAGGCCGAGCTTATGGAAGTCTAAAACCCAGTATATGGGTAAACTTTTAAAAACAAGATCAATACCCCCCTTTAATGCTTGGGATGTTAAATAAAAGACCAGGCGGTAGATGCTCCGCGAAAGGATAACCTCAGCAGTTGTCCTTCTTCCTTTACTTATTGCCGCAGTATGGTTCAACGAACCGATTCCCTGGTTTACCATATTTGTCGGGCTATGGGGAATACTAGCCACCTATGAGTTTTACCGAATAGGCGAACGCTACAACCCTCTAAAAACTGCCGGCTTAATCTTCACCCTCCTTATAATCATAAGTCCTCACTACGGAAGCCAGATAACATTAGCTCTTCTGATCGCCGCGACAGCATTGCTGCTGGCTATTCTCGTCCTGCGTTCAAAAAAGGAGGGGGCTGCTCTAAGTTGGACATGGACAATGGGAGGAATAGTTTATATCGGTCTTCTTTTGAGTTGCTTTGTCGGCTTAAGACAGATGCATCAGGGGCGTAACATGGTTTTTCTGGCTCTCTTTGTTACCTTTGCCTCAGACACTGCTGCCTACTTTATAGGCAGGTCATGGGGTAAGCATAAGCTACTGCCGCCCGTAAGCCCCAAAAAGACTTGGGAGGGAGCAATAGCCGGTGTTAGTGGGGCGCTTATCATGAGTCTATTATTCAGCGCTCCAGAGGTTTTTGGTATGAGCAACACTTTCTACATTAATGGCATCAACGTAAGTGAAGCCATGATACTCTCGCTGGTTGTAAGTGTATTTGGTCAGATAGGAGACCTGGCCGAGTCTTTATTCAAGCGGAACTTTGGCGTCAAAGACTCAGGCAGAGGCGTACCAGGACACGGCGGTTTTCTAGATAGACTGGATAGTGTGCTCTTCGCTGGCCTGGTGGTATATTTTTATGCACTATGGTTCAGCGGATAGCTATTCTCGGATCAACTGGCTCTATTGGGCGACAGGCACTTGATATTATCTCTGCTTTTCCAGAAAGGTGGCAGGTTATAGCACTGGCCGCTGGCAGTAACGCCAAGCTTCTTGAGGAACAGATAGCCATCTTCAAACCAACATTTGTTTTTAACCTTGGGAAAAGAAAAATTGAAGGTGCCCAGTATATATCATTAGATGAAATGGCGGCCTTGCCTGAGGCTGACATAGTGCTTGTTGCCCTGGGAGGAAGCTCCGGCCTCGAACCAACCTTATCAGCCGCCAGAGCCGGTAAGGTAATAGCTCTGGCCAACAAAGAGTCTTTAGTTATGGCCGGCGAAATTATTACCAGCGAGGTTAAAAGAAATAGCACCGAGATAAGGCCTATCGATAGCGAACATAGCGCCATCTGGCAATGCCTAAAAGGAGAACCCCCTCCTCGGCGCATTATTTTGACGGCATCAGGTGGCCCTTTCCTCAATTATCCGCTTGATGAACTGGACAGAGTAACGCCAGAAGAAGCCTTAAAGCACCCCTCCTGGAAGATGGGCAAAAAGGTAACCATAGACTCAGCCACTATGCTAAACAAGGGGCTTGAGATCATCGAAGCCCATCACCTTTTTGATATTGAATATGATAAGATAGAAGTATTGGTTCATTCTCAAAGTATTGTTCACGCCATAGTAGAGTTTGCTGATGGCTCAGCCAAGGCCGAGCTCGCCTTTCCTGATATGCGCCTGCCTATCCAGTATGCTCTTTCCTACCCCGAGCGTCTGGAAAACAAGGCGCTGCCTCAGCTGGACTTCTCGCGGCTGGGAGAGCTAAGCTTCAGAACACCAGACCTTGAGAAATTCCCCTGCCTCAAGCTAGCCAGAACGGCCGGGGAAAAGGGAGGTACTTATCCGGCTGCCATGGTGGCTGCAGACGACGTGCTGGTTGATCTCTTCCTAAAGGAGACGATATCTTTTACCGATATTCCACGTTATCTTGAAGAGATACTCTCAAGCCACCGATCCGTGCCCTCACCAGAGCTCGGAGATATCCTTGAGGCGGCAAGTTGGGCTAAAGAAAAAGTAAAGGAAATGGTCAAAAAATGTGGCTCTCAATAATCATTGGGATACTGGTACTCTCGGTCATCATAGTCATCCATGAGCTGGGACACTTCCTGGCGGCTAAGGCAAATGACGTCAAGGTCGAAGAATTCGCGCTCGGCTTTCCGCCCAAAATCTTCTCTTTTAAAAAAGGCGAGACTGTTTATTCTCTAAACGCCATCCCTTTTGGCGGGTATACCAAAATGCTGGGGGAAGAAGACCCCACCGAGCCCCGAAGCTTCGCCAGCAAAAAGCCAGGTACTAGGCTGCTTATCTTAAGCGCCGGCCCGCTGATGAATATCCTTCTGGCCATCCTTCTCTCCATGGTAATGTTTGTCATACCTCATGATGTGGTAAGTGAACCGGTTATCATTGAAGAAGTAAGCCCTGGTTCGCCGGCCGCGCTCGCCGGTATTTTACCCGGAGACCAGGTCCTGGGGATAAATGACCATGATGTAAAAAGCACCTATGATCTTCAGCGAATGATCCAACTAAACCTGGGCAAGGAGATAGAAATCACCCTCGCTCAAGGTGATGAGCTAATTAAGACAAGCCTCGTCCCACGCTGGGACCCGCCCGAAGGTGAAGGGGCTATCGGCATCGAACTAGATGCCGAGGCCGCCCTGGCCGGAAGAGAGACAAACCGCATAGTCGAAAACCCTTTGAGGGCCGTCCCCATGGGTCTATCAAGCCTCTGGGAGACTGTTATCCTTTACAAGAATGGAATTGTTGCTATTGTCACCGGGGCGGTACCACTTGATCTTATGGGACCGGTGGGCATAGTAGAGGTAACTGGAGAGGTGGCTACCTCAGGTGGTTTAAGCGCCCTCTTCGAGTTCAGCGGTTTTATCAGCCTGATTATCGGGGTCATGAACATATTGCCTCTCCCCGCTCTTGATGGCGGCAGGATAGCCTTCGTATTCATTGAATGGGTGAGAAGGGGAAGAAAAGTCTCGCCCAGGGTAGAAAGCATGGTCCATTTTGCTGGCTTTATTCTACTTATCGGGTTAATGCTCGTTGTTACCTATCAGGACATCGTCCGTATAATAACCCAAGGAGGGGCCCTGCCTTGAGGCGACCCTCAAAGCCGGTAACAGTAGGCGGTGTAACTATTGGTGGTAGCTCACCTATCGTCGTCCAGTCTATGACCAAGACCGACACCGGTGACATTAAAGCCACCCTAAAACAGATAGAGGAGCTGAGAGAAGTCGGCTGTGAGATAGTCAGGGTGGCCGTCCCCAATGACAAGGCCGCCCGGGCCCTGGCTGTTATCAGGGAAAAAAGCCCTCTGCCAATAATAGCCGATATTCACTTTGACTACCGCCTGGCGCTAGATGCCCTTGAGGCCGGCGCCGATGGGTTAAGGCTGAACCCAGGAAATATTTCCGAACCTGATAAAGTTGCCATTATCGCCAGAGAAGCCCTCCAGAGAAGAGTACCCATCAGGATAGGAGTAAACGCCGGTAGCCTGCCCCAGGAATTTAAGCCGGAGTTACCATTAAGTGAGCGTCTGGTTGAGAAAGCCCTCGAGCAGATAAGATTTCTTGAAGCCCTGGGCTTTGACCTTATCAAGGTGTCACTTAAAGCCTTTGACGTGCCTACAACCGTAGCCGCCTATCGTTCTATAGCCAGCAAGATGCCCTATCCGCTGCACATCGGCATCACCGAAGCCGGCCCTCCACCTAACGGCCTCATCAGGAGTAGCGTCGGACTGGGTATCCTTTTAAACGAGGGCCTGGGCGACACCATCCGCGTCTCCCTCACCGCCCATCCGCGTGAGGAGGTTACCGCCGCCTACGAGATACTCAAAAGCCTCAACTTGAGAGAGCATGGTCCCATTCTGGTAAGCTGCCCGGTCTGCGGCCGAGCCGAGGTCGACATCGCCGCCATAGCCCGGGAAGTGGAGAAGGTCCTGCTCAAGATAGAAAAACCTATAAGGGTAGCGGTCATGGGCTGTGTGGTCAACGGTCCCGGCGAGGCCAAAGAGGCCGACATAGGCCTTGCCTGTGGTAAAGGCAGGGCCGTCATATTCAAAAAAGGCACAAAGCTAAGAGTGGTTGAGGAAGAGGACATTCTGAGCGTGCTTGTCAACGAAATAAATGCCTTCAGCGCTTGACACGCTTTTTATCCTCTTAGCTGGTGCCCTTGCCGGAATAACCACCGGGATTATGGGCGGTAGTGGTGTGATGATAGTGGTGCCTATGCTGACCACCCTCCTGGGATACACCTCACAGGAAGCCATCGGTTCAAGTTTACTTATCGACGTTATCGCCACAGTGGTGACCTCTTTTTTCTACTGGCGCCACGGCAACCTCGAACTAAAAGCAGGTGTATGGATAGGCATCGGCTCTATAGCCGGTGCTCAATTGGGGAGCTTTTTTGCCGACCTTGTGCCATCGGTGGCCATGGGAAGTGCCTTTGGATTCTTCCTTCTCCCCATGGGGCTTTTTATCGCTATTAAGGGCTTCAGTAGACCACCGGTGGGAACCCCTTCAGCTGCTCCTTCGGAGGTAAATACAAGTCTATCAGACTACCTGCGTGCCCTGGGACTTGGTTTTGCCATTGGCATTTTCTCCGGTCTGTTCGGCGCCGGCGGTGGCGTCATGTTCCTCCTCGTGCTGGTCCTCGTTCTCCACTACCCCCTTCACAAGGCGGTCGGCACTTCGTCTTTTATCATGCTGATCACGGCAGGCTCGGGTAGCCTGGGCTACTTTCTCCACGGCAACTTGAGCACGCACCAGATGGCGACCTCACTCATCGCCGGCGTGATGACGGCTGTTACCGCAGGGCTTGGCTCAAGGATAGCCCACTACGTCTCGGAGAAGACCTTAAGCAGGATTATCGGGGTGATTTTCGCCGCTCTTGGCGTGATGATGATAAGCCTTCAGCTGGCCTAGCATCGCCCTGTAGTGCCGGGCTTCCCTTGATCTCTGTATTCTCCGATTTGACTTTACGGGTTATAGCAAAGAATTTTCCCCTCTGTCCCAGGGCGAGAGCATAACTTATCGGGTGCCAGGGTCAGGCTATGATTAGGCCATCTGATATCCGAGCAGCTTATGAAAGGCGCGGGGTATGGACGCCGGCTAATCCAGCCTATTCCTTATCATGACCAGCATCATCTTAAATCTGTCAACTGCCTTGACTGAGTGTGGTCTGTTAGCTGGCATAACAATCATCTCACCGCTTTTCACGGACATAGTCTGGCCGCTGATAGTAACTGTTGCCTCTCCGTCTAGTATCTGGACTAGAGCATCGAAAGGAGCGGTATGCTCACTTAAGCCCTGACCCTTATCAAAAGCAAACAAAGTTACTGTACCTCCAACACTATCGATGAGGGTCCGGCTGACTACTGCCCCGCTCTGGTAATCAACGAGAGCAGCCACGCTAACGGCTTTAGCTGTTAAGGTTTGGTCTTTGCCATAGCTATTTTCCAATTGTCACCCCTCACAAATATCAACCATTTTACCATACATATACTAAGATTAGTTTTTGTGCTAATCCCGATAGCCTATCAGTCGAGTAAGGTTAAAAGTATCCTTACTGCCCCACCAAAATTATTGCCAATTCATTGTTACTAGAAGCAGTCTCTATAGTATGGTAAGGTTTTAAAGTTAGGAGAGAAAGGTGCCGACTAATGAATGCGTTTTGACAGCCCACCCCTCTTAGCCCTACAATGCCCCTCTAAGGAGAGGTCGAGGATTTTACTTACTTTCTTATCACTCAATTGGCCTACCAAGGGTTATAGCTTGTGACCCTTTACGCTTGGCCACCCTGCTTTTTGGGCGGTTATATTGTCTGCCAGTGAGAATGGAGTAACACACTATGCTTTTAAGCCAGCTTTTCGGCAAGACACAGAAAGAGACACCACGCGAAGCCGATACCATAAGCCACCGGCTGTTGCTGCGTGCCGGTATGATCGAGCAGGTAGCAAGCGGCGTCTACAGCTACCTTCCTCTGGCTCAGCGGATAATAAGATCAATTGAGGCCATCGTCCGCGACGAGATGAACAAAGCCGGCGGTCAGGAGGTTACCCTCCCGGTACTCCAGCCGATTGAGCTCTGGCAGAAGTCGGGAAGAGACAGGGCCTTTGGTGAGAGTCTCTTTACCCTTACCGATAGAAAAGGACAATCACTCGTACTTGGACCCACCCATGAAGAGGTCTTTACTGAAATGGTCAAGAGACATGTCCAGAGCTACCGTGACCTCCCCCTTATGCTCTACCAGATACAGTCCAAGTTCCGTGATGAACCCCGACCCCGGGGAGGCCTCTTAAGGGTCAGAGAGTTCACTATGAAAGATCTCTATAGCTTTGACCAAGATGAAGAGGGTCTCGACCAAAGCTACCAGAAGATGGCCCGGGCCTATCAAAATATATACCGTAGGTCTGGTCTTAATGCGGTCATGGTTGAGGCTGATAGCGGAGCCATCGGTGGCAAGGAATCCCACGAGTTCATCCTCCCGGCAGAAAGCGGTGAGGATGAGATCGTAAGCTGCACCTTATGCGGCTACGCCGCCAACATGGAGAAGGCAGCCGCTGTAAAGTCAAGACTTGAAGAAGAGGAAGAAAAACCGCTCGGAGAAGTCTTCACACCGGGCAAAAAGACCATTGAGGAAGTAACTGGCTTCCTCAATCTAGAGAAAGAGAAAACACTCAAGTCAGTTTTTTATAATGCCGACGAAAGGCTGGTCCTAGCCATCATTCGTGGCGACTACGAGATAAACGAAACCAAGCTCAAAAACGCCCTCAAAGTTTCAAGGCTAACTCTGGCCAGCCATGAGGATATTTTAAGAGCTGGGATAGTCCCTGGCTCAGCCTCTCCTATAGGACTGAAAGAAATACTTGTGATTGCCGATGACTCAGTCTTAAGCGGAAGAAATTTTGTCGCCGGGGCCAACAGGCCTGATCATCATCTTCTAAACGTCAACTGCCCCCGGGATTTTGAGGCCGATCTGGTGCTTGACATCGCCAGGGTAAGGGAGGGCGACCCATGCCCTCGGTGTGGTGGCAACCTCAAGATTAGTCGCGGTATTGAAGTAGGGCACATCTTCAAACTGGGGACTTTCATAAGTGAAAGATTGGGGGCCTACTTCACCGATGCCAGCGGCAGCCAGCATCCCATAATCATGGGTAGCTACGGCATAGGCATAGGTCGCCTCATGGCGGCAGCTGTAGAGCAGAACCACGATGAGAACGGTATCATCTGGCCAGCGTCAATTGCTCCTTACCAAGTCTATCTATGCCCCATCTTTGCCGGTAATACCGGGGTATCTGATGCGGCCGAGAACCTCTACCACGCACTTGAGGAAGGCGGCATAAGCACCCTGGTTGATGACCGCTCAGAATCCCCTGGTGTTAAGTTCAACGATGCCGATCTACTTGGTCTGCCGCTAAGAATTACCATAAGTCCAAGAACTATCGAAAATCGATGCGCCGAGCTAAAATGGAGGGACGAAAAAAGCAGCAGTCTCCTACCATTGGATGGTTTAGCTGAAAAGGTAAAAAGCTTCCTCCAAGCAAGATCAACTGCGAAGAGTGGCACCTAACTCTCGAGAGAGTTTATCTAAGACTGCCTCAAGTACTCCTGACACCTCATCATCAGTAAGCGTCTTCTCAGACGATTGAAAAATGAGACGAAACGCAAGTGACTTCTTACCCTCAGGCACGGGGGCACCAGTGTAAACATCAAAAAGTTCTATGCTTTGGAGTAGTGGCACACCTTTTAGAACATCTAGGACACGACGATAGGTAACACTACTATCCAGGATAATAGCAATATCCCGAACAACGCCCGGATAACGTGGTAAAGGCTGATAATACTTACTTCTCAGTGTAAATGGCAGTAACTGGCCAAGGTCGAGCTCAAAAAAATAGGTCTTTTCCTTTATCTCCCAGCTAGCCGCCAGGTGCGGATGAATCTCACCCAGAATGCCTAAATATTTTCCATCTACCATTATCATAGCCTGATAACCAGAACGAAAAAATGGGTCATCACTTTGATCAAACTCTGCCTTTAACCCAAACCCGCCCATAAGCGCCTCAACAATACCTTTGGCGAAAAATAGGTCAGTCTCCTCACCACCACCCTGCCACCACCGGGCAACTCTTGGACCGCCGATAATGGCACCCAGCATCTCGCGCTCATCAGGCAGTTCATCAGTTCGCGGCAAGAATACGCGACCAATTTCAAAGAGCCTGAGTGGTCCCTCCTCGAGGCGGTAGTTTAAGGCCAATGTGCTAATAAGCCCACCCTTAAGCGAGCTTCTCAGGTGATCTTGTTCGCTACTTATTGGATTCTGAAGCTCTATAACGCCTTCTTTTGGCCCAACCAACGAGTAGGTGATTATCTCCTGAAAGCCCAGGCCGCTCATCATGTCGGTAAGCCTTCTTTTCAGTTGAAGCATTGGCTGCTCTACATAAGGAGGAATAGAAGTAGCTATCATTCTCATAGAGATCTTATCATAGCCGATAATACGGGCAATTTCTTCGGCAATATCTACATCAAACTTAATATCGCTTCTCCAATAAGGAGGGACTGCTTTAAAGCTATCACCTTCAACCTGAACACCAAAGCCAAGACTGCGAAGGACCTTAAGCACATCCTCATCGCATGGAGCCTTGCCCATTACAAGTTCCAGTTTCTGGCGACTTAAGATAATAAGAGGGAGTACTTTTTTGCCAGGGTAAACATCAATAATCCCTTTCGCTGGACAACCTCCTGCTAAACTAGCAATCAGTTCTATAGCTCGCTTAAGAGATATGATAGTCATCTCTGGACTTATGCCACGTTCAAACCTCATACTAGCTTCACTTAAGAGATGCAAAGCAGAAGCAGTAGCATGGATAGAAGCCGCATTAAAGTTGGCACTTTCTAGGAGAATATTTTTAGTAGAGGAAGTAACCTCACTATCTAAACCACCCATAACGCCGGCAATAGCTACTGCCTTCGCTTCATCAGCAATAACAAGCCTGTCAGAAGAAAGGAGTCTTTTTACACCGTCAAGTGTTGTAATAGCCTCGGCTGGCCTGGCCCGACGAACCATTATTTTCTTTCCTTCTATCAGATCCAAGTCAAAGGCATGCAGTGGTTGACCGTACTCCAGCATAACATAGTTAGTTATGTCAACTACGTTATTTATTGGCCTCATACCCATAGTAAGTAGTCTTTCCTTAAGCCATTGTGGAGACTCATCAACGCTTACATCAAGAACGATGCCAGCCGAGTATCTCACACAAAGCTCTGGTGAGGGAACTTCCACATTGATCAACTCTGAAATTGGCCTATCCCCTTCATTATAGGAAGGAGGAGGCACTCTGAGTTCAGTACTCGTAAGAGCAGCCACCTCCCTAGCTAACCCGATGATCGAAAGAAGGTCAGGGCGGTTAGGAGTAATCTCCAAATCAAAAACAATCTCCCCTAAATAATCGTCAAGCGGGCTGCCTAGTGGTGCTTCAGCTGGAAGCACCAGAATACCCTCGTGCTCATCTGATAAGCCAAGTTCTTTTTCGGAGCATATCATTCCATCAGAAACTATGCCCCTGATACGGGCTGGCTTCAAGGTAAAGGGCTTTCCAGTATGACCATCAATAAGATTTGCACCTACTTTAGCAAATGCTACCATTTGCCCTGATTCAAGATTTGGTGCCCCACAAATAACCGTCTTTGCTTCACCGCCAAGATCAACAGTCGCAAGACGAAGCCGGTCGGCGTTGGGATGAGAGCCAACACCGGTCACACGACCGACATAAACGCCAGTCCACCTCTCTGAAGAAATGATCTTCTTGACTTCCACCCCTGCCATAGTAAGTCTACGGGCAATTTCTTCAGGAGAAAGTTCTATTGACACAAAATCTTTAAGCCAACCTATCGGCAGCTTCATCTTAGTTGCCTCAGAAATCTAAGGTCACCACTGTAGAAAAGCCTGATATCATCCACACCATATTTCAACATGGGCATCCTCTCAACACCCATTCCAAAAGCAAACCCGCTAAATGTATTAGCATCTATGCCAACACCGCTCAACACAGAGGGATGGACCATACCAGCCCCCAACACCTCTATCCAACCATCGCCGCAAAGCCGGCATCCTTCACCATGGCATATAGCACATTCAACAGCCATCTCTGCCCCCGGTTCAACAAAGGGGAAGTAGTCACAACGAAAACGCACTTTTCTCTCCGGCCCGAAAAAGCGGCGAGCAAACTCAAAAAGAGTCCCCTTAAGATCAGCCATGCCTATACCCTGATCAACAGCCAACCCTTCTATCTGATGAAACATCGGCGTGTGGGTAGCATCAGTCGCCTCATAACGATAGACCTTGCCAGGGACTATAATCCTCACCGGCGGAGGATGGGATTCCATAAACCTTACCTGCATGGGAGAGGTATGGGTGCGCAGCAAGGCTGGTTTTCCTTTGACAAGGTATTTTAACCAAAAGGTCTGCATGGTATCCCTGGCAGGATGTTCCGGGGGTATATTTAGAGCATCAAAGTTATAGTAATCAAGCTCAACTTCAGACCCTTCGACTACTGAAAAGCCCATCGAAGTAAATATCTCGCTGATTTCACGAACCACTCGAGTAATAGGGTGAAGACCTCCACGGAGAAAAGGATAACCAGGCAAAGAAAGGTCTACACTCTCTCCCGCCATGCGACCAAGCCTTTCCTCCTCTAGCTTCTGCCTTTTTTTCTCAAGGGCATGCTCAAGTTCAGTCTTGACCTTGTTAGCTGCTGCCCCGACCGCTTTCCTCTCCTCAACTGGCAGGTCCTCAAGGCTCCTGAGGATATTATTTAGCTGGCTCTTCCTTCCCAAGTACTTGATACGCCAAACCTCAAGGGCCTTCTCATCTGAGACTTCACCAAGGTCCTCAAGTGCTTTCTTGCTGAGCTCTTCAATTTCCATAAGTAAACTTAACGATTATAGCCTCCGTATAAGGGAGGGTCAAACCAGAGTCTCTTCCAATACAAGATGAGCCTGGAGGAGTCTAGGAATTGACGCTGCTAGTGTCTTATGCTAGCATTTTGAACACAAAAGGGGCTAAGTACCCCTTTTTATTTAGACTATGCCGCTAGAAAAATATTTGACCAAGATAAAAATAGAGGGCAGCACTGCTCTTACGCTGGGCGTTTTTGACGGTGTCCACATCGGACATCAGCACTTGCTTTCTCAACTCATTCGCCAGGCTAAAGAGGAAAGTCTATCAAGCATCGTTATCACCTTTACCAGCCATCCCAAGACTGTACTGGGATGTCAAAATCAGGTCCTCATGATAACAACAGTGGAGGATAGGCTAAGATTACTTAAAGAGCAAGGAACCAACCTTGTCCTTCCCCTCCCATTTGATCAAGATATCGCTCAGCTTAGCGCTGAGGAATTTATTGATCAAGTTAAAAAACTCCTTAAAATGCGTGTGCTGGTACTAGGACCTAACGCAGTGATCGGGCGCAATTGCGGAGGAGATAGCAACACCTTAAGGTCGCTATCAAACAAGATGGATTTCGAATTTGTCACTATTCCACCAGTAAAAATCGATAGCGAGATGGTCAGCAGTAGTCGGATTAGGCAGGCATTGATAAAGGGAGATATAAGGTATGCCAATAAAATGCTAGGGCGGTTTTTCAGTATAAGCGGCCCTGTTATCAAAAATAGAGGCCTTGGCAGAACTTTTGGTTTGCCTACAGCAAATATCAAATATGATCCATCCCTTGTTTTGCCAGCAAACGGGGTATATGCTTCTCTAACACACCTTAAAGGGCAGACTTATTCTTCCATAACCAATATCGGGGAAAGGCCAACTTTCAAACTTGAGGGGCGAACTGTTGAAGTCCATATATTCAATTTTCAAGAAGAAATCTACTCCGAAATGCTTAAGATTGATATAATAGAACGCATCAGGGAAGAGAGGAAATTCCCAAATACTGATATGCTCTATGAGCAGATTAGTAGAGATATTATTCAAGCCAAGGAGATTATAAATAGAATAAGTGACTAAGATTACTTCAGATCACAGCCTCCAGCGGCTTCTCAAAAGAGGAGTAGCCGAAATTATCACCGAGGATAAGCTGGCAGAGCTTTTAAAATCAGGCAAAAGACTGAGGCTTAAGGAGGGTCTTGACCCAAGCGCGCCTGACCTTCACCTCGGGCATATGGTAGCACTAAGAAAGCTGCGCCAATTCCAAGAACTAGGTCATAAAGTAGTCCTTATCGTTGGTGACTGGACTGCCCGGATTGGCGATCCAAGTGGTATGTCAATTATGCGCCCTATGCTATCTGCCGAAGAAGTAGAGGCCAACGCCAAAACATATATGGAGCAATTCTTCAAGATAGTTGATAAGGAAAAAACTGAAGTTAGATGGCAAAGTGAATGGTATAATCAATTTGGCCTTTCCGACATCATTAGCCTTAGCAGCCGCTTTACCGTTGCCCAGTTACTAGTGCGTGATGATTTTAACCAGCGCTACCATCAGGGCAAGCCAATAAGCATAGCGGAAATACTTTATCCTCTACTTCAGGCCTATGACTCAGTAGCTATCAAAGCTGATGTTGAATTTGGAGGTACCGACCAGAAATTCAACCTTCTTCTGGGAAGAGAACTACAAGAAAGTCTGGGACAATCACCTCAACAGGTCTTCCTGGTTCCCCTTCTCGTAGGTACCGATGGACAGCATAAAATGAGTAAAAGCCTGAAAAATTACATCGGCATTACCGAACCTCCGGAAGATATATACGGCAAGGTTATGTCAATACCCGATAGCCTGATCACCAGCTATCTGGAACTCTTGACAGATACACCAGACTCAGATCTAGAAGAGATAAAAGAATCTCTAGAACACAACACAGTAAACCCCATGGAGATAAAGAAAATGCTCGCCAAGGACATAGTCACTCAGCTCTATGACAAGAAGGTAGCCGAGAAAGCAGCTGACTATTTCTTAAGAGTTGTTCAAAAAAAAGAAATTCCTCAAGCTATACCAGAATTTTACTTAAAGTTTTCAGACTTTTACCAAGATAATGGCCGCTATGATATAAGCCGTATCCTAGTATCAGGTGGCCTGGTTAAAAGTCGAAGTCAAGCTTTACGCTTGATCAAAGAAGGAGCGGTTAGTATCGATGATGCCAAACTTATCGGGCCATTAGCTTCTCTTACCAGCGGTAGCGTCATAAAAGTTGGCAAGCTACGCTTT
Organism: Dehalococcoidia bacterium UBA4087; assembly: GCA_002382615.1. Taxonomy (GTDB): domain Bacteria; phylum Chloroflexota; class Dehalococcoidia; order Dehalococcoidales; family UBA4087; genus UBA4087. Next base: position 16,269 of record DFYH01000021.1, read on the forward strand.
GCCAAAATTATAAATAAAGAAAGTGAAGGTGAAGAAAATGAGTAATCTAAGAATACCCGGCCCAACACCATGCCCCGAAGAAGTCCTAGCTGAAATGAGTCGTCAGATGATAAACCACCGCGGTCCTGAGTTTGCACGCCTCATGGAAAGTGTCACCGCTAAGTTAAAGATAATCTGCCAAACAAAGAACGATGTGCTCATTCTAACAGGAGCAGGCACAGGTGGGCTTGAAGCAGCTGTAGTCAACACCTTATCGCCGAGAGATAAGGTGTTAGCCATCTCTATAGGCGTTTTTGGCGACCGCTTCGCCAGTATTGCCCAAGAATTCGGTGCTGAGGTAATACCACTACAATTCGAATGGGGCAAGGCAGCCGATCCTAAAACGGTAAGACAGGCACTTGAGGTTAACCCAGATATTAAAGCAGTGCTGGTAACACATAATGAAACATCAACAGGAGTAACCAACAATCTGGAGGAAATAAGCACCCTGGTAAATGAAAAGGGCAAGCTACTACTGGTTGACGCAGTAAGCAGCTTAAGCTCGATAGACCTGCCAATAGATAAATGGCACCTTGATGTTGTCGTTTCTGCTTCCCAGAAGGGTTGGATGGTCCCACCTGGTCTAGCTATAATAACCATGAGCCAAAAGGCCTGGCAGGCTAACCAGAATGCTAAAATGCCATGCTTCTACTGGGACCTTGCTAAAGCTAAAAGCTATCTTGAAAAAGGTCAAACGCCCTGGACACCGGCTATATCATTATTCTTTGCTCTTGATCGAGCTCTTGATATGATTCTGCAAGAGGGATTAGAGAATGTCTTTAACCGTCATGCCCATATAGCCCAAAAGACCAGGGAAGGTCTTAAGGCTATGGGCATAAAGCTTTTTGCCGACCCCGAACATGCCTCTAACACTGTAACCTCAGCGCTAATACCTGAAGGAATAGATGGTAAAAAGCTGCTAAAAACCTTAAGAGAAAAATACGACATAGTACTGAGTGGCGGCCAACAAAAACTTGAGGGCAAGATCTTCCGAATTGGTCATATGGGCTGGGTAAGTGATAAAGATATAGATGAAGCACTCGATGGACTCAGAAGAGCCTTATCAGAACTCAGAGGATAAAAATGAAAATACTTATAAGCGAGCCATTAGCGCAGGAGGGAATAGACCTACTCAAGGAATACGCTGATGTCGACGTCAAAACTAAACTCACCGCTGATGAGTTGAAGTCAATCATCGGCCAGTACGAGGCTCTGGTTGTAAGAAGCCAAACACAGGTTACCAAAGAAATTATCGAGGCTGGTGAAAGACTGGTGGTCGTTGGCAGAGCCGGCGTCGGCGTGGATAATATCGATATTGGGGCAGCTACCGCTAAAGGTATCATCGTAGTCAATGCCCCCACAGGGAATACCATCTCGGCCGCTGAACATACCATCGCTTTGATGATGGCTCTAGCCCGAAATATACCTCAGGCCAATGCATCGCTCAAAGCCGGACAGTGGCGCCGCAACGATTTCATAGGCATAGAAGTTAGAGGCAAAACCATCGGGCTAATAGGCCTGGGCAATGTTGGTTCTGAAGTTGCTAAGAGAGCCAGAGGACTTGAAATGAAGGTGCTAGCCTTTGACCCTTTCATTTCCAAAGAAAGAGCTGCCAACCTCCAGGTAGAAATCGTAACGCTTGAAGAAGTCCTCAGGAACTCTGATTTTATTTCACTGCACGTGCCGCTTACTGAGCAAACCAGAGGCATGATAAACGAGCAAGCGCTATCGATGGTAAAACCAATGGCACGCTTGATAAACACCGCTCGCGGCGACCTTATAAATGAAGAGGCCCTGGCAAAGGCTATCAGAGAAAAAAGGCTAGCTGGGGCGGCTATTGACGTCTTTAGCAAAGAGCCTTGCACTGATAGCATCGTCTTTAGCTATGAAAACATCATTGTAACGCCCCATCTTGGTGCTTCAACTAATGAGGCACAATCAAGGGCTGCTGTCGAAGTTGCCAAGCAAATCATCGATGTACTTAATGGAAAGCCAGCACGCTATGCTGTTAACTTTCCTTTTATTGCTCCTGATGCCCTTCCCATTATTGGCCCTTTCCTGGAAGTAGCTTACGATGTTGGTAGCCTTGCCCGCCAGCTCTGCGGAGGGCAGATAAAAGAAATAAAAATAAAGTACAGCGGGGAGATTGCCAGTTTCGACACCAATGCGCTCAAGGCTTCGGTGTTAAGAGGTGTACTTGAAGGTATCAGCGAGGAAAGAGTAAACCTGGTCAATGCCAATATCGTCGCTGCAAGATATGGCATAACTATTCTCGAACAGAAGGACCCGGTTTGCGAAAACTACACTAATTTAATTACCACCGAGGTCCGTGATGGTGATAGCACAATAATAGTGGCCGGCACCTTAATCCGCGGTGAGGTACATATTGTCCAAGTCAAGAATTACTGGGTAGATGTTATACCCACGGGCGGTTATTTCCTGTTCAGCGAACACCTGGATCGTCCTGGCCTTATAGGCGCCGTCGGCAAGATCGCCGGTGATGCTAATATTAATATCAGCTACATGCACTTAAGCCGGCTAAAGCCAAGGGGACAAGCATTGATGATTCTGGCTCTGGATGAACCGCTAAGCGAGGAGGCAAAAAAAGAAATCCTTTCTTTAAGAGACGTCTACACGGCTAAAGTAGTAAAGCTCTAATGAAGATTGGAGTTCTCGCTCTTCAAGGAGATTTTAGAGAACATCTGGCCATGGTTTCACGGCTCGGCGTAGACAATATTGCTGTTCGCTCCGCTAGCGAACTCGAAGGTCTTAATGGCCTGATAATTCCTGGCGGTGAGAGTACCACTGCGCTGATTTTAATGCATAATTTCGGCTTGATAGAGCCGATAAGAAAATTAGCTAAAAATGGCATGCCAATTATGGGCACCTGTGCCGGAATGATTCACCTGGCCAAAGAGGTTCTGAGCCCAAATATGGAAACACTTGGCCTTATGGACATAACTGTAAGGCGTAACGGTTTCGGACGCCAGATAGATAGTTTTGAAATAGACATTCCAATTACTATACTGCCGGGGGGCTCATTCCATGCTATCTTTATCAGAGCACCTGTTATTGAAAGGGTGGGCCCGGCTGTTGAGGTACTTGCCAGATTGCCAGATGATAAGGCTATAGCCGTAAAGGAAGAGAACCTGGTCGCGTTAGCCTTCCACCCTGAGCTAACTTTGGACACAAGGTTACATGAGTACTTCCTTGCCATGGCCAGTTCATCCAAAATAATAGAAAACAAGCCCTGAAGGAAGCTTAGGATAAAAATAGGTGGACTTTCTTGGCATCTGATCACCGGCATCAGCGATAGCTTTAATATCTTCAATTTTTGGTGGCCGTAAGAGGATTGCCAGCTGATACTCACCATCAATTACCCGACGCAATGCGTCTTCGCGATCGTAACGAAAGGCGATGTCGATATTGGGATCAGAATCTTTCACCCCTAGTATCTCACCAAGGATTACATGGTCAACTATGGCCACATCCAACTTCTTATATATTTCCGAATGGAAATGCGGCATTAATTTCTCTATAGCAGCATAGTCTTTGACGCCGAGCAGATAAAGAAGGTTATCGTTGAGCCCATAGATTGCCAAATTCGCCTCATCACGAGCAAACATTTTATCAACTTCATCCCAAATAAAGGGGTTATAAGCAATAGACCGAGCATCAAAAAATTTTTCTAACCCGCGGCGCAAATGTTCGGCCGAAGATAATGATCGCAAGCAAAGCAGACGATGTGGCGGTAGAATCAACAGGCCACTATCAGCCATGTCCACAAGAGTCATCAAGACAAAGTTAAAGCTCTCTTGGCCAGTTGTTGATCTCAGTAGAGCCTCCTGCTCTCTTTTGTAGACCAGGGCGCTTTCGTAGCGATGATGCCCATCGGCAATATATAGCGGCCTATCATTGAAGAAACTGTTCAGCTTGTTTAGCAACTCCGCGTCAGTAATCTCCCAGACTATATGCCTTTCACCATTTTCCAATGTCGTATTGATAATCGGCTTTTTTCTTCGTTCTCTTTCTACTAACGGCGGGATTTTCTGTCCTCTATCCTCATAAAGAGCAAACACCGGGCTGGTGTTAGCTTTAAGGGTACTAAGAAGCCTTATCCGATCAGCTTTGGGAGCAGCTAAAGTGCCCTCGTGAGGACGGATAATCATCTTATTCCACTCCTCTAACCTCACAGTAGCCATAAGGCCACGCCTCAGATATTCTTTCCCCTTGAAACTAAAAAAATGGTCATGCAGATAAATGGCAGGAGTTCGGTTCTTTACCAAAATAGCCTCATCAAGCCATCTGTTAAGAAGAGACTTAGTCCTGATATATCTATCATCACGATTAGCGTCCTCAAACTCAGGTTGCGCCTTCTCCAGACGAATAAAGTTGTAAGGGTTTTTTTGATAGAGAGCTATTTCCTCTGAGGGACTAACCACATCATATGGCGGACAGATTACATCTGCCAGGTTGCCGACTTTCTCCTGATTATAAGATGTTGCTATAAAAGGTTTTACTTCAGCCATTCTTCTCCTGACATACAAGAACTAAAACAGTATAATTTACCTTAAGAGGTAAGACGAGAGCAAGCCCAAGATCGTAGCGTTGAGGATCATTGGTAGATGACTTGAACGGATAGTGAAATCAGCAGGGGAGGACCTAAGA
>DFYH01000019.1 GCA_002382615.1 Dehalococcoidia bacterium UBA4087
AACACTTTATTTTGACGCAATACGCCCCTCTATCACTCACCATAACGAATACCGAGTATTTCTTATGGGCATCACATCCGATATAATAGTTCATGGCTGCAGTACCTCCTTTTGGTTAATTTTGATGGCTATTATCTTAAGGGGGATTGCAGCTTTTTCATACCATCAATAACAATACCGCTCTTGCGAAGATTACAGCACTACTCTTTATAGAAGGCAAGGCCGAGGGTACCGGTGCCGGTGGAGTAGCCCATCAGAGGACTAAACTCGCTGGTCCAGACTTCAACAGCGCCAAACTCCTCTTTTACCGTCTGCGCAAGCTCCTCGGCGGCATCCTTGGCATAGGCGTGTACCACAGCGATATGGACAGGGCCAGAATCCACTTTCTCTCTCATTAGCCTGATCATCCTTTCTATACCCTGCCCGTGGCTTCTTACTATTCATACCGGGTGCAGTGTACCTGAAGAAACAGTCAGTATCGGCTTGATGTTGAGGACTCCGCCTACCTGAGACGCTATCCGGGGGACACGCCCGGTACGGTAGACATGGCGCACCGTATCAAGAAGCACGATGAACCCCACTTTTTCTTTCATTTCCCGGGCTACTTTGAGTACCTCGTCAGTGCCTTTGCCGGCTTTGGCTGCTCGGGCGGCCTCTCTTACAATGAAACCCTCGGCGGCCGAAACTGTCTCCGAGTCAAATACCTCAATACGATTGGGGATGTCCTTTAGCATCTCCCTGGCCGCTAGGGCAGCTTTATAGCCAGCGCTTATCTTGGAAGAAAGGGTGATGCAGACAACATCATTCCCTTTTTGAGTTTCCTCTCGGAAAGCCTCGAGGTACTCGGCTGGTGAGATTGCTGAAGACTTGAACGAATCGGGGTCCTCAAGAAAAAGCTTATAGGCCTCCTGAGGACTTATATCAACCCAGTCATGGTAAACCTTGCCCTGGAAGTAGAAACTGAGCGGTATGACGCGTATCGCATCTTCTTCGGCTTCCTTCTGGTCAAGGCAAGCTATGCTATCGGCTATTATCCTTGGCATGAAAGACCTCCGATGGGTTTTTTATTACTCTCTCCAATATAAGAGGGCCAAGTAAAATATTCAGGACTATGACCACCATCATCAGGAGTGACGGTAAGGTTACCTTCCCCTGAGCGTAGTAAGTGCTGGTCATGCCTGTTGCCACAATGGAGATGATAAGAACAGAGGTCTTAAGCCCCCTTTTTCTTAGCCTCATAAAGGCAGCGGCGGTAAGGCCAAGAGCCATAAAATTCATGGCGATCCAGGGGGCCAGTTCTTCAATATGAGCCGTCCAGTCGCCAACTGGCTCTATAGCCAAAAACCACCCGACTGTACTGGGAAGAGGTAGAAGCATCAAAATGATGAACAGCCAGTCTTTTCTAGCAGTGTGGGCATTGACGAGGTAAGCAACCCAGCACAGAAGAGAGGCGTAGAGAACGAGGGCCACCCAAGACCACCCGGTCGGAAGATATAGCAATAAAAGCCCGGCGGCCAAGAGAGGCAAAAGGCAGTAGCTAAGCCAGGTAAAAAACCATGTCGGTCTGGCCTGCCACCAGCTGTAGACAATGGCACCGGCTATCATAATAAGCAGAACAAGTAACCAGGTGGTCATATGCCACCAATTAAGGGCAAAAAGTAGCCCAAAAGCAAAGTGTGGTATTGAGGCCAGGAGCGTCTCCTGCCACGACCCCTGGCTATGGGCTTCGTAAAGCTGGCGGGCTAATGCCTTAGCCGGGCCGAGGAAGTTAAGACAAGAAGAGATGGCCTCATCCTCGCTAGTCCCTTTTTCCTTGAACTCCTCTAACCTATCGGTGATGTCGCCCTCAAGCTCCTTTATCACCTCATCCTCTGTTGAGGTATCCATGTTAAGGCTTTCCTTTACTGTCTTTAAGTACTGCTCAAGTGTGGTGTTCATTATGCCGTTTCAAGAAAAGCATTCAGTGCACTGGAGAACTTCAGCCACTCACTCTTGCGCTGACCGAGGGCTCTAAGCCCCTTCTCAGTGATGTAATAGTACTTTCTCTGTTGCCCTTTGGGGAGGACCTGCCACTTACCCTGAATGAACTTGGCTCTTTCCAGTCGGTGCAGCGCTGGGTATAGTGTGCCTTCGCGGAATTTAAAGACGCCGCCACTTTTCTCTTCGGTTTCCTTGATAAGTTGGTAGCCATACATCGGTTTTCGGGCGAGTAGAGAAAGTATTAAAGAGTCAATAGTTTTGACTGGGTTTATCTCTGATGCCATATAAGTACCTCTTTCATCTTATTACCTAGATTTACTACATACCATAATAACGCAAGCAAGGCTGAGGTGGCAAGACCATAAGGGTGATGCCAGTTTGATAAGTTATCGCCTTGCCAGAAGTAGTCCACTAGTCAGGTTTGCCTATTATAGTCCCAGCTATTAAGCTTGGCAATAAAAGGGAGTGGGGGTGGAGTATGGTAAAAATAGTCACCGATAGCTGTGCCGATCTACCTAAGGAGATCGTTGAAGAGCTAGGTATCACCGTTGTCCCATTAACTATTCGCTTTGGTCAGGAAGTCTTTTTAGACGGGCTTGAGCTTAAGATTGACGAGTTCTACCACAGGATGACCAGTGGTGCCGAGCTCCCCAAGACAACCCAGCCCTCGCCAGCCGATTTTGTCAGGGTCTATACCGAGCTATCAAACCAGACTGATGGGATTGTTTCTATCCATATATCGGCCAAGTTGAGTGGCACCTATAGCTCGGCAATAATGGCAGCTAAGGAGGTCGCCGGTAAGGTAAAAGTCGTGGTCATAGACACCATGATGGCTTCTATGGGCATCGGCCTCCTGGCCATTGTAGCCGCTAGAGCAGCTGCGGCGGGGGCTAGTCTTGAAGAGGTGGTTCAGCTAGTTACCGAGAAGATGCCGCGGACAAGCTATTTCGGTTTTGTTAGCAATCTTGAATACCTCTATAAGGGTGGACGTCTGGGTAAAGGGCAGGCTTTTTTGGGCTCACTTTTAAGTATCAAACCCATACTTCAGATTGCAGACGGTGAGGTCTATCCCCTGGAGAGGGCTAGGGGTTATCAGAAGGCCTTTTCAAGACTCATAGAAATAACTAAAAGCCGCGGTAGCCTTGAGGAACTGGCCGTACTTCATGCTACCACGCCAGACGAGGCAGCAAGGCTAACCTCAGAGCTTAAGCCTCTGGTAGATGAAGACCACTTTTATCTAAGCCGCATTGGCCCTACTATTGGCACCTATCTTGGTCCGGGAACTCTTACTATCGCCTCTATTAGCCGTTCTTAAGACCTCTCCACCACTGAAAGCCCAGAGCGGCAAGAAAGGCGATGAGACCAATAGTTCCCCAGATGGGTAGGGGTGAGGCAAAATTGTCAAGTAACATACCGCCGACCACAGGCCCTAGCGAGAAACCAAGCATCTCGGCCACGCCGTATAGCCCCATATAGCGGCCGCGGTTGTTTTTATCAGTAAAGTCTCCCACTGTGGCCAGGGTAGTCGGGGCTATGATCACCTCCCCCAATGTCACCAGCACAATCGCCGGAATGGCCAACCCCAGGCTATTTATCCAGCTAAATGAGAGATAGCCCAGTGCATAACAGAGACTGCCTATTGTTAGGGCATTGGCGCGCGGTAATTTTGATGTAAAGTGGGCTATTAGATACTGGAGCATAATAACCACCAGGCCGTTAGTGGTGAGGAGCAGTCCATAGTTTGCCTCAGAGAAACCCAGCCGGTCAACGGTGAAGACAGATAGCGTGCTTCCTAGCTGCCCCATGACTATTGAAAGAACCATGGCAATGATAACAAATACCAGGAATTTTCTGTTTTTGGCCGCCGCAAACATTACCTTTGGGCCTGTGTGTTTCCCATCTCCGTGGTGTGTTTCCTTTACACTCCATAAAAGCGCTAGTGCAATGAGGTTGGTTATAGGAGCAAGAAGAAAGGTCTGACCATAGCTAAAGGAAGTAGCAAGATAGCCGCCGATGGCCGGTCCAGCCGCCCAGCCGGCGTTCTGTCCAACGCGCAATATACCATAGGCCTCCGAGGTCTCACCTTTAGGTGCTATATCAAGTACAAGGGCTGCCGAAGCCGGACGGACGATGGAGTCAGCAGTCTGGCCTCCGATATAGGTAAGGGCTATGAAGTAAACCGGAGCATTCTGACTAATAAGAAAGGCCATAATAAGATTGAGGATGGTCCTTATACCCAGACCGCTTAAGATGACCGGTCTCCTACCTAAGCGATCGGTTAAGGCTCCGCTAAAAAGTTGGACCATACCAGAGATACATCCCGAGATCAGAAACATTATTCCAACCAGGCTCATGGGCACACTTCGCTCCTGGTAGAGGTAGAGTGAAAGGAAGGGAAAACAAATAGAGAAGCCGGTGGCGTTGAAGAGTTGGCTTACGGCCACCGTCCATATTCGACGGTCAAACCGCTTGAGGTTGTGGGCGTTTTCAACCACGTCCCTAGTAAACTTGCTAATGGGAATTATTATACACCTTACCTGGCATACGGGGTGGCCATGCCCCCCTTAGCGTCTTGCGGTGACGAGAAAGGAGTTCTAAGTGGCATAAGGTGCCCCAGAAACCCTGAATAGTGAATGCGGCTATTTCCCGCTATTGTAAGGTGGGGCAACTAAGGAAACCCTGACCTCTGCTGGCAGGTTGTCTATGAATAGCCGTGGGTCCTCCGGTGATATGGTAACATCACGGACATGGCCCCTTTTTATCTTTATGATGTCCTTGGAGTTAAACGATGTAGCGAAGTTAATTCCCCAACCTGGCGACCTCATCGGATACTCGATAGCCTTTATGGAGTCAAATTTGATATCGAACTTGTAGAGCCTGAAGCGGATCCTTATCCTGTCTTCTAATATCTGGAAACCCGTGGGGAGAACAAGCCATATTATAAGCGCGGTAAGAATGGCCACTCCCCAGACTACTACGGCGCCTTCCTTGGCCTCGGGGTCCGCGGTATCGTAAAGATAGAGGCCACCGAGAACCATAGCTATAAGTATACCGCCAAGGAGAGCGTTAAAGCCTGCAGTTCGTTTTGCCTTTTGCTCGTGGAGGACTGGAGCTATCATTTTTTGTTGTGTTTATGGCTCAACATCGATTATGAACTTTCCGTCCTTGTAGAGAAGTTCGTCATCTACTCTGATCTCACCGCCATCCCTTAAGTTACAGATCATGTCCCAGTGTATGGAGGACTCATTTTTACTGCCCGATTCGGGATAGCCGGCCCCCAGTGCCATGTGGAAGGTGCCGCCCATCTTCTCATCAAATAGTATCTGTCGGGTAAAGCGGTTGATGGCATTGTTGGTGCCGATGGCGAACTCACCCACCCTTCTTGAGCCATCATCGGTATCGAGGGTCTTTAAGAGAAACTCCTCGTTTTTCTCCGCCGTTGCCCTGATCACCTGGCCGTCTCTAAATTCCAGTCTTATGCCGCTTACCTCACGCCCTCCTTCTATCGCCGGGTAGGAGAAATATACTTTTCCGTTTATGCTATCTTCGACCGGCCCGGTGAAGACCTCACCATCGGGCATGTTTTCATGACCGTCGCAGTTGATAAAGGGGCGCCCCTCAATGCTTAAGGTAAGGTCAGTCTCCTTGCCCCTGACATGAACATGTTTTTTACCTTTTAGCCAGTCGATGATTTTATCCTGCCAGCGTGAGAAATTCTGCCAATAGGCAATAGGGTCATCCATGTCTGGCAGGCAGGCGCCGTACGCGAAGTCCTCATATTCACTTAGGCCCATCTCGGCATCCTGGGCATAGGCTGAGGTGGGGCAGAGGCCTAGCACCCACCGGAACTCCTTGCGAGCCGACCTCTCCATCTGTATCTTCATAAGGTCTTTTCTTGACCGGCTGCGAAGCACCATCTTCTGCGGATCAACGTTACTAAGGGCCTTAGTATTTTCCTCGGCTAAAATGGCAATCTGGGCATCATAAGTTTCAATAACAAGTCTCTGGGTTGGAGGTACGTGGCAAATCTGTTCATCTGAGGCATAGCGATAGAAGATTTCACTTATGCCATTTAAAGACACGTTTAACAGAGGAAATCCTCCGGCTTTCAAGACCTCTGCGTAGATGGCCTTAAGGAGGGGTTCAGCCAGCGTTTCGCCGCTGATTACTACCTTATCTCCCGGTTTTACCCCGACCGAATAGTTAACCAAAAGCCGGGCAAGTTTTTCAGTCCTTATATCCATTTGTGCTCCTTTATATTTAAAATCAAGGCAATTTTAGCTTCTCAGATCGCCAAATACAATTCGCAAGAGATTGCTTCGTCCCGCCACGCCTNNNGAGCCATAACTCTAATCCTGTTTTGGTCAAGGGCTTGTTTCAAATTGGCGTCTAACCTTTCGCATTGTTGGCTGGGATAGGTGATGATAAAATAACTATAAATGGCACTTAATTCTATCATCGTAAAAGGGGCCAGAGAGCACAACCTCAAGAACATAGATGTCACCATCCCCCGCGATAAATTGGTGGTCATCTCTGGTGTCTCTGGCTCAGGTAAAAGCTCTCTGGCGTTTGATACCATCTATGCCGAAGGGCAGCGCCGCTATATGGAATCTTTGTCGGCCTATGCCAGACAGTTTCTTGGCCGAATGGAAAAACCAGATGTTGACTATATTGAAGGTCTAAGTCCGGCAATCTCCATAGACCAAAAAGGTCAGAGCCATAATCCCCGCTCTACGGTGGGCACAGCAACTGAGATATATGACTATCTGAGGCTTCTTTTCGCCAGAGTCGGTCATCCTCACTGCCCTCAATGCGGCCGGGAAATAGCCCCTCAGACGGTGGAGCAGATTGTTGATAATGTCCTGGCGTTACCTTCGGGAAGCCGCATTATGGTGCTTGGGCCGGTGGTCAGAGATAGAAAGGGCGAGTACCAGTCCCTTTTTAGTGACCTACGCCGCCAAGGCTATAGCCGGGTGATGGTTGATGGTGAAGTCCATGAGCTTGATGAAGACCTTAAACTTGAAAAGAACAAGAAACATTCAATAAGTGTTGTTGTTGATCGTCTAATTTTAGGCCAAGACGGCCTTGAAAGTAGACTTTCTGACTCGGTAGAAACGGCCTTAAAACTCGGTAATGGAGTAGCCGAGATTGATATCGTAGGAGGCGACAGACTAGTTTTTTCAGAGCGGTTTGCCTGTACCGAATGTGGCATAAGTTTGGGTGAGATTGAGCCCAGGACATTTAGTTTTAATAGTCCTCATGGCGCTTGCCCATCATGCGGCGGGCTCGGAGTAAAAATGGAAGTCGATCCTCGCCTGGTTATTCCCGATAAAGAGCTTTCATTAGCCCAGGGAGCCATCAAGCCCTATCAGTGGCAGAGTTGGTACTTCTATCAAATTGTAGACCTTGCCCATCGCTATGGGTTTTCCCTCGATACGCCGGTCAAGAATTTAAAGGAGGAAGATTTAAACCTCTTACTCTATGGTGAGGGAGGGCGACACTACCGCTATAGGAATCGCTATGGCCGGGTAAGAGAGCATACCGAAGGTTTCGAAGGAGTTATACCTTACCTTGAGAGATTATATCGTGATACAGAGTCTGAGCTTACCCGAGAGGAAATAGAGCGCTACATGGTCTCAAGCCCCTGTACTGCCTGTGGCGGAAAAAGGCTTAAACCTGAAGCTTTGGCCGTTCTTATTCGAGACAAAAACATTGCCGATGTATCAGCCATGTCCGTAGAAGAAGCGCTACATTGGGTAAGCAACTTGGAAGAAGGTTTTAGTGAAAGAGAGAAAGCTATAGCTAAAGAAGTTATAAAGGAACTTCACTCGAGGATCGGTTTTTTGGAGGATGTTGGTCTTGATTACATTACTCTGGACCGTCCTTCGGCCACTTTATCCGGGGGTGAGGGACAGCGTATAAGACTGGCTACTCAAATAGGTAGTGGGCTCATGGGTGTGCTCTACATTTGCGATGAACCAACGGTTGGTCTTCATCCGGCCGATGATTACCGACTCATTGCTACTCTTAAAAAACTAAGGGATATCGGCAACACCGTCATCGTTGTTGAACATGATGAGGCAATGATGCGAGCTGCTGATTGGATAATTGATATCGGTCCTGGCGCTGGTGAGCACGGTGGTCGGGTAGTAGCTTCGGGCACGATTGAAGACATTATGGCCTCAACGGGATCTCTGACTGGTGATTATTTAAGTGGCCGTAAGAAAATACCTGTCCCTAGCTCACGCCGACTTGGCAATGGCAAAGAGGTCCTTATCCGGGGTGCTAAAGAAAACAACCTTAAGAATATAGATGTCGCTATCCCTTTGGGCAAGTTTGTATGCGTCACTGGTGTTTCTGGCTCGGGCAAGAGCAGTCTTATAGATGAAGTTCTTTATAAAACACTGGCCCAAAAGCTCTACCGCTCAAGAGATTTACCAGGGAAGTGCGATGGAATTGTCGGTGTAGAGTATATAGATAAAGTCATTAACATCGACCAGTCGCCCATCGGCAGGACACCCAGAAGCAATCCCGCTACTTATACCGGAGTATTTACTCCGATAAGAGAGCTATTTAGTACTGTTCCTGAGGCCAGACTCCGTGGCTATACGCCAGGGAGGTTTTCCTTCAATGTTAAGGGAGGGCGCTGCGAAGCCTGCAAGGGTGAGGGTTACACTCAAATTGAGATGCAGTTTTTGCCTGATGTTACTGTTCCCTGTGAGGTTTGCCACGGGCGCCGCTATAATCGTGAAGCATTAGAAATAAGGTTTAAGGGTAAGAACATTGCCGAAGTTCTGGATATGACGATTGAGGAGGCACTGGAGTTTTTTGAGCATTTTCCCAAGATAAAAAGGAAGTTGGAAACACTCAAGGATGTAGGCTTGGGCTATATCCGGCTGGGCCAGCCAGCGCCGACACTATCCGGCGGTGAGGCCCAGAGAGTAAAGCTGGCTACTGAGCTTTCGCGCAAGTCAACCGGTAAAACTCTTTATATTTTGGATGAACCCACAACCGGCCTTGGCTTTGATGATGTGGCCAAGCTTCTAATAGTCCTGCATCGCCTAGTCGATAGCGGAAATACAGTGTTGATTATCGAGCACCATTTGGACGTTATTAAGAATGCCGACTGGATAATAGATCTTGGGCCTGGGGCTGGTGATAAGGGAGGTAATGTTGTAGTTACAGGCACTCCTGAGGAGGTAAGTCTGCATCCAACTTCATTAACCGGGCGCTATCTGAAAAATGTGTTTCTTAAGGTGCCTGTCAGCCTAAGAACCTAACTTAACTATAATTTACCCTTCAGATAGTTTGATACTCCGGCGTCCTTGCCACCATAAGATTTCTAGTGGACTTTTCCACATCTTCTATAATAAAGCCTACAGGCACTTGACAGTACGGGGGGGGGTGATATACTGGAGGTTGGGATTTTGGAAAAGCTAAACGGTTACTACCTAACATCCTAAAGAGAGATTGTGAAAGGAGTAAACCATGAAGCTCAGGCTTTTAATCGTTTCATTGATGGTTGCTCTTCTATCGGTATTAGCAAACTCCACCGTAGCCTTCGCTTGGGACGAGAGTGTGGGGCTGAGCAATGAATGGAGTGAGGATTGGTGGGCTGATGCGCAAGGATTTGCTACGACAATCGATGCGTATACTGGGTGGAACGAGTACTTTATAAGTAATGATCCTTTGCCCACCTGGTGGCAGGAGGAAAGCAGTGGTGGCATGGATAATTGGAAGGCGGACTTCACCGAGCTTTCAGTAATGGAAGGTCACTCTGTTGATCTTGGTAGCGGGCTTATTGGTGTTGGTTTTGGCACAGAAGGATCCACGGGGCCGAGTTCCGTAAGGCTCGGCTACTCAAGTCCGGACAGTTATGGTTACAACATATGGTGGTTCATCATTGAATGTGAGGTCTTCAAAGATACGAGCTATCCTAGCTGGATGAGCTCCCTGACGGGCACCCATATGTTATTAGGCTTTGAGAATCAACCTAAGATAACCTCAACCGACTTGAGGGAAATGGCCAACCGCCTTACCGGTTCCGGAGGGTATAGTAGGGAAAAAGTCCAGGATGCGTTCTTTCATACCTATGTTAAGCTAGACGGTATTCACAATCTCAACATCGCTAGGATCCTAGCTGAAAACTCATCTGTAGCTGATAATGATTACATAGATTCGTTCGTTAACCAAACTCCTGTAGATTCGACCAAGGTGGTGATAACATGCTCAATAGAATAATCATAAGAATAAATTCGAGGTGTAAAATGAAAAATTTTCGCTCTATATGGTTTCTATTAAGCGTAATGCTCATAGGGGCCATCACCATCACTGCTGTTTCTTGCGCCGCGACACCGGCCGAGGTTAGGAACAACACTTTACCGCCGGTGTTTGAGGGTATCATGCAACCAGGGGTGCAAGGCGCTCCACCAGTAGAAGTCGTACTGGATGCAGGCCTTCCCATCACTCCCGCTGAGATGACTGTCTATAAAGTCATTAACCCTGACGTTACCGATAAATACGCCTCCGACCTGGCGCAAAAGCTTGGTTTCTCTGGCACCTCAATACCATTGAGTCAGGGTGACAAACGCGAGGTGTACACTTATATCAATGGCACCTCTACACTTGAAATACATCTGGATGGTAGCCTGGCAATTTACTATACGGGTAATCTAGATATTCCTCAAGACCTGCCTTCTTCTCAAGAAAGTATTACTATTACTATTGCGCAGGACTGGCTGGTCTCCCATAATCTATTGGATCCCAATAGTGTCACTGCAGTTAAGGTCGCACCTTATCGCACAATAGATGGAAAGGCTTTGGCGACCGGGGTTGAGTTCACTATCGACCTGGATGGATATGACACGAGCGGACTCGGTGCCTATGTCGTGGTTGCAGATGGCGGGAAGGTGATAGAGGCTAGGATAAACACACCCACGATTGAAAAATATATAGATGTTACCCTGAAGACACCTGACAAAGCTCTGGAGATTCTTAAAGGCTACCTGAGTAGCCCTGATGCAGTGCCGCCAGAAGCTGAGGAGTGTGTCATTAATATGCGAAGCTTTTCCCGCCTTATCGTCAAGAACATTTCAATTCAATACCGCATTGGGGGAGGCTACTTGCAACCTGTGTATGTTTTCGAGGGGGAAGCATATGACCAATATGACCAGGCGATAAAAGCCTTTGTCGGTATGGTTGACGCCGTTTCCAGATAGAGTAAAAATTTTAGCCATTGGTGGCATTGCTTTTTGTATAGTAAGGCTTGTGGGCTTAGAATAGTGTAGGGTGCAGGGATAATTTGTCTAAGCCTGTAGGCTGTGCCCTGGTGGACTTCAGGTAGAGGGAGGAGAATTAGCTTAAGAAAGTAGGAGGACAATATGAAGAGATCGGGTTTGCGTTCCCTGATATATTTAATTTTTACCCTTATATTTGTTGCATTACCGCTTATTGTTGTAGGGTGTAAGGAGACCCCAACTGAGACCGGCTTTCTGGAAGGCAGAGTACGTCTTGGGCCACGCTCTGAGGAGGAAATTGGCCAGCCTTATCCTCCGGAGATCTATCAGGCGAGGAAGATTATGATCTACGATGCCGACCGCGTCAAACTTATTAAGCAGGTGGATATTGACAGTTTGGGCGATTATAAGGTTGAACTACCAGCCGGCACTTATACCATCGACATCAACTATGTGGGAAACGACGATAGCGATGGTGTTCCAACAACGTTGAGGATAGAGCCCGGAATACACATCATGTGTGATATCGTTATTGATATGGGGACTGCGACTTCCTGAGAGAAGTCGTTACTAAAAACTTTGTTTTATGATGACCTCCAATATGGCATTACAAGTCATCATGAAATGAGGCAAAGTTTTGAGCCTTGAGGGTGTTTAATGACTTCAAGGGATACCGGGAAGGCGTCTTTTAATTCCTCCATATGTGTTATGACGATGATCTTCTCAAATTCGTCTTCTATGGAGGCTATTGATTCCTTCATTTTTTCAATACCGGTACTATCCTGAGTGCCAAAACCCTCGTCAATAATGATGGTTGGTAAGGGTGCACCGGACCTTCTGGTAAGCAGTCTGGAAAGTGCAATGCGCAGGGCAAAGTTTATACGAAAAGCCTCGCCGCCACTGAATTGTTGATAAGGCCTGGTATCGAGCTCATCGGAAACATTGATATCAAGTGTTTCAATATCATCACCTTTCTTAGAAGGGCGTTTTAAATCCAGGCTTAGATGCAGGCGATTATCAGTCATATGAGCAAGCAGGCGATTAGCCTCATTCTCCACCTCAGGGATAGCACTTTCAATGAGCATCGCCTGTATGCCGTTCTTACCGAAGGCCCGAACAAGCTCATTGTAGATATTCACCTCCCGGATAACTTTTATTAGCTCCTCTTTCTTTGCCTGTTTCAGGGCCTTTTGTTCTTCGAGATGGCTAAGCTGTGCCTTAAGAGTAAACAGGATGGTTTGCGAGGATTTGTATTCGAATTTTACTTCCTCAAATTCTTGTTTAGCTTGGGCGAGCTTTATGGTAATGTCAGGTAGCCTCTCGAGGGCAGTCTGACATTTCTTTTGCTCCTCATTAACCATCGTGAGGCGCCTGGCTATTTCCTCTACGGCTTCAAGGCATTCATTCAAGGCATATTTTTCTTTTTCCAGGTTGGCTTCAGCTTCCTGAAGCTTATATCTTTCCATCTCAAAGCGTTTGAGTTCATCCAGTTTACCCTTTATTTTCTCGTGTTCCTCCTGATTATACCCCAGCTCTGTGATAGTCTCTTCTATCTTTGTGAGGAGGTTCTGTTCAGGGAGAGCAAAATCTCTCCGGGCGAGATGGCCCTCAATGCCATTAAGCTCCGACCTCTCATCGTCGAGTTTCTTACTGGCATCTATGGCCTTTCGCAGAAGTTCTCTTAAGCCTCCCTCCTTCGCATTAATTTTGGCTTGCTCGTCTGCTAACATCTTTTCAAGGAGGCTTAATTCCTCTTTGTCCGCTCGCACCTCCTCTTTTTTAGCGGCTAATTCATCCAGAGTACGGTGAAGCAGGGTTGTTTTCTCCTCCTTTTCCTTGAGATATTTCTCCTTGATGGTCTTTAAACCTTCTTCACCAAGTTCACTTTCACATAAGGGGCACCTACCGCTGCTCTCGCTAAAAAGGTTTATCTTCTCATCCAGTTCGGCAAGCTCTTTTCTTAGCCTCTTCTCAGAGAAAGCTAGTCTGGCAAGTTCGTCATTAAGTTCATCCAGATGGCGCTTTCTCTCTTCAAGAATAACCCTTTTTTCTTTTAGCTCTTCTTCTTGCACTTCGAGATCTCGAAGTGCTGTCTGATAGGCTGGAGCTGACTCTGTTTGTTTTGTGAGTTCCTCGATGCGCCCTCGGGTAAGTTCCCTAGCATTTAGAAGCTCCCGTTGGGCCGCCTCAATAGCTTTCTCGAGAGTTATCTTCCTATCCTTAAGATCAAGCAGGTTGCGCAGTTGTTTATTAAAGCTCTCAAGTTTTTGGCTGGCATCCCGATAAGCCTCATAACCCTGGGTTATCTCCTCCCTTTTTTGCAGGATATTTTGGTACTCCTTGATCTTCTGGGCATGCCCTTCAGCACTTCTCTGCCATCTGCCTTTATCTTTTTCAAGACGCTCTATCTCATACCCAGTCTCATCCGATCGCTTTTTTACCCTTTTAAGCTCCTCCGCTTCTTTTTCAAGACCTTTTAAAACCTCCTCCTTCTCCTCAAGGTTTTTATCTATCTGGACAAGTCTTTCCTCAGCTGCTTTAAGGTTAGCCTCGAGCTCATCTTGCCTTTTTAGATCATCGTCAACACTTCTAATAAACATCTCAAGGCTAGTCCGCTCAGCATCCAATGCCCGCTCCTTCTCCCGGGCTCTTTCTTCGAGCCTATCATAGAGGTCAAGGCCCAGTATGCGGCCGAGGATATCTTTCCTTTGAGCAGGAGTGGCCTTGGTAAATTCATCAGCATGGCCCTGTCTGAGATAGGCGCTGTTGATGAATGTCTCATAGTCCATGTGAAGGGTGCTGATTATTTTTTGTTGAGTCTGGGCTTTAGTTTCTCCGCTTAAAGATTTCAATTTCTCATCGCTTATGAGAAAAAAATCAAGGCTTGATTGTCCTGAGGATGACCTTTTTTTAGGTAGGGCATGCTTGCGAACGACGCGGTAATCTACCTTGGCTACAGTGAAGTCAAAAATAACACTCATCTCACTTTCGCCCTGACATATAAGGTCATCATCGCTTTTGGCCCTTGATTTTCCCCAGAGCGCCCATGTTATGCCGTCAATTAGAGCTGACTTACCACTTCCGTTGTTGCCCGAAATACATAAGGTACGGATACCTTCAAAGGACAATTCATTGTCCTCACCACGGTATGGCATGAAGTTTTGGAGTTTGAGATACTTGGGTATCACTTTTCTATTCTAAGTAGTCCTTAAGGCGGCGGCTTCGGGTAGGGTGACGTAGCTTGCGCAGCGCTTTAGCTTCTATTTGCCTGATGCGCTCCCTTGTGACATTAAACTCTTTGCCAACTTCTTCAAGTGTCCGGCTTCGTCCATCTTCAAGACCGAATCTGAGTTGAATGACACGCCTTTCCCTGGGGGTCAGAGTATTAAGAGCAGCAGACAATTGTTCCTTTAGGAGTTCTCTTGATGCTGCATCGGGTGGTAAAGTAGCATTCTGATCTTCGATAAAGTCACCCAGACGGCTCTCTTCTTCTTCGCCGATAGGTGCCTCAAGAGAAGCTGGTACCTGCGATATCTTGAGAACATTCTTGACTTTATCGGGTGCCATATCCATTTCTTCAGCAATCTCCTGGGCTGATGGATCGCGGCCATACTCCTGGGAAAGCTGACGGCTGGTAGTTAGGAGCTTATTGATCGTCTCTACCATGTGGACGGGAATACGTATGGTTCTGGCCTGGTCGGCTATGGCCCTGGTAATTGCCTGTCTGATCCACCAGGTAGCATAAGTGCTGAATTTATAACCACGCCGATAGTCAAACTTCTGTACCGCTCTCATCAGCCCAATATTTCCCTCCTGGAGAAGGTCAGGTAGCGGCATGCCTCGCCCAATATGTTTCTTAGCAACACTGACAACAAGCCTGAGATTAGCTTCGATAAGCCGCTCTTCAGCGCCTGAAGCCTCTCGGGCTATCCTTTGATAGTAACTCTTGAGACTTTTAGAGTGCTCAGAAAGGGTGTTGACAAAAGATGCCTCCTTTATAAATTCTATAAGCTCACTGGTCTTAAGATCGTCTGGTAGTAATTTAAGCACTTCTTTAGGCAGTAGCTGAGTATCGATGGAAAACTTTAGCAGAATATCGTTTACCTTCTCGGCTGGCATATCCAGCACCTCGCCTATTGTCCGAGCAAGCTCTTTATCTATCTCCGCATCGACATTCTGGCGAATCAGTGGCTCGCCAGCGGCGAGTTTAAATGGCAACTCAGAGCCAAAGCCTAACTTTATCTCTAGTTGCTTTAATACCTCCGAGGCCTCTCCGATGCTTTTTAGAAGGCTCCTGGTGATTTCAACCGCTTTCTTATAGTCTATTGGCCCCTGCTCTGAAATCTCCTTAAGGCGGCGTCCCTGCTCCATTTTTTTGGCAAGCTCCTTTTCGTCATTAGCCGTGAGAAGTCCTATACGTCCAATCTCATGGAGATACATCCTTATGGGATCGCTTATTACCTCTGGTGCTACTTCTTCTTGAGTAAGCATCGGCTTTTCAGGTACTATTTCTTCCTCCTCTTCGTCAAGCTCTTCCTTCAGCGGTTCTTTGTCCTCTTCTTCATCTTCCGCTCCGGATATTCCGTCTTCAAGCGGCTCTTCCTCAAAGTCTTTTATCATTCTTTATCTCCTTTTCCCTGCTTTTGAAGACTTCTCCAAGTTCCCATGATAACCGGGCATCTATTTCCTCAGGCAAGCTTTTAGCACTCTCAAGAGCAGCCTCTCTTCTGGTTATAAGGTTTCTAAGGTGTCTCTCCTTTAGCCTGAGTATACAGTCAGCTAATCTCGCTGACGCAGACTCCGTCGGTATAAATCGGTTAGCCAGACGGTCAAAGTGTTCTCTGAGCGAGGGGTCGAGTTTTTCTATTGCCTTTTCCATATTAGATTCTCTCATAATGGTCAAGAAGACCTCGCGGTTCTGGCTGTTCTCAAAAAATTCAGGCACAAGCTCTCCGGTCTCTCCTCTAAGGTCTGGCTTATGAATAAGAAGAGAAAGGCAATACTCTTCAATCGGACTTTCAAAGAGTTCCGCCACAGGAACTTCCTTTGTCTTATCGCTGATGTGTTCTTTTTTTAGTAACACGGCCAGTCTGTTCTCGCTTACTCCTGCCAGCTTGGCCAGCTTGGCCAGATAATGGGCCTGCTTTATGGGGTCCCTTACTTCGCTTATAACAGGTATAAGTCTTCTTGTTACCCCTGATTTTCCCTGAGCAGTGTTCAAGTCAAGCCCATTACTTAATTTTTCAAAAGCATATTCCAGAAGAGGTCTAGCTTGAGATAGAAACTCTGTCCACCTTCCTTCACGAATAACATCATCGGGATCCTCACCTTGAGGCAGCTGGATAACTTTAATCTCATTACTTAAAACATTCTCATAGGAGGTGCATCTTATCATAGCCTCCTCGCCTGCCTGATCACTATCCAAAGCCAGGATAATGTTTTGGGTCAGTTTTTTTAGTTGGTATATTTGATCCTCGGTAACCGCCGTACCCATGGAAGCCACTGTATTACTAAAACCATACTGGTGGGCGATTATAGTATCCATGTAACCTTCAACAATAACCGCTCGATCCTCTTTCCTGATAGCCTCTCTGGCCAAATCGATGCCATATACCAGCTTACCCTTGTTAAAGACAGCCGTCTCGCCTGAATTAAGGTATTTGGGCATCGTATCATCAAGCGCCCGGCCACCAAACCCGGCAACCCTTCCCTTAATATCTCTAATAGGGAAGATGAGCCGATCACGGAAGCGATCGTAACTTCTTCCTGTGTCCGAGCGAATGGCAAGACCGCTTAAGATTATCAATTCCTCACTAAATCCCTGTACCTCAAGAAAGTCTTTGAGATCCTCCCAATCAGGAAGACTGTAGCCAAGAACAAACCTTTCTATCGTCTCTTCAGCAACGCCTCTTTCTTTTAAAAATTGTCTAGCTTTCTCGGCCCGAGATGATTTTAAAAGGAGGTTATTGAAATAGTAGGCTGCCTTAAGATTTATCTGATAAATTGGCTCCAGATCATCTTCTCTGCCTGTGGTCTTTTGCGGCACCTCAATGCCGGCCTTCTCCGCCAGCATCTTCAGGGCTTCGCCGAAGCTAAGCCCCTCTTTTTTCATAACGAGCGAAAAGATGTCTCCGCCAGTATTACAGGCACCAAAACAATGCCAGCTCCCATCTTCAGGATAAACAAAGAAGGAACCATGTTTTTCGCTGTGCAGGGGACATAAACCACGGTACGTTCTCCCAGCCTTGGTGAGTTGAGTATAGCCGGAGGCTATCTCAACAATATCAAGGCGTTTCTTTACCTCCTCAACAAGGTCCATACATGATATTATACAACCTTAAGCGCCAGGCAGTTCATTTAAGCGTAGAGATAAGATTGAGGGCAAATTGATCGGTCATGCCGGCTATGTAGTCTGTAATACCTCTTTCTAGGTCTTCAGGCGTACGGTATTCTGACGGCAGCACCTCAGGATGCTGGGCAAAGTAGTGGTAAAGCATGCTAGTGGTATCTCTGGCGATACTCGATTCACTACTATCCTGAAGTGGCAAATAAACTTTCTCAAAAAGAAACTCACGTAATAAGTTGGTCATCTTCTGAACATCTTGGCTCATCTTAATGGTTGGTCTTTCGCCAGCAGCGGGCCATGAGTTTTCTATAATATTGCAGACCATGCTATCAATTCTTTCCGCACGTGACCGGCCAAGAATTAATACTGCCTCAGGAGGGAACTTGTCCTCGCTAATAAGCCCGGCCCTTATTGCATCAGCAATGTCATGGTTGATGTAGGCAATAGCATCAGCTATTTGGCAAACCTCGCCCTCAAGAGTGGCAGATTCTCCATAACCGGGCTCGAATATATCCCATCTTGATTTAGAATGGTTTAGAATGCCATCTCTTACTTCCCAGGTAAGATTCAACCCTTGCCCGTTTTTCTCCAGCTTGTCAACAACCCTCAGGCTTTGCTCGCTATGTCTGAAACCACCATGGTAGAGCCTATTTAAAACTTCTTCGCCAATATGGCCAAAAGGGGTATGGCCGAGGTCATGGCCTAAGCTGATGGCCTCCGTTAAGTCTTCATTCAGGTTGAGAGCCCGAGCCAAAGTCCTGGCAATCTGGGAGACCTCAAGGGTATGAGTTAGGCGCGTGACATAATGATCACCGGTGGGAGCAATAAAGACCTGGGTCTTGTGTTTTAGCCTTCTGAAGGCGTTACTATGAATGATGCGGTCGCGGTCTCTTTGAAAAGCGGTCCGCACCGGGCAAGGCTCTTCAGGACGCTCTCTTCCCCTAGAAAGGCGGCTCTTTGAGGCAAATGGAGATAGTAACTCCTCTTTTTCTTCAAGTCTCTGGCGAATGCCGAGACTCTTGATATCAGGCATGAATACCTAATTTGGCCTCAACCCGGGCAATAATCTCTCTAGTCGTGCCAATCATATCTGGGCTAACTGAGACTGAGGTAATGCCCCAGCTTACTAACTTTTCAGTGAGGTCAGGATAAACAGATGGCGCCTGCCCGCAGATCGAAGCTGTAACTCCTCTGTTTGTAACAGTCTTGATAGCTTTCTCCATAGCAATTAGTACAGCCTCATTACGTTCGTCGAAAACACCAGCTAGCTTCTCATTGTCGCGGTCTACTCCTAATATTAGCTGTGTGAGGTCATTGGAGCCTATCGAGATGCCATCTATACCAACATCCAGAAATTTATCTATAAGGAAGATATTCGAGGGGACTTCAACCATCATCCAAAGTTTGAAGTCTCCGGAGCGTACCAGTCCCTCTTTTTCCATAATCTCCTTTGTCCTGGCTAGCTCTTGGACAGTACGCACAAAAGGTATCATTACCCAGAGATTTTTGAATTCCCTTCTAACCATCTTGATGGCATCAAGTTCAAGCCTGAATGAGTCGATGTCGGTAATGTAACGAGAAGCACCGCGATAACCGAGCATTGGATTTTCCTCAAATTCCTCAAACTCTTCTCCGCCAGTTAACTCACGGTATTCATTAGTTTTGAAATCAGTTGTGCGGTAGACAACAGGGCGAGGATTAAAGGCAGCTGCAAAAGCGCGCAACCCCTGGGCTAACTTTTGAGTAAATTCCTCTCCTCGGTTCTGTTTGAGGGCATATCTGGGGTGCTCGCCGATCTGGCTAATAATAAATTCAGCCCGCAGTAACCCTACACCATCAACATTTCGAGAGGCAATAGCTTCAGCCAATTCAGGCTGGGCCAGGTTAACATAAACTCTAGTCTTGGTCTTAATGGCATCACGAATAAAATTAGTAGTATAAACGTTCTGTGTTTTTCGGGTTACCGTACCGCTGTAGACTTTACCATGGCTCCCATCCACTGTTATAACCTGACCATCTCTTAATATGCTGGTTGCCTCCCCGGCGCCAACAACGCATGGAATACTTAGCTCACGACTGACAATGGCGGCATGCGAGGTGCGCCCGCCCCGATCAGTAACAATGGCCGCCGCCCTCTTCATAGCTGGCACAAAGTCAGGCGCTGTCATCTCGGTTACCATAACATCCCCGCGATTGACTTTGTCCATCTCCCGGGCAGAACGAATAATTTTTGCTGGTCCAGTAGCAAGCCCAGGGCTTGCAGCATCCCCAACGAGAAGAACCGGAGCATCTATCTCCGGTTCTAATTGTGCTGTGCCAACAGTAGTTATTGGTCTCGTCTGTACAATATATAACTCACTATTCTCCTGAGCCCATTCTATGTCCTGAGGACTTTGATAATGATTCTCGATCCTTAGAGCTATTTCGGTGAGCTTAAGAATATCAGCATCTGGGATTTTCTGCTGTTCCTGTTTGGAAGGTGTTACTAGTTGCCAGACGTTGGTTTCCCCGTTTTTCCCATTAGGGTTAAAGACAAGTTTCCTTTCCTGATGACTTATTCTTTTAGAGGTAATGACCATTTTATCTTTGGCTATCATATAGAGATCTGGCTTTACCTCTCCGGCAACCAAAGCCTCGCCCAGGCCATAAACAGCTTCAATGACAATAATGTTTCGGTTGCCAGTAATCGGTTCTAAAGTGAAGATTACACCTGAAGCAGAGGACTGGACCATTTTTTGGATTGGCACAGCTATACCTACACTAAGTTGATCAAAACCTTGCTGCTCGCGGTAGTAAATAGCTCTTGGTTCAAAAAGAGATGCCCAACATTTTTGCACTGCCGCTACAACATTATCCTCGCCCTCAACATTTAGAAAAGTGCTTTGTTGTCCGGCAAAGGAAGCTTCAGGAAGATCCTCTGCAGTTGCAGAGGATCTGACCGCTACCAGTCCTTGACCAAGCTTGCGGTAGGCTTTTTTTATTTCCTCAGCAGTCTCCTGAGGCATCGGCGTATTAAGGATAAGTTCTTTGATGCGGTTAGCTGTTTCCTGTAGCCTTGCATTATCCTCTGCATCCAGATTTGCAAGCAGATTCTTGATTTTTTTGGCTAAATCCGACCCTTTGATGAAGTTAAAGAATGCTGAAGCGCTAACTACAAATCCTGGAGGTACTGGTATCTGGGCATGACTCATCTCCCCCAGGTTAGCACCTTTGCCACCAACGAGGGGAATGTCGTCTTTGGCAACCTCACTAAACCATAGAATGGCCTTCTCTTTTTTCTGCATTGGCTTTTACCCCCTGATTTGGAGTGGCAGCATTATAGCACAACAGCCTTCTACCTCCAAAAGCCAGATTTATCTAGCATGGTGCCATTATCGGCGCCTATCGAATTTAACTAGCTATTAAGACATTTAATCTGCCACTAAGGTTAAGGGGAAAGTAGTGTCCTTAGGCTTACGTATTGGAAGGCCTGAAAACTTGGTCGGATTTAAGATCGGTCTTCTTAACATAAAGAGTAAGACCTTCTATTCTCTGAATAATTACCTCTTCGCCTGCCTCTGCTTTCCCGTTTTCTAACACGGCATGCCAGATTTCCCCCTCTACCATGACTGTTCCATTGGGATTTAAGGCGGAAAGCACCGTGGCCTTCTTACCAATGAGCCCTTCTTTGCCCGTGGTTGCTGGATGGTGGTGGGCAGCAATTGCCCTTTCTATAGCTATAGCTAAAAAGGCTACGATGATAACACAAATAATGACGATATAGACTGTATCCAGGGTTTTTACCTTATAGACCTCGCTGGCTCATAGTAACTCGCAGAACCCTCAAATAGCAACATGCCCAGCTTACTTTTATATCATCGGACAGGGCACATCCAAACACAATATTGTTATCCATCTTGGCCAGAATTGGATTAAATATGTCTCCAGATAGCCTCATGGCAAATGGGAGTTTACCATGGTATCCTGAGTACAACTGATAATAACAGGCATAAAAACCAAAAGGAGTAGGCTTGCCACCAGGGCAATAAGTATCGCCTTATGCTTCAAGACTTTACCTCCTTCTTGTTCATTTCCATCTGGAATCAGAGCATATAATATACCTGGGATGCTGTCAAGTGAGGTCTTAAGGGAAAGCCCAGATATTCATCTATTAAAGACTTCAAAAATTAACCGGACTTTAATCCTATTCGCTGAAGTATTACCTTGGAAGGAATAAAAATCGTCGAAAAGCAGAGTTTTTGCAAAAATTATGGTATTAAACAGTCGCCAATGGCTGTAATAGGGCATAAGCTGGTTTTATCGCTTTTGACATTCCTATAGATATATCTTATAGTTAAGATGTCCCAGGTAACTAAAGGGAAAAAGAAAACCGCCCTAGGACCAAGGAGCTATCACTCCGGTGAGGCAAGTAAGTTTTCTGGGCGGGGTTCAAACCCGAAGGTCACCTGGGACGTTTGTTATCCTCCCCTATCTTAGGTATACCAATGAACGGCAGATTTCTATATTCCTCTTTGTAATCAAGACCATATCCAACAAGAAATTCGTTGGGTGCCTCAAAGCCGCTATAGTCTATAGGAATATCAACAATACGGCGAGTACGCCGGTCAAGCAAGGTACAAACAGACAGACCGGCAGGGTTTCTCTGTCGCAGATGGGCCATAAGATAGTTTAAAGTGATACCAGTGTCAATAATATCTTCCACTATAATGACATAACGCTCGGCAATATTAATATCGAGGTCCTTAATTATTTTAACCGCTTTTTTATCTCCGCTACTATAGTAAGATATGCCCATAAAGTCTATGTCTATGGGCACGGTAATCTGACGGATTAGATCAGCCATAAAACATAAGAAACCTCTTTGTATGCCAACAAGGACAGGTCTCTTACTAGCATATTCCATTGATATTGCCCGGGCAATAATCTTAACCTTATCGTCTATTTCAGCTGCAGTATAGATAACCTTTTTAATGCCATAGGCTCGTGTCAAAGCAAGGGGTCCCAGGCCATATCTGGCCAGCAATCTCTCAAGATCGTCACGATGAAGAAGCGTTATCTTAACATCAGGATAAAGTTCCTTTAACCTCTTTATCTTCCGGTGCTTTCTGGTGACTAACTTCTGCTTGAGGGTGGTAAGCTCTATATATAAGTCAAGAGCGGGCAAGTAAAAGTCTGGAGTAAACATCTCGACAGTCTTCTCGCCATCCTGGCGGAGAAGAAAAGAGCGCGGTTCGTAGACCCATTCAATTTCATAAAAATCCAGCAGCCGGGCAAACTCCTCCTCGCTGGGATGGGCGAAGGCAACACTGCGACTTTCTTGAAGAAGAGGTTTCGACGTTCCCTGAGGAAGTTCTTCTCTGGCTATGACAATAGCTGCCAATTCAGTTATTGTTAAAAGGAAATCTTTTTCTGCTTCATCAAATTCGTGGGGTTCATGGGTATAAACTCTCAGACTACCCACTGAAAGGTCGTCAACAATTATGGGGACAGCAAGAAGAGATACAATACCAGCCTTAATTGCCATATCAGGATACTGGACACGGCTATCATTTGCCATGTTGGCGATAAACGTAATTTCTCCCGTCGATATTTCCCCTACACTCTGCTCGGATTCTAAGACGCCTTTTCTTAAATATGGTTGAGATAGGCCACACGAAGCACTATGGGCAAGTTTTGTCCTGGTAGCGTCTAAAATCAATATTGACGCAGCAAAGTGCTCTGTCTGGGCAACAATGCGAACAATGGCACGAAGATTATCCTTGAGCGTGCTACTTACTTTAGTTGAAGCGATAGCACGGCGAACAGCAGAGTAGTACTTCTCTTTGCGAGTTTTATCCTTAGTCAAGACCTATTACAGCTATTTTAGGGGAGTCGTAATCTATGTGTCAATCTCAGCAATAATGATTGTCTAGACCATTTTAACTAGCTCTTGGTAAGCAGACCCAAGTACGCCATTAACAAAGGAAGATGATGTATCGCCACCAAAACGTTTGGCTAACTCCACTGCCTCGTTGATAACTACCTGGACAGGCACGGACCTGCTAAAAACAAGTTCAAAGATGGCCATTCTCAAAATATTCCTATCGACTACTGATAGTTGCTCCACAGGGAAGGTCGGGGCAAATTTCTGGATATGCTGATCCAACACTTTCCTATTTTGCCACGTACCATCTACTATATAACTTACAAACTCAAAATTCTCTGGCGATATCTCAACATCTGCCCGCAAACGTTCTAATATACCAATCGGCTGATGGCCTGCCACATCGGCCTCATAAAGAATCTGCAAGGCAAGGGACCTGGCCCGGCGCCTGCCATTAGTCATCCTATTTTTCTTTGCGATATGTCCTGATAGTGTGGTGGTGCCGAAGGAAGGTAGGGATCTCAAGCTCATCATCACCAGTACCTTTAAGCAAGTGCATTATCTCGGCCTCATGCTGATTTCTTAGTAGGTAGTCTTTGGTAGCAAAACCAGTGGCTATCAATGTTAAGCGTACTTTACTGTCCAAACTTTGATCAGTAGCAACGCCAAAAATAACATTAGCCTCAGGATCAACAGCCTTTTTTATTACCTCGGCTGCCTGGCTTACTTCTAGTAGAGAGAGATCCTTCCCGCCGGTTATATTAAATAGGACTCCTCTGGCACCTTCAATAGAAACATCAAGAAGCGGGCTTGCAAGAGCTGCCTTAGCAGCGTCTATTGTCCCATTAGGACCAGAGCCATAGCCGATTGACATCCATGCCGGCCCAGCTTCATTCATTATTGCTCTTACGTCAGCAAAATCGAGATTGACCACGCCAGGGACGGTCACTACTTCGGCAATAGCCTGTACACCGTGGTATAAGACTTCATCAGCCATCTTAAACGCACTGTCAATACCAGTCTTCTGATTGGCAAGTTGGAATAATCGATCATTGGGTATGATGATCAGGGTATCAACCCTACTCATTAGCTCGGCAATGCCGGCGTCAGCAACTTTAGTACGTTGAACACCTTCAAAAGAAAAGGGTTTAGTCACTACAGCAATAGTTAGCGCTCCACTCTTTTTGGTTAGCTCAGCAACAACTGGTGCTGAGCCTGTACCAGTGCCACCACCCATACCGGCAGCAATAAAGACCATATCAGCGCCGCTAACCGCCTGGCTAATTTCATTTATACTTTCCTCTGCTGCCAAGCGTCCTACATTGTCATCTCCACCAGCACCCAAACCTCGGGTTATTTTCTCCCCTATTTGAAGGCGTATTGGCGCTTCGGTAATAGCCAAAGCCTGTGCATCAGTATTCATCGCTATGAACTCGACACCGCGGATCTGCTCTCTGACCATCCGAGTAATAGCATTACAACCAGCCCCACCAAGGCCAATAACCTTTATCTGAGCACCACTTGGTACATAAGCAATTTTAGCCATGCCTTCTAACCTTTCTGCTCGCGATAATGAATATTCCATCGGTTACAAAGGTTAGTAACGAATTCTTTTACCGAAGGATCGGGGGCATAGTAGAGCTCGGCAAGAAAGCCATGTAGAAGCTCTCCACCGCTCATGCCAGGCATGGGTTCCTTTGGCCCTGGCAGGTTAATATAGACAATTTCTGACATTACCTTTTGATATTCTATAGCGGGCATATTAGCTTTACCTCCCTATCTTCAGGAATTTAGCATAGATTAACCCCTCCTGATAGGATGTGTCAACAGGTGCTACAATATTTACCAAAATATTTAGCAGCTATTTGTCTATTTGATAAATCAGTCTCCCAGTCTTTATTATCCTCTGGTTTTTAGATTGCTTATGACTGATCAACGTTGGTAGATGCCGCAAAGAGTTGTCTGTTCTAAAATATGCCCCTTCATTGCTTCTAGGACTTCGTTCTTTGTAGCCCCGGCATTAAGATTAAGCTTAGTATCCAGGGCATAGAGAGTAAAGTTATAGTGGTGAGGCTTCCCTGGGGGTGGAAAGGGGCCTCCATATCCAACTGAACCATAGTCATTTTTCCCTTGGCGACTACCATCAGGAAGCTCAGGAATAGGAGGTATCTTCTCAGAAAGACCAGCAGCATCTTTGGGAATATTGAATACTATCCAGTGGGTGAAGACTCCTCTCGGAGCGTCAGGATCGTCCATGATCAAAGCAAGAGAAACTGTTTCGGGCGGCACATTAGAAAATATTAGCTCAGGTGAGATATTTTCACCTTCGAAAGTATATTTTTGCGGAATTTTTCCATTGTGACTTATAACCGGGCTACTAATAGAAAAGGCCATCTTATACCTCCTGTTCTATTTTTCCCGAGAGCTCATAAAGGCTATTTACTTTAATAAAATCTCCCTGGCCACTAAAATGACCAACCCTGTCTAAGAGAACAGCTCTTAGGCCAGCATTTTGAGCCCCGATAACGTCGATATTATACTGATCACCGACAAACATGGTCTCATCGGGACTGGTGCCAGCCATTTCTACTGCTTTTAAGAAAATCGCTGGATCTGGCTTGTTGAAGCCAGCATCCTTAGATGTTACAACAAGATCTAGAAATAGCTTCAGCCCGAGACCATCGAGCATAGAGGAGATAGAATCTGCCACATTAGAAATAAGCCCGGTGATATAACCCTTCTCTTTGAGTTCCCTTAAGACGGGTATAGTATCATCAAAAGGAACTGTTTTAAGATTTACTTTGCTTATTTTCTCTAAAATAAGCTTTGGTACCTCAGGAGCCACTTTAAGGCCGGCTTCTCGGAGGATAATTTCCTCATACTTTAGATATATCTCACCCTGCTCCTTCTGACTACGCTTGCCTAAAGATAATCTGGCGTGCTCCTCGAACATAAACTCATCGGCTATGGTTAGAGGAATTATAAGGTCTTCAGACTCTACGTTATAGCCAAGCTCCTTGAGCGCCTTTGCCTGAAGCTCCTGGCGGGGTGGCCAATAGTCAACCAGAGTTAAATAAAGATCAAAGAAGATTGCCTTTATCATAATCTCACCTTGCGATTATTCTAGCTCAAAATTTGCCTCAGAGGCAAAGAAAATGCTAGCCTTAGCTTTATGATTGACGAAAGGATTGCTCTTTTCCCAGCTACCTCAACTTGCGATAACAAAGGTCATCTCCTAATTGGTGGGTGTGATGTAATTCAACTTGCCTCAGTTTATGGGACACCGCTGTACATTTTCGATGAATCAACTATCAGACAACAATGCCAGAGGTTCATGTCAGCTTTTAAAGCTCAATATAATCACGGGGTAGTTGTAGCCTATGCTGCCAAAGCTTTTATTAACGTAGCTCTGGCCGGTATCATCGCGGATGAGGGATTGGGGCTTGATGTGGTTTCAGGCGGCGAGATTACTATTGCTCAGAAAGCCAACTTTCCTATGGAGAAAGTTATTCTTCACGGCAATAACAAGTCTCTCGATGAAATCAACATGGCTATAAGATCAGGTGTTGGGCGAGTAGTAGTTGATAATTTTGATGAGATCAAATTGTTGGAAAGACTGGCTGCAATGTCTGGTGATGCAGCCTCTATATTACTCCGGGTAAACCCCGGCGTTGATCCGCACACTCATCAATATCTTACCACAGGTGCTGTGACCAGTAAGTTCGGCTTCCCCATTGCACAAATTGAAGAGGCAGTTAAAGAGATTTTAAGTGCATCCTATTTAAACCTTAGGGGGCTTCATTTTCATATCGGCTCGGGCATCTCTGAAGTTGAGCCATATCTCAAAGCCATTGACATAATAATTGAATTGGCTGCGACGCTGAGAAGTAAATATGGTTTAAAAATAGAGGAGCTTGATATCGGGGGTGGTTTTGCCGTCAGATATACCCTCGACCAGCCAGTACCTGATATCAATACCTATGCTAAGTCTATAAGCGAGAGAATTACTACCAGATGCAAAGAGCTTGGCCTGGAAACGCCTGAACTTATTCTCGAACCTGGTAGGGCAATTATTGGAAGAGCAGGAGTAGCACTTTACACTATCGGCATGACCAAAGAGATTCCACCTTTCAAACGCTATATATTTATAGACGGTGGTATGGGAGATAATATACGCCCGGCACTCTATAGTGCTCGCTACGAGGCAGTAGTAGCCAATAAGCTTCAAGACAAAAGTACTCAAAAAGTCAGCATCGCTGGCAGATACTGCGAATCAGGGGACATCTTAATTGATAACATATTGCTACCTTCAATTAATACCGGTGACATTATTGCCGTACCGGCAGCTGGTGCTTATTGCCTTCCTTTGTCCAGTAACTATAATGCTGTCCCGCGCCCAGCTATCGTCATGGTCAGCAACGGGAAGGCTAATCTTATCAGACGAAGAGAGATTTACGAAGACCTCACTGCCCACGATGAAATCGTAAATGATGTATAATCAAGCTAGATCATGTGGCAGGTCAAGGGACAAGAAAAAGCTATTAATCTTATAGACCAGGCATTAAAAAATGGCCTTATAGCGCATAGCTATCTTCTTACTGGTCCAGAACATATTGGCAAGATGACCCTTGCCAAAAATATGGCCCAGGCGCTTAACTGCGAGCAAAGTAGCCCGCCATGCGGAGAGTGTCGCTCATGCCTTAAGATTGCCAATAGCAGCCATGCTGACGTCACCATTGTTAGCCTTTCTCAAGAAGATGATTCAGAGAAAACCGAAATAGGCATTGATAGGATAAGAGACATCTGCCATTCAGCTAACATGTCGCCCTACGAGGGTAAATTTCGTGTCTTTATCATTGATAAAGCCGAGCTTCTTTCTCCTGCAGCTAGCAATGCTCTTCTAAAAACCATTGAGGAGCCGCCTCCGCAGATAGTGTTTATATTTTTAACCTCTGATTCCTCTCGGCTTCTGCCCACAATCGTATCGCGCTGCCAGGTTATATCCTTAAAATTGGTGCCAATATCACAAGTTGAACAATTTCTAACCCAGACTTATAAGATTTCTCCAGAAAGATCAAGACTTTTAGCCTGGCTATCCAGAGGTAGAATCGGTTGGGCAATTTCGGCGGCTGAAGATGAGTCAACAATCATAAAGCACCAGGAGGGAGTGAAAAAGTTAGTTGACATAATAAATGATAATGAAGAGGAGCGCCTAGAAGCAGCTGCGGATATGGCAGCCAGGTTCGCTAAAAATCGCGAGAGTGTCTATAGCATGTTAAATGATTGGCTCAACTTTTTAAGAGATCTTTTGCTTACCGGCCTAGGGTTAAGTGAGCTGGTTATCAATGTCGATTTTAAGGCAGTACTTGACAGCTTATCTACTAAGATAGGATTTAGCGATCTAATAGAAAGTATAAGTGAAACTGATAGGGCTAGTGTTGACCTTAGGCACAACGTAAGTCCAAGGCTGGTGGTGGATAATCTTTTCTTGAACTTACCCAAAAGGATGGTAGAGGTATAATAGAAGAATTATCACAAATTGTAGGAGTATGCCTTGAACATGGTGGCGGCATTGAAGAGTTCAATGCCGGAGAAAATGTGCTCGCGATAGGGGATAGGGTTATTGTCGAGACAAAGCGCGGGCCTGAACTTGCCACGGTAGTCACTTTTCCAAAGCAGATACCCCTGGAGAAGGTAGGGGAGTTAAAGCCGGTCATCCGCAAAGCTACGCCAGAAGACCTGGAACAGGCTAATGAATTTCGGGAAAAGGCTGTCCAGGCTATAGATAAGTTCGTCGAAATAGCTAGCGAACTGAATTTGCCGATGAAACCAGTCTCGGCCAGATACACTCTTGATGGGAAGTACCTTTTTATACTCTTTACTGCTGATGGCAGGGTAGACTTTCGCGAGCTAGTCCACCAGCTTTCAAGCCAGCTAAAAACAAGAGTAGAGTTACACCAAGTAGGCCCTCGTGATGAAGCAAAGCTCCTCGGTGGCTTGGGGCCCTGTGGCCGGCCGCTTTGTTGTTCCATTTTTCTAAATGAATTTAGCCCTGTGTCAATCAAAATGGCTAAAGAGCAGGGACTTTCCCTTGATCCAACTAAAGTATCAGGTGTGTGTGGTCGGCTGCTATGTTGTCTTGCTTATGAGGCAGA
Organism: Dehalococcoidia bacterium UBA4087; assembly: GCA_002382615.1. Classification (GTDB taxonomy): domain Bacteria; phylum Chloroflexota; class Dehalococcoidia; order Dehalococcoidales; family UBA4087; genus UBA4087. Next base: position 29,581 of record DFYH01000019.1, read on the forward strand.
ATATTACCGCTCTGTATCTGAAAAGGCACCCCACAAGGGGCAAAATGTCAAAACCTCCTCAGGTGAAGGCGTAGTAACCGGGATTAATATCCTGAAAGAAACGGCAAGTGTTGAGATAGACAAGGATACCATCATAGAAGTCCCACTCGACGAGATTATCCCGGAGGAAGGCTAGAAAACCTTCTCAATCCTAGGTCCTACATTCATGAGGTAGGGCTCCCACTCAGGGAAGAAATAGCGATACCGCTCTGGAATAGGAAAATTGTCATATGAAGGTTTTGCAGGCTGGCACATAAGCTTCATTCCTGCTTGTGCTGGGGTGCGTCCAGCTTTATGATGGTTACAAGATACACAGGCAGTTACAATATTTTCCCAGCTATGCCCTCCTCCTAAATAGCGAGGGACAACATGATCGATGGTTAACTTGCCGCCGCGGCACCCGCAGTATTGGCAGGTGAACCAGTCGCGGGCAAAGATGCTCATCCTGGTTAATTTCACCTTTGGCCTGGGTCTTTTGATTTGATAAACGAGCTTTATAACCGATGGAGCAGGAAGGGTAAGATTAGCCGAGTGGATAAAGCCACGCCCGTTCTCCAGCATCTCGGCCCTACCCAGGTAGACCAGAACAACCGCTCGATTTAAGGGGCAGACATTCAGTGGCTCGTAGTTTTGATTTAAAACAAGGACTACCCCGCCGCTCATGTATTCCTTTGTTTCCTTCGTCTGGTAGATGACCTGGCATCCAGGTCACAGCGGTAGTCAGGCGCCTTTATATAAAAGGGCGTGCTCATCTTGGGGTCAGAAAGCCTAGAGCTTATTCTGGGCTCTATTTCATCTAAGGAACGAGATGTTGTTATAACAGTAGGCAGCTTGGCATTATAACGATAATTAATAAGTTGATATAACTTCTCCTGGGCCCAGGGAGTTGTTTCCTGCTCTCCGAAATCGTCGAGGATTAATAGCTCAGTCATTTTAACCTTCTCAAATAGGCGATCGTAAGATAATTTGCTTTGAGGACTGAAAGCTGACCTGAGATGGTCAAGGAACTCAGGTACAACCACAAACATGGCTGGCTTGTGGGCCTGATAGCGGTATCCGGCAATAGCAGCCGCTAGGTGTGTTTTGCCACAACCGTTAGTGCCCATAAAGACGATCCAATTCTCAGGTGCACGGGCAAAATCAAAAGCAAGCCGGTATGCCTGTTCTAGATTCTGTTTCTCTTCAGTTGTGAGGTTAGCCCGGCGGTAATCAAAATTGGCAAAGGTCATAGTCTTTTGGAGTTCAAGGCCAGGTGCCCAATTGAATTCCATAGCATCTAATTCATCTGTCTCTAGGTGATAGACAAGGCCTAGCCGCAGATCAGTAAGCCTCGTTCTAATCCTTTCTTCAAGTTCCTCCAATGGTGTGCTGGTAGTAATTACCGTAGGGAGGCGGTTTATAAAGCGATAGTTAAGAAGCTGATCGAGCTTTTCCTTAGCCCAAGGAGTACCTTGCTGACTACCGAGGTCGTCTATGATAAGAAGAGGAGCATCTTTTATTTGGGCAAATAGACGATCATATGGCAATTCGCTCTCGGGGCTAAAAGCAGACCGCAGATGATCAAGAAGCTCGCTGGCTGTAATAAAAAGAACAGGTTCGCCGTTATTAATCCTTTCGTTGGCAATAGCAGCCGCTAGGTGTGTTTTGCCACAACCACTGGGCCCGGTGAAGGTAATCCAACCAACAGGATTTTGGGCAAAACGTCTAGCTGCTTCATAGGCAGCGCGAAATCTTTCCTGACAAATAACCGAACCACTTCTGCCTTCAGGCGCAAGTTCATCAAACGTGAGGCTACTTAAAGCACCAATACGGCTTGTTTTTTCCAGGTTGTCCTGACGTTCCTTTTCAATTTTACTCAGAGCACAACGGCAGGGGACAACACTGGTAAAATCTGGTTTGCCATCAGGAAGTAAGGGGTATACAAATCCAGCACCGTGGCATAACGGACACGAGGCATCCTTTTCAGGATTTGACGACGTGGCCATATTTGCCCCGTGTGTATTTATCTCCGTCTTCTTCAGTATTTCTTTTAAAGGTTCCATCTTTACCTTGCGTTGCCCAATTTTCTAGTATCCTGGAGATATATCTCCAACTTCTTTTGTTAAGACTTACTGCCTCGGTGATAGCTTCCTTAATCCACGACTTGGGATAGATCTGCTCGGCGGCTGCAAGCTCATCACACACAAGCGGCGTCAAAAGGCCAATATTTTCCTCATACAGGGCAAAGATATCATCTTCTGTTTCAGCTTCGGCAATTGCTGCCTTCGGCATGATAGCACTTTTTATGCCACTAATTTTATCTATCGCCAAAACGTTAGCCTCACTGTTGAGAAGATATATAGGTTCTCCATCTCCACTAATTGCCTTAATAAATATCTTCTTGCTGACAGCCCTATCAAGACAAGTTTCAAGATAATCCCGGCCCTTATTCCCAACGTTTGAAACCATTACAGGATCAGCCTCTAACTCCGCCAGATTTATATATTTGGGATGCCCTTTACGGCGATAAAGCAAAGCTAATACTACCAGGATAACTTTAAGTTCTAGGGTGTCATCTATCTCCGGCATTATCTCAGAGAAGAAAATGTTTGGTATCGGCGTGAAGCTCATATGTGCCGGGAAGCCAGAAAACGGTGTCATATCAGACTCGGCTCTATGCGGCCCAGGTTTTCAAACCGTGTCAATGCGCTATTATAGCGAACCTTGATCTGGCCAAGAGGCCCGTTACGATGCTTAGCAACAATGATGTCTGCCAGGCCGCGTGGATAACTTTCATTCGGGTGCTCTTCACGCCACTGGTCTTCATTATAATAAACTTCATCGCGATATATAAAAATAACTACATCCGCATCCTGTTCAATACTACCGCTTTCTCTAAGATCAGAAAGTTGAGGAATATGAGAGGCTCTCCACTCAGGGGCTCGGCTCAATTGCGAGACTGCTATTACTGGCACGTCGAGTTCCCTGGCCAGCGCTTTTAGGGCTCGTGATATATAGCCTATTTCCTGAACGCGGTTTTCGCTGCGTCCGTTACCTTGAATGAGTTGGAGGTAGTCAATAATGATTAAATCCACCCCTCGTTCTGCATTGAGGCGCCTTGCCTTGGTTGCCAGGTCCATGACATTCTGCTGAGGTGAATCATCAATGTATATAGGCGCTTCAGATAGAATGCCCTGGGCTTCCATAATTTTTTCCTCTTCTTGTTCGGTGTTGTGTCCCAATCTGATGCGCCTAGATTCGACGCCAGCTTCACTTGATATAAGGCGCTGTACAAGATTTTCACAGGACATTTCAAGACTAAAAATAGCCACGCAGGCTGCCTGGTCAACAGCGGCATTTCTGGCTATATTTAGGGCAAAACTTGTTTTCCCCATGCTAGGGCGGCCAGCGACGATGATAAGGTCAGAGCGTTGAAAACCACCAAGCAGTTCATCAAGGCCATAAAAACCTGACAGGATATGAGGTACTATTCTATGCCCGGCTGTCTGGGGTGGAGGCTCAAAGTACTGGTCAAGAATCTCCTTAATATGAGTAAAGTCAAGTGTTTCTCTCTCTTGGCGCAATTGGAAGATAGTTTCCTCAGCTTGGTTTAAGGCTCTATGTAGATCAGGCTCGGCCCGATAACCAATATCAGCTATCTGCCCAGCCGCAATGATTAACTGCCTCATGACGGAAAGGCGGTAAACAATCTGGGCATAATATTTGGCATCTAAAGGCGTAGGCACAATAGATACCAGATGACTTAGATAAGCGCTGCCACCGCATTTTTCCAGTTTTCCCCACCTCTCCAATTCCTGAGCAACTGTTACCTGGTCAATTGCTTCGCCCCGGCTATAAAGCGAAAGACATGCCTGGTAGATAATTCGGTTAGCTTCATCAAAAAAGTCCTCGGGTTTTAATAACAGGACCACCTGATAAATCGCCCGACCATCTATAAGGAGCGATCCGTTGACTGCTTCTTCGGCTTCAAGATTGTGCGGTGGCAATTTAGGCGTGGTCATTGGATACCTCGTTTAAGACTACTTTTAAGTGAGATGTTATTTCGGGAGCAAGTCTTATCTGCACATCATAAGTGCCGGTCTTCTTTATTGGTTCTTCCAGCCCAATTTTTCGTTTATCAACGGTGATGCCCAGTTTGGATTCTATTTCCCTGGCAATGTCGGCGCTGGTAACCGCCCCATAAAGTCGTCCTTGGCTCCCTGCCTTAACAGGAATCTCAAGTTTGTACCCTTCAAGCTTTTGAGCTATATCGTCTAACTCACTGGTCAGGCGTGCCTTCCGATTTAGCTTAATTTGCTCCTCGGATTCGAGTTTTTTAACCATCTCCGGTGTAGCCGGAGATGCCATGCGATTAGGAAGAAGATAGTTGCGATAGAAGCCATCGGATACTTTTTTTATCTCACCTGCCCGGGCGACATTTGGAACATCTTGAAGAAATATGACTTCCATTTCCCAAGAATTATACTTCAAGTATGTCTTATTTTTAAACCTATTTTAGATACTCTCGGGCATAAAAGGCAGCCACCGCCCCATCGCCACAGGCAGCAACCACCTGCTTAATGGAGTTTCTTCTTATGTCACCAGCGGCAAAAACGCCTTTAATGCTTGTCTGCATCCTTTCGTCCACTATGATATAACCCGAATCGTCCAGATCTAAGATGCCCTTTAGATAAGCTGTGTTCGGTTTGTTACTGACTACGGCAACAAAAACACCATCAACTTGAAGAACAAAGGATTCTCCGGAGGCAAGGTTCTTTAGTTTTAGACCAGTAACCTTGTCTGTTCCCTCGACCGCCTCGATTGCCTGGCGAGTCAGGACCTCTATATTTGGCTCTTGCATGGCTTTATCTATTAAAATCTGCGGTGCCCTTAGTTTATTACCACGGTGGACAACGAAGACCTTACTGGCAAATCTGGCCAGGTGCAGTGCCTCATTCACCGCAATACTACCTCCACCAATAACTGCTACTGGCCTACCGGAAAATAGAGGCCCGTCGCAGGTGGCGCAATAACTAACACCTTTGCCAGTTAGCTCAGCTTCGCCAGGTACATTTAACCTTCCTTTCTCTGAGCCGCCGCAAATAATAAGAGCTCGGCTGGCAAAATCGCCAATATTTGTCAGAACCTTTTTATTCTGTCCTAACTCAATATTAATAACCTCGGCCGTCAGGTATTCAAGCCCGAATTTGTTCGCCTGTTCAAACATAAGCTGGGTAAGTTCCATACCGCCTATACCTTCAGGAAATCCAGGATAATTGTCTATGTGTTCTGCTTCACAGGCCCGGCCACCTGTTACTCCTTTTTCCATCAGAATCACCTTCTCTTTCTCTCGAGCGGCATAGATAGCCGCGGTAAGCCCGGCCGGACCGCCGCCTATAATAATAACATCACAAATATCCATTTTAATCCTCCACTTCAATATAAACTGCCTTTTTCATCAGCTCTTATTTTAGCCACCAGAAGAGCTGCTCCGATAGCTCCGGACAGCTCAGGATGCGATGGTACAAGCACGCTAGATCCCAGTTCTTCCTGGAATGCCTTTACCATACCTGGATTACAGGCAACACCGCCCTGAAACACTACTGGAGCTTTAATTTCTTTACCAATGACCAGATTAGAAATGAAGTTAGCTGCCAATCTCTGACAAAGCCCATAAACAATATCAGCGAGACTACACCCCGACTGCTGTTTATGTATCATATCTGATTCGGCAAAAACTGTGCAGCGACCGCCTATCGGAGCAGGGTCAGTACTTGCCATAGCCAGTCTACCAAACTCATCCGTAGAAATACCAAGTCTTCCAGCCTGATGATCGAGAAAGCTTCCTGTGCCGGCAGCACAGACAGTATTCATCGCAAAATCAGTTACCATACCGTTGCGGATAAGAATTAACTTACTATCCTGACCACCGATTTCGATCACTGTCTGGACATCAGGTAAATAGTTAAGAGCAGCTATAGCCTGACACGTAATCTCATTCTTTATCAGAACATGCTCCCAGAGGGCAGAGACAAGATGTCTACCACTGCCAGTAACTGCCATGTCCAATGACGCGATATCGCAGTTAAGCTGCTGTTCTATCTTATCAAGCCCGTCGCGCACAGCTTCCAGTGGTTGACCGCCTGTCTTTAGATAAACTCCCGCCAAAAGCTCCCTCTTGACATCGATCACGGCCAGCTTGGTGCTAACGGCGCCTACATCTATACCAAGATAATGCTTCATATGCTCTGGATTATAGATTATCCACTCGATTCCAGGCTACATGAATCTAAAGCTACGATAGTGCTATACTTTATAAAGTAGCAAGCGGAGGGAAAGATGCTTTTGTTCGATCCAATTTATATGATTTTGATGCTGCCAGTATTCATCTTCATGATGTATGCCCAGATGAAGGTGAATTCTACATATCAAAAGTATTCTAAAGTTTCCAATTACAGGGGGGTAACCGGATTTGAGGCGGCCCAGCAATTGCTCCAGGCGACTGGTCTAAAGGACACAGTACATATTGAGCGTACAAGAGGTAAATTAACAGACCATTACGACCCTTCCAAGAAAGTACTTCGCCTTTCCGATGGTGTTTATTCCAGCGCCTCAGTGGCAGCGGTAGGTATTGTTGCCCACGAGGTAGGGCATGCCGTCCAACACCAGACCGGCTATTCCATGATGAAAGTAAGACAATCGCTGGTACCAGTCGCCAACCTCGGTTCCCGCTTCGGATTTATCTGCCTTATCATAGGGCTTATCCTTTACGCTTTCGGCGCCGCCTTCGGCATGACTGTGGCCTGGGTAGGTGTTTTTCTGTTCGCCGCAGCAGTGCTTTTCGCCCTGGTAACATTGCCAGTGGAGTTTAATGCTTCAAACCGTGCCCGGCAGATGCTAAAAAGCTTGAATTTAGTTTCGGCCCAAGAATATGACGGCGCCAGTGCTGTACTCTCGGCAGCAGCTATGACCTATGTAGCGGCGTTATGGCAGGCAGTAGCTCAGCTCTTTTATTTTATTTTACTTATCCTCAGAGCAGATCGGCGCTAGAGTAGTACCCCTGGGGCGATTCGAACGCCCGACACGCGGTTTAGGNNGTTTAGGAAACCGCTGCTCTGTCCATCTGAGCTACAGGGGCTTGAGACTACCTTGAATTATATGATGGGCTATATTTGTTGTAAAGAAGAGTTCCCCCGCAGCGATGACACTGTTTTAAGGTTTTTTGCTATAATATTTCATAGAAAGCATAAAGGAGGTAAAAATGGACGAACAGAAAACTTCACCGGAATTACTTGACCTACTTAACAAGTCTATCGCCAGAGAAATACAGGTTGCCATCCAGTACATGTGGCAACATGTTGAGTGGAAGGGAATTAAAGGGTTTGCCGTCAAGGACGAGCTTGAAAAGATTGCCATTACGGAGATGAAACATGCCGAGGCAATCGCCGAGCGATTAGTCTATTTAGGCGGCAAACCAACTACCAAGCCGGAACCCATCTTTGTTGGTGATAGTCTAAAAGAAATGCTCGAACAGGACCAAAAAGACGAAGAGGGAGCTATTACTTTATATAGAAAAGTAATTGAGGCCGCTAAAAAAGATGGGGACATAGTAACCAAGGACCTTTTCAAGAAGATCCTTTCTGACGAAGAGGATCATCACGATACATTTACCAGCCTGTTAGAAGAACTATAAGAAGCTGGTAGGCCCNNCCCTCGCCTAAAGCGAGGGCCTACCAGTTTAAGTGCTAGCGGCAGTCACGCAACCTGATTCTATCGTGAATCATAAGCTTATCTTCATTTAACGCTGCTCTACCCCAAGCTGCGTTGCCAGGAAAGTTAGGACAGGTACCTATCACTGGTCCCGCTTGGGTACCCTGCCCAACCGCTATATTGACATAATCTCCGACTTCAAGCCCGGGAACAATCTCCCTATCCAGGACTATCTCCCGGCCTTCGGTATCAGTTACAACAACGGCCTCCTCGGTCACCTCGGTAACCGTACCCGTAATGCGCACACACGCTGGCACTGGCCGGTGGATTATAACCTGGCGGGAAATACCGTCCTCAAGAATAATGGTAACCCGATCCTGTGGACTGAGCAGGTCTTCTGACCAGCTTCGCCAACCGGCCACACGATAAAGTGTCTCCGCAGTAACTATAACCGGCTCATCAAGTCCTTCCAGAGTAATAACACCATTTCCATCAGCATCTATATCGACGCCAAGTATGGTGCCTGAGATGACTTCAATTATCCTGGCAGGCTGTACCTGCGTCTCCTGAAGTTGCGCCTCCTCCTGCACCAATGCCCCGCTTGCATTATCCTGAGCAAGACTGGGTTGGGCTACCGCGAAAGCGGTGCCACATAGAGCGACTATACCAAGAGCAATTAACCAGAACTTTTTCATAACCTCCTCCTTTTTACTTTACATAAATATATGGCAACCTTGGTAACTTATTACCCGCTGTCCATCTTTTAGAAGCACCTCCTTTGAAACTTTCTACGCTTAATAACGGAAAATCGTGCCANNTGTCAGGTCTGGCCAGACCTGACACTAATGCGGCTTCTTCGTTTTCTAAACAGAGGATTTATGAGGTCTACGGGCTCTCATGTTATACTCAACCGAGAGCTTAAGGTGCCGAATAAGAAAGAGATCATCGCTGACCTCTATGAGAAATATTATGATAAAGTGGCGCGCTACGTCTTCGCCCGCACCGGAGACAGAATGCTATCAGAAGACCTGGCCTCAGATGTCTTTGTTAGGGCGCTTAAGTCCGTTGACTCATATAAAGAGCGTGGGTTGCCCATTGAAGCCTGGCTTTTCAAGATTGCTCACAACCTGGTTATTGACTATTATCGCAAGAAAGGAAGGGAGGCCCACCTGGAGAGTGAGCCTGCTAGCGGCGATGATGTTGAGGAAATAACCGAAAGGGATATGGAAATTGACAGGATAACCAAGGCTATGGAGAAACTTACCCCAGCCCAGCGGGAAGTGATTGGGCTCCGCATTTTCAGCGAATTAAGCTCGGTCGAGGCCGGAAAAATAATGGGCAAAACACCAGGAGCAGTAAGAGAGCTCCAGAGCCAGGCTCTTAAAACACTTCGTCAGATACTGGGAAAAGATGGATAAGAAATTCGAAGAAATATTAGATGATTGCCTTGACCGATTAGGCCATGCTGAGACGGTCAACGACTGCCTTAAACATTACCCTGATTATGCCGAAGAGCTTAGACCTTACCTTATAACAGCCCAAAGGCTAGACCAAAGTTTTAGCCCCAGCAGGGTGGCGAAAGAAAAAGGCAGAGAAAAACTCTCCAAGGCCATGAGCACCGAAGAGAAGAGAAAACCATCGGCCATTAGAAACATTTTCAACCGGCGGCTTGTCTGGGCTCCAATGGCTGCAGTCCTAGCACTCGCTATTATCGTCTCGGCCATCTGGGGAATATTCCTGCCAACACAAGAGCCAGTGTATGCCAGTACCCTTGAAATCAGGGTTACCGATATTCCCCCCGAAAGTGGCATATCTTCTATCGAGGTTACCGTAAGCAATATCGAGATCCGCAAAGAAGGTTCCAGGTGGGGTTGGCGGACACGCTGGATAAACGTTATTAATGAGGAACAAACATTTGACCTCATAGAGATAAAAGACATAGAGCAGATCCTGGGAGAAGCGGAAATTGAACCTGGCAATTATGATCGTATAAGAATGCATATAGAGAGTGTTAAGTTAGTTATCGATGGAGAGTTGATTGAGGTTGATATACCTGACCGCCAGCTTACTCTTAGCCAAAGTTTTGAGGTAGAAGAGGGAGAGAAGATAGTAGTCGTACTTGACTTTGATGCTGACCAGTCTATAAAAAGGGAAAACGGCAAAGTGGCGTTCAAACCAATGGTGCAGATGAATATAAGAAAAGGTCAGATGGACCATGGTCCGCACCATGGTCCTCCTTTTTCGGATTGAAAGTCGATAGTTTCAGGTGGCATAATTAGATAGTCTTTGGGCTCGTAGCTCAGCGGCAGAGCTGGCGGCTCATAACCGCTCGGTCGCAGGTTCGAACCCTGCCGAGCCCAGATTCTTAAAATTGAAAATTGGCCCCGGCAGGTGAGGTCATAATGGCTTAGGTTGCCTTTATTCTACATAAGATATATAGTGCGAAATAGTTAATGAAAGGTAGAATTAATTTTACATAATAAACGCTCCAAAATCAAAAATCAGGGGTTTATTATCCGTCGATCGGGGAAAAGATCATCCCAGCATTAAATAACGGCACCTGCATCATTTAGAGTGTTTGAGTCAATCATCTTTTAAATTTTATTGCCAAAAGATTTAAGACCAACCTATGCCTCTCCGACAGTTTCAACGCTGATGGCTTCGTCTACCATTTTAAGTAGTTCTCTTACCCCCCAGCCTTTGCTTGCTGAAACAAAGGCTATCTTTTCATCTTCTCTAAGTGGCAAAAGTCCTGAAGCCAATCTATCGCCCATAATATCCAGGTCGACAGAAACTAGATCCACCTTGTTTAGGACAGTGATTCGCGGCTTATCTGCCAAACCAAGCTCGTCAAGCACATCCTCCACAATCTGGCACTGCCCGGAGGCATTTTTAGCGCTCAAATCGACAACATGAATAAAGAGCTCAGCCTCATGCAGCTCCTCCAGCGTTGCCTTAAAGGCGCTAATAATAGTTGGTGGCAGCTTGCTTATGAAGCCAACGGTGTCTGTAAGCAATATACTGCGTCCACTCGGCAGATAGATACGTCTGGTCGTCGGATCAAGCGTGGCAAAGAGCTTATCAGCTACAAGGACGCCAGCCTCAGAAAGAGCATTGAAAAGTGTACTCTTGCCAGCGTTAGTGTAGCCAACAAGAGACACTATAGGTATGCCAGCTTTACGCCGTCTCTCATAGTAAAGGGAACGGTGTCTTCTTACCTCCTCCAATTTCTTTTCCAGCCTCTGGATCTTCTGTTTGATAAGGCGCCTATCAGTTTCAAGCTGAGACTCACCAGGGCCTCTTGTGCCAATGCCGCCACCGAGCCTTTCTAGGTGGTTCCACCTTCCAGCTAGACGAGTCAACAGGTATTTATATTGAGCAAGTTCAACCTGTAATTTCCCTTCGCTTGTCCGAGCATTGCGGGCAAAGACATCAAGTATAAGGGTAACTCTATCAATTACTCTAACGCCAAGTGCTTCTTCGAGGTTTTGTTGTTGAGATGGCGTTAGTTCATCATCAAATATAACGAGATTATAGCCTGCCTCATCCCGCAACTGTCTGAGCTCTTCAAGCTTTCCCTTCCCAATATAGGAAACTTTAGATGGAAAAGGAAGATGTTGGATAAGGCTACCCACAACTAAAGCCCCGGCTGAGTTAGCAAGCTGTGATAGCTCAGCAATAGAGTCCTCAGCTTCCTGTTGGCTATTTCCTTCACTTCTGGCTATGCCAACTAGATAAGCTCTTTCCTTTTCTGGTTCTATCGAAATTGCCCCTTTAGTTATAACAACCTCCTTGTTATGTCAAATTAACCTTCCATTTACTAAGACGCTCTAC
>DFYH01000002.1 GCA_002382615.1 Dehalococcoidia bacterium UBA4087
GCGACAAGATCGTAGAACATTAACATTTTCCGAATAACAGGGCCTTGACAACTGCTGTCAAAAATGGTACATAAAAGCGTGCATTTTAGTGTACATTATGGAGATTTCAGATGTTAGAAGCTTTTTCGGTAACAACCACCCGAAAGAGCCTGCTGCCCCTCATCGAACGCATTGAAGCTGAGCCTTACCGCTTCATGATTACCAAGCACGGCAATCCGGTGGCAGTAGTCATGAGCTATGAAGAATATTCACGCATGACGGAAACGCTCAGGCTCCTGCAGGATAAAGAGATGACCAACCGCATCCGAAAGGGCTTAATTGATATAGACCACGGGGACACAATGGCTCTGGGTGATAAGGGTAATGAATAAAGTCTATCTAAGCCAGCAGGCGCACGCAGCCCTCACCAGCCTATCGGCAGAGGACTGTCTGCTCCTCGGTAAAGCCCTGCTTCAGCTTGAGCACAATCCAAATGTCGGCATAAAGCTATGGGGTAATAACGACCTTTACCTCCTCCAGGTAGCCAACAACATTGATATAGTCTACCGCTTTCAGCCTGGCCAGATGCAGGTGTTGGCTATTAAAGGTGTTGAGTTGCCACAAAGCTCTCATATTCGCATTGCCGCCGTTATTCTGGCCGCCGGCAAAACCAGCACGCCGCTGCCCCTTTCGAATATTGCCACCTCACTCCTTGATGCCGGTATAGATGATATGGCCGTAGTGGTAGGTGACCAATACGAACAAGTCAGGCAGGAACTAAAAAACCAGAATGTCAAAATAATAGTCAACCCGGAATATCGTTATGGCATCAGTCGCTCCCTGCACTCAGGTTTGAAGATCATCGCCAGCAACGCCCAAGCAGTTATGGTGGCGCTGGGTAACCGCCCCTACCTTGAGCCTGAGATGGTTAAACAACTGATAAGGACTTATAAAACTCAAAAAGCGCCCGTCGTCGTGCCCGCTTATTCCAATATCAGAGGGCATCCGGTTATGTTCGATGCAATGTTCATCCCGGAGTTACTAAAAACCAGGGGCAATAGCGGTGGGAGGATAGTATTGCGCCGCCACCAGCAGGAAATAGCGCAAGTAGAAGTTAATGATGCCACCATACTAAAGGCCATCAAATAAAATAAGCCGAGGGAGGTGAAGTCTTAAGGAGAATATCACAATAAAATCCTAGCCAGGTAATCTGCAAACAGTGGCCGGCAATATATCCGTATTCGTAATACCGGTCAAAAGTAAAAAGGAGGAGCATGAAAAGGGTAATCTCATTTTTCGTATCGGCAATGCTGCTGGTGTCTCTATCTTTGGGTCCTACGGCCTGCCAGAGTACACCAACTACTCTCAATGTAGCGGCAGCCGCCAGCCTGACTGACGCCCTCACTGAAATTAACAACCTGTACATGCAAGACAATCCCGATATAACTATACGAACTAACTTTGCCTCATCCGGTACCCTGCAGACGCAGATAGAAAACGGCGCACCGACAGATATCTTCATTTCAGCCGCAGCTAAACAAATGGATAACCTGCAAAGCAAGGGGTTAATCAGAGAAGAAACTCGCCAAGACCTTCTAAACAATAAAATAGTGCTCATCGTGCCGGCCAACAGCACTCTGGGACTATCGAGCTTTTCCGACCTAGCCAATGACAAGGTTGCGAAAATTGCCATGGGCGACCCTGAATTTGTCCCCGCCGGTACCTATGGAGAAGAGGCACTTAAACTTCTGGGTATCTACGAAGAAGTACAGCCCAAACTTATCTTGGGTAGTGATGTCAGGCAGGTACTCAGTTATGTGGAACTTGGTAATGTTGATGCCGGCATAGTCTATTCCACCGACGCAGCTACATCTACTAAAGTTAAGGTCGTAGCCAGCGCGCCCGATGCCATTAATGCTGAGATTGTCTACCCGGTGGCGATTATTAAATCCAGCACAAACGTAGAGGCCGCTGGTCACTATATCGACTTTCTTTTTAGCAACAAGGCCAGGGCGGTCTTTGAAAAATATGGTTTTAGTTTGATAAGCAAATAAATCAAAATGGCGGGTAATTAAATGATAGAGGCTTCCCTATCTCCCTTATGGGTTTCAATCAAGACAGTCTTAGTCGCCACAGCAATAACCTTTTTCCTGGGGATTATTGCCGCCCGCTGGATGGCCAGATACTCCGGTCGGTTTAAAAGCCTGATCGACGGGCTGTTTATTTTACCCATGGTACTACCGCCAACAGTAGTAGGCTTTGGCCTGCTGATGTTATTCGGTAAAAATGGCCCCATAGGAATGCTTTTAGACAACATAGGAGTAACAGTGGTTTTTTCCTGGCCGGCTACTGTCATCTCAGCCGTGGTAGTATCATTCCCCTTAATGTATATGTCCGCCCGCGGCGGCTTCGAGCAGGTTGATATTGATATAGAAGACGCCGCGCGCACTCTGGGGGCAAGTGAATGGAAGGTCTTCTGGACGGTCACCATGCCACAGGCCTGGCCGGCAGTAGTATCGGCCACCATCTTAGCTTTTGCCCGTGCCCTTGGAGAATTTGGGGCCACTCTCATGCTGGCCGGTAATATACCCGGCAAAACAACCACACTTCCAGTAGCAATATATTTTAATATACAGGCAGGGCATATGGATCAGGCGCTTGTACAGGTGCTAATTGTTCTCGTTATCTCATTTGCTTCACTTGCGGCACTCGCCTATTTTAAAGGAAGGACAAAAAATGCTAATACTATACGCGTCTGATGGCATATCTTGATCCGCGATGAGTTTCTTTAAGCAAGGATGGCTAGACTGATGCTGGAAGTTAAGGTTAAAAAGGCACTCGAGGGTTTTGACCTGGATGTAGACTTCTCGGTCAATAAAGAGATTCTTTCCATTATGGGCCCCTCCGGCTCCGGTAAGACAATGACCCTACGCTGTATCGCCGGGCTTGTAAAGCCCGATGAGGGGTACATCAAGTTGAACGGTCGAGTTCTCTTTGATTCAGAACACGGCCTATGCTTACCAGCCCGGCTTCGCCGGATAGGTTTTGTTTTTCAGAATTATGCCCTCTTTTCACACCTGACCGTCGCCGAGAACATAGCCTATGGTATCAAGAACCTGCCCCAACGCGTCGTCAGAGAAAGAGTAGCTCAATTAATAGAATTGATGCATCTACCCGGGCTGGAACACCGCTACCCCCGAGAGCTATCTTCAGGACAGCAGCAGCGGGTAGCTATGGCACGAGCACTTGCCCCTGAACCGGAGGCGCTGTTACTGGATGAGCCATTCTCTGCTCTGGATACTCCTCGAAGAGAGCGGTTGGAGTATGAGATTTTACAGCTCCAAAAGTTTTATGAAGGAGACATTCTGTTTGTCACTCACGACTTAACCGAGGGATACAAGCTTGGCTCCCGGATAGCCATTTATGAAAATGGACGGATAGTACAGTGTGATCGCAAGAATAACGTAATCTCAACCCCCGTCAATCCCACAGCCGCCCGGCTGGCTGGAGTTAAGAACTTAATGCAGGGTTATGTAAAATCAGTATCTGATTCAAGAGTGGAGGTCTTTATACCTGAATTGGGTATGCCGTTAAAGGTAATCAATAAACAAAACCTAAGTCTTACCGAAAACCAGGAGGTTATCATTGGCATAAGACCTGAGCATATAAATATTGCTACCGGTGGCAGAGATAACGTCATTCCCTGCCAGGTTAATGAGATAATAGAGGGAGCTATTGATATACGTGGCAGAGATAACATCATTCCCTGCCAGGTCAATGAGATAATAGAGGGAGTTATTGATATACACTGCCACCTTTATTCCAGTGCTGATGAGGCCAGAAAATATACCATTGAAATGATATCGCCTAGATCATCATCACCTGATATTTGCGAAGGGCATACTTATGACTTTTACCTGCCGCCAGAACACCTGATTATCGTGCCCGCATCACAGGATAACTCAGCATAACCACGCAAAGATGCTTGCTTACATCACCCGAGCGGGTTATCCTTAAATAGATAGCAGGCCTTAAATACTTAAGTATAAGAAAGGAAAGTTGATGTCTTTAAATGAACTAAAGATTCTTATCCGCGGTGCCGGTGAAGTCGCCAGCGCCGTTGCCCATAAGCTGGCAATGTCCAACTTCCGCGTCTGCCTTACTGATATAGCCCAGCCAGTAGCCGTTAGCCGGGGCGTATCTTTCTGCGAAGCTATCTGGGACGGTGATATTAACGTGGCCGGGGTAACCGGCAGATTAGCCCACTCAGCAGAGGAAATCTACACTACCTGGCAGGCAAAAGAGGTGCCGGTGCTGGTGGACCCTGAAACAAAAATCAAAGACACACTTAAACCTGACGTGCTGATAGATGCCATCATGGCCAAGAAAAACCTGGGTACCCAGATAACCGACGCCCCGCTTGTTATCGGCCTCGGTGCCGGTTTCCGCGTTGGGCGAGATGTGCATCTTATAGTAGAAACAAATAATTCGGAAAACATCGGCAAGGTGCTTACCAGCGGCGAAGCCGAGCCGGCTAATCTAACCCCGGTTGAGGTGTGCGGCAAAACTTACGAACGCCTTTTGCGTCATCCTGAAAGCGGCCCTTTTCGGTCGGTAAAACATATGGGGGATATGGTTGAAGCTGGTGATGTTGTTGGTTTTATAAATGACACGCCGGTCAGGGCTCAGATTGACGGCGTGGTGCGGGCGCTGATACGTGATGGGGTAACAGTACCTCCCTTGACCAAATTAGGTGAGATCGACCCGCGCGGCGAGGTGTGGCTTTGCTACGCCATCCGCCCCCGTATGCGGGTTATTGCCGGCGGCGTGCTGGAGGCCATATTATATAAATTAAACCGATAGGTTATGAGCATGGAAATAGTCGATCTTAAGCGGGTAGATGAGCTGTGGGCACCGACGCAGCCCTACATAGTAGCCCAGATAATGGACGAGTATGGCAAAACATCCGGTGACGCCCTCGAGTTGGGGCCATTTGCAGGTGGTATTGCCATAGAACTTAAAAAACAATACCCTGGCCTGAATATAACCATCGCCGATGAACAACCGGAAGTAATTGATTTTATAAGGCAAAAGGTAGCCAGAGCTGGCTTCGCCGGCAAAATAGCTGTCAAAAAATCAGACCTTGGCAAGCTAGACTTTAAAGATGAAAGCTTCGACCTGGTTATCTTCCGAGGCGCTTTCTTCTTCCTGCCGGAAAAGGAAAACCTGCTGGATGAAATATTCCGTGTCATGAAACAGGGTGGGTTGGCCTTTATCGGAGGAGGTCATGGGCGGGGTGTACCACAACATATCATAAACGAGATCGCTAGCGACCTACGCACCCTGCACGGTAAACTGGGCGGCAGGTACTTGAGTATAGCCGACTTAAACAGGGTAGTAAGCAGGTCCAGCATCAAGGATAAATACTTAATCAAAGAAGACGGCGGTACGTGGCTCAACATACGCAAATAGCAAACAGCCTGAAAGAGGCTTTTAGTATCAGGAAAGGCGAGGTAATTAGCCTGGTAGGTGCCGGTGGCAAGAGTAGCCTGATGCAGGCGCTGGCTGATGAACTGGCAGCTACTGGTGGTACCGTAATAACCACCACTACAACTAAGATATTCGATTGGCAGGCACCTTCGCCTCACCTCATAGTAGAGGCAGATGAGGATAAGATGCTAGGGCTTCTACTTGAGGCCCTGGGAAAATACCAACATGTTACACTGGCTAAAGACCGATTGCTACAAAGTGGCAAGCTGGATGGCATTAGCCCCCAGCTCATCAAGCGCATAGCTGACCTAGGGAAAATAGACTATATAATTATCGAAGCCGATGGTGCTGCCCGCAAGCCGATCAAGGCACCTAATGCTACTGAGCCAGTTATACCACCAAACACCACCTTAGTAATAGCCATTGTTGGCATTGATGCGCTTAATAAAGAACTAAACAGCGAAAACGCCTTCCGCCCCGAGATTATATCTGGGCTTACCGGTCTACTGATGAACGAAAAAATAACCACTGATACAATTGTCACCCTGCTAACCCGTAGCCAGGGCATAACAAAAGGCAGCCCTCCACAGGCCCGCATAATACCATTTATTAATAAGGTTGACTCTGATGAGGATTTAAGGCATGCTGAAGAAATAGCAGATAAAATTTTAGCCCTGAGGTCTCCTAACATAACGCAGGTAGTAGCCGGGCAAATAGTATCACCAGCACCAAGTCTCAAGATTATAAGGGCAGAATAAACTAGCACTTAATATTAACATATCAACCAGGAGGAGAGAATGGATAACAACATCTATCGAGAGATAATCAGACTTCAGGACGAAGGAGAGGAAGCAGCACTGGCCACCGTTACTGCCGTCAACGGCTCCACTCCCCGTGAGGAAGGTGCCAAAATGCTTATACGCGCCGACGGCAGCATAATGGGCTCCATAGGCGGCGGCCGAATAGAGTTAGAGGTCATCAGGGAAGCCCAGGAGGTAATCAAACGCTGCCGGCCCAAAAACCTTAAATACCGCCTGAAGGAGGGCGAAGACCTCGGAATGATATGCGGTGGCGAAGCAGACGTCTTTATCGAACCAATAATATCTTCACCTAATTTATTCATCCTGGGCGGCGGTCATATTGCCCTCGCCTTAGCCAAAATGGGACAGATGTTAGGTTTCAAGGTGACGGTACTAGATGACCGCCAGGAGTACGCCAGTGCTGAAAGGTTCCCCGAGGCGAATAAGACCATTGTCAGTAGCTATGATACAGCCTTCTCCAAACTGAATGTAGGCAAGAATGATTATATTGTTATAGTTACTGAGGGACATAAAGGGGATGCTGATGCCCTTGAAGGCGCTTTGGCCACCGAGGCTAAGTACATCGGCATGATAGGCAGTAAGGCCAAGAATGAATCGGTCTATAACAGGTTAAAGGCCAAAGGCATCACACAAGCACAACTCGAGAGGGTACACGCACCTATTGGTCTCCCTATCCACGCCCAAACACCGGAGGAGATAGCCGTCAGCATATTAGCTGAGATAATCGAAGTACGCCGCAGACAATAAAGAGTTAATAGCCAACGCCCTCTATATAGCCCCGCGGAGTTATCATCTTATGCTTATAAACAAATGTCTCCGAATTGCCTATTATTAGAAGCGAATCTGCATCTAATATATCATTAGCGGCCAATTCCCCGAGCGTGGTAACAGTAATTTTCTCTTTATGGCTGGCTACTCCACTCGCAACACCCACAGGCGTATCCTCTTTCCGACAGCCCAGCAATAGTTCGATGGCTTCCTTCAGTCTCCTGGTCCCTATCTTGCCCACAGGATTATATATAACGATAACAAAATCGGCCTCTGCGGCTGCCGCCAGCCGTTTTCTTATATCACTCCAGGCCGTGGCCTGGTCCGCCAAACTGATGACAGCAAAATCACCTCCCAGCGGGGAACCAAGACGGCCAGCAACTGAATTTGCCAGCGGCACCCCCGGCACTACCTCCACTTCTAAATCTAGGCCATCGCTTTTTAAATAGCTAAAAAAAGTGCTGGCAATAGCATAAATGCCCGGGTCACCGGCACTAACGATAGCTACATTCTTACCCCCAAGGGCCTTTTCGGCTGCTAGTCGCGAACGCTCCAATGGAGACATATCAGTACCAATAACCTCCACACCATCCCTTAACTGTCCCAGCATGTCCAAGCAGACCTTCTGCCCGATAATGACATCAACCTTCCCCAACACCGCCACAGCCCCATAAGTCATATCATCGTGGCTACCACTGCCAATCCCTACCAGATAGACTTTACCTTTCATAAAAGACCGCCGCTAGCATACTTTGATAGTCTAGCCAGCGTCAAGAAAAGCCCCCTTCGCTATTTTAGCACTCCAACTTTAACATTCATCGTGTACCAATCTTGAGCGCTCATAAACCTTACCTCCGGCGGATTTCTCTCAGCCATCTGGTTGACCAGACGAGGCCGGGGAGTATAGGATATAGCCGGAGTAAGCCCCCGTTGCCATCTAAAGGCGTTACTCCCCAGAAGAGCAATGGATTGCTATCTTGATATAGAGACCACGGGGTTATCA
The DNA here is from genome assembly GCA_002382615.1 of Dehalococcoidia bacterium UBA4087. Lineage (GTDB taxonomy): Bacteria > Chloroflexota > Dehalococcoidia > Dehalococcoidales > UBA4087 > UBA4087. Next base: position 8,062 of record DFYH01000002.1, read on the forward strand.
TTCACCTCTGACTACATAACTGTCGTCGGTATCTATCTGGTTGATGATAACGCCGGCCAGTTAATACAACTGGTTGGAGGGGAGATAAGCACCGATAACCTGCTTAAGGTCATAAGCAGTGTGAGTACTATTTTCACCTATAACGGCAGCCGCTTTGATCTGCCCTTTATCCAGAGATCGCTGGAGCTGGACCTCGAGCACATGGCCCGACATCATGACCTGATGTATGACTGTTGGCAATGTAATCTCTACGGTGGCCTCAAGAGAGTAGAGCAACAGCTAGATATCCCCCGCCAGCTAAAAGATATTAACGGGCTGGAAGCAATAATACTGTGGCAAAGATACCGCAACTATAATGACCAGGAGGCACTGCGCCTGCTTCTTGAGTATAACAAAGAGGATGTCATAAACCTCAAAACACTAAGGGAAAAGCTGAGCGCGCAAATCATAAAATACTAGCCATGGCTACATACTCTCACTCGCAATTAAGCACCTACGAAGAATGCCCCCTTAAGTACAAGCTATGCTACCGGGACGGGGTCAAACGGGACACAGAGAGCATAGAGGCCTTCGTTGGGAATATGGTCCATGAGACCCTCAAGAAGTGCTATGACGATGCCAAATTCAGCAGGCTTACTAGTTTAGAGGAGCTTCTTGCCTACTATGATGACCTCTGGCGAAGGCGCTGGCATGACTCAATTGTTATAGTTAAAAAAGATCTTGGACAGGAGCACTACCAGACCTTAGGCCAAAAGATGCTCTCAAGCTACTACCGCCGCCACGCCCCTTTTGATGAGGATATAACCATCGGCACCGAGATGATGATCAAATTCAATCTTGACGATGGTGACAGATACCAGATCAAAGGTTTTATCGACCGCCTATCAAAAAACTCTGACGGCACTCTCCATATTAATGACTACAAAACCTCCTCTTATCTGCCAGATCAGGCGGATATCGATAATGACCGCCAGCTTGCCCTCTACCAGATGGGAGTACAGAAGAAATGGCCCGATGCCAAAAAGATAAAACTTGTCTGGCACTATCTTGCTTTTGACCACGAGCTCGTGTCGCAACGCACTGACGACGCACTCGCCGAGCTAAGAACCAGGACCATCCACCTGATAGATGACATAGAATCGGCCGAAGAATTCCCGCCGAAGGAATCAGCCCTCTGCGATTGGTGCGAGTACCCCGACTTATGCCCTTTAAGGAAGCACTACTACACCGTAGAGAATCTGCCCACAAACGAGTTTCTCAATGAGCCGGGGGTCGCCCTGGTAAATAGGTTCGCTGAACTCAAGGAAAAAGCGGAGGAAACCACCGACTAATATCCCCGGGCTTCTCATCAGCCAAACCACCCAGCATGAAGGTGTGGTATAATACCCGAAACTATCGCTCGGGTCGAATAATCTCACCTTCGACTACAAAGGCAGGGAACATATGGGGGTAAGGAATTTTAATATGAGTATGATATTCGGAGGATTCTGGATAATCTTCTGGCTGGCTAGCTTCGGCTTCTGGTGCTGGATGCTCATCGATTGCCTGACCAGACGCGATGAAGATTTCGCCAGCGGAGGGCAAAATGCCAAGCTTATCTGGGCGCTGGTTATCATACTTGCATCCCTGGTAGGTGCCCTCATCTACTTATTTGTGATCAAGCTAAGCAAACCGAGCCGGCCTTCGGTTACCAGCTAGCTACCCCCTTGACAGTGGCAGCCTAGCAACCAGATGGCTAAAGCCATACCCGCAAGCTAAATAAAAGCACCCACACAGGCCAGGGGTCCGCCGCGGCTATACTGCAGCCACTGTGGACTCAATCAATAGACCGGTCACCCTCAGGCCTGATACATACACACTACTGGCCACCGGTAGTTGTAGCCGTAGTTGTGGTAGTGGTGGTTATGGTCTCCGTCGTCTGAGGAGCCCCCGGAGCAGCCCACCCCTCCCAGAAGCGAGGTGATCTTACTTCGTTGGCCTCAAGCATAATACCGAACTCTTGGCCGCCTATTGTTATCGCCGAGCGGACCACCCCCTTCGCCACTACCCTATCACCTACCGCTGGAGCCTCACCGGTAACATGGACAGCTATTGAACCTGTTTCATCCTCAAGTTCAAAAAATACTTCATCCCCGTAGGCAAAACGGTTGGCAACTTCACCCAGAAGCATGACTTCTCTATCCCGGTACTCCGAGGTATCCTCCCTGATGGCGCTAACCGGAGTGATATCCGTGGTGAAGTAAAGCGCCCCAAAGGCAATGGCTAGCACGAGGACAATAGTAAGGATGACCGTAAGTATAGTTCTCATCATGCACCTCCTTTAATAGATTATCTACCATCCTGTCCATATTATAATAACGCCATAAAAGGCAAAAAGTCATCTCCAAAGCTAAAGGCCCTCTCCTATTAGTGGAGCCTGAAAGACCTCCACCAGATATAGTAAAGAAAAAGAAAATAAAGGCTAAAACCACCAACCACAAGAAGAGTAGCCACCACCTTGCTTAGCAGGGCAGAGGCTTCAGGCGAGGGTATAAAGCGAAGATAATGGATAAAGCCGGCCGCTATAGCGGCCGTAGCAATGGCACTTGCTAAACTTTTAAAAAAAGTTGACCTGAAGAAAGCCGCACCCGGTCTTATAAGAAAGTATATTATAAGGCCGTAAACAAGCAGTAGCGCAAGGACTATAAAGACAAGCATCAACATGCCATCCCATGAATCAGCCACCCTCATATATCTGGCAAAAGTAATGACACCCGCCGCCACAAAAAAGGTAAGAGTTATCCCAGCCCACAACCGAATACCAGGCGATATCACTTTCAAAGTATTCCTCCGCCGAGGATCAACCTCATCGCGCCGCTCACTCCATAGTAATGGCTTTTACTTCAAAACTCAACATCTACCCGGTATTGTGCTTGCTGGCCTCACTGCTATAAAATCTAGCATAGCGACCTACAGAAGGTTTAGGATAGTTTCCAAAAGTAGAGCATCCCCATTACAATAGGGGAGCAACTCTCGGCAATACCAAATTTTAGAAAGGAGCAAATATGGCCGTTAGGATATTGACCGATAGCACTTCTGATGTTCCACCCGATGCAGCCAAAGAGTTTGATATTACCATCGTGCCGCTATATGTCCACTTTGGCGAAGAGGCCTACTTGGACGGCGTTGAGATAACGACCGATGAGTTCTACCGGAAACTAAAAGAGGACAAGGCCTTCCCCATCACCGCCGCTCCCTCGCCCCAAACATTCGCCGATTACTATGACCGGTTGGCCGGAGAAAATGATGAAGTGCTAGCCATCGTCCTTTCATCAAAACTGAGCACCACTTACGATTCAGCAATCAAAGGCAAGGAACTATGTAAAAGCGGCTCCCGAGTAGAAATCGTTGACTCTCTATGGGCCACCTTAGGACTGGGGGTGCTCGTCATTGCTACTGCCAGAAAGGCCAAAGAGGGGGCTACTCTTGAGGAACTTGCCACTTTTGCCCGAGACGCTCTAAAGCGGGTTGAAATGAGGATATCGTTTGACACTTTGGAATACCTAAGAAGAGGCGGGCGCATCGGCCGGGCCCAGGCCCTCATGGGCTCGATGCTAAAGGTAAACCCGATACTGACCATCAAGGACGGGCTCGTTGATGGGATAGGCCGCACACGCTCCCGGGAAAAGGCAATGGATTATCTGGTAGAGTTTACCAGTAGCTTCCCCAAGATAAGTGAGCTTCTGGTGGGCGATGCCACCACACCGGATGAGGCTGAATTATTAGTTAACCGCCTGAGTGATATCTATCCACGGGAGCGCATCTACCGCACCAAGGTTGGGGCAGTGGTAGGTGCCCATGTTGGCCCACATGTACTAGGCGTTGCCATATTGCCAGGTACCTAATAAGACCTCTCTACCTTATAAAAATAGAGCTAAGATAGTTAGTAGAAGCCCGAAGGCTGCTCCAGGTCGGCCAGTACTTCCTGGTAACCCGCCCTAAAGCTATTAAGCGCCTCTTCCAGAGCAGGCCGCACATCCTCAGGGGCCTTATCTATTTCCTCAAGCAACACCTGCTCACCCATACAAGAAAGTTCGCTTAATGAAGCCACTAAATCAGATTTCGAGTTTAAGATATCGGATGAAGTGGTTACATCACCCTGGGGGGTATTGTCCCCCGATAATTGAGCCGAAGTTGCCGGGCGCCCTCCATTGGGCATGGTTACTGTAGAAGTTATCGGGGATGATTTCTCGGGTGAAGCCACCAATACGGCTTCACTTAAACTGGCCATTCTGGAAAAAGATTTGTCAAGGCGTTCCTCGGCTATTTTAACTCCACTCACATCACCTTTTTGGGCCAGGGTCGCAATTTCTCCAATCCGGCGGTCAACAAGCTCGGCTTCAAGTTTTAGCTTAGCTTCAGGAGAAAAAGCAAAGGCCAGCCTTACCTCTTCAGTAGCCATTTTAACAGGATATAGCAGCGTCCCCGGCAGACTTGAAGTTGAAAAACCCACCAGGCTACCTATCACAACCACCACCGCACCCAGGGCAAAGGCCCAGCGTGGTAACCATACGCTCGTACGAGGCTTTGCCCGCTCTCTAAGGGAGCCTTCTACTTTGCTCCATACCCTCTGCCTGGTCTCCTCCTCAACCTCAATAGAGAAAGCACCTTCCAGCATTTGAGCCGTCTCCAAAAGAACTCTAAGCTCATCTTTAATATCAGGGTAGCCCTCAAGGCAGCTCTCCAGGCTCTCACCCTGGCTCATCCTCTCCAGGGCATCTGCAAGCGCCTCGTTAACTCTTCTTTCCTCTGCCTTCTTCATACCGAATCCTCCGCAGCGCCTCCAGAGCGCTGTGCTGTAAAGCCTTGACCGCCCCCTCACTCTTACCCAAAATGCGGGCTACTTCAGCGATAGGAAGCTCACTGCCAAAGCGAAGAGTAATAACCTCCTGCTGGGCTGGAGTTAATCTGCCCAAGGCCTCTTTAAGCCAGGCAACATCTGACTTCTGCTCAACAACCAGGACGGGGTTTTCGTCTGAGGCTAGCGGCAGCTCGTCAAGACAAACTGTTTGCCTCTTATTCTTCTTTCTTAAATAATCCACGATTAAGTTATGGGCAATCTTCATAAGCCACCCTGAAAAGGACACATCTTTAAAGGAAGGCAACGCCTCATAGGCTTTGACAAATACCTGCTGGGTCATATCTTCAGCCTCAGGTTGGCTACCCACCTTAAATTTGATGTAGCGAAAAACCCGCTCAAAATTTGCCTCATAGAGCAAGGAAAAAGCTTCACCATCATGTTTCTTGGCTCTCTTGATTAGTTCCGATTCACTCTGCACCCGATAACCCCTTCCGATATTATCCGGTGCAGCTATTATAACGAATGATTATGCCAAAGGATAGGATTTATTAGTTGTCATTGCGAGCCGCCGTCAGGCGGCGTGGCAATCTCTCACGACTAACTGTCATTGCGAGGCCTGCTTTGCCCTAATTGTCATTGCGAGGCCTCTGTAAGAGGCCGTGGCAATCTCTCCCGACTTTAAACTGTCATTGCGAGGCTTCCGAAGGAAGCCGTGGCAATCTCTCACGGCGGCAGGGATGCACCCAACCATCCGATGACTCCTGCCCTTTAGTCCTAGAGATTGCTTCGTCACTTCGTTCCTCGCAATGACACATGGGGAGTATGGGATTGCTTCGTCCCGCCACGCCTTCGCCCTGCGGCGCCTTACAAATATGGCAGCTTCAGCTATAATAGCCACACTTGTAACAATCCAGGGCGTCAAGATAGTGAGCTTGCTCACAGGATAAACCTCGCCACCTGCGCCACCTGGAGTGTAAGAAAGTCCAGAGGTGGGGAGGAGGCTTATGCAGTTCAGTATTATCAAGCAATTATCTTTACCTTGCCATACATTGAGGATTGCTCAATCGGAATCTCCTGCCCATCTTCGCGGAGGGCTAGGATATGGCTTTCTATAGCCTCCTTGGTATTTGCTATGGCCTCATCAAAGGTCTCACCCTGCGACCCGCAACCGGGTAAGACAGGCACCTTAGTCCAATATCCCCCTTCTTCAGCTTCATAAACAATAATGGTGTACTCCATAAAGACCTCCCTCATTTTAGCAACTGTAAGAATTCCTCTACCGTCAAGCCAGCCTCGTGAATGGCGTCCCTGAGACGACCAACCTTCACTTCGCCCTTGCCACGAAGAGTGATAATTCTGCCATTGGGCATTTTGATGTTAATGTGGTCGCCTTTGCCAGACTTGCGTACGCCTCCTGCTCTTTCCAATGCTTTGATTGCGTCTGCAGACTTAATACCTCTAAGCTCTGGGCTCAATCTTGCAACAACCTTTCTCTCAGTAAAATCAATGTAGAGTAACTCCGCTCCTATTATGCCATAAATTTGAAGTAAAGTTTTAATATGGGAGGCACTCGCCTTTAAACTGTCATTGCGCCTTTAAATTGTCATTGCGAGGCCTGCGTCAGCAGGCCGTGGCAATCTCTCCCGGTGGCTGTGGAATTGACTACCATCCGCTAACTCCTGCCCTTTAGTCCAAGAGATTGTCACAGCGTCCTCACCCATCCACACCACCCCACGCATCGCAATGACACATTCATTCCTATTGTCATTGACGGTACTATAGTGAAGAGGGCGGCCTTTCGGCCGCCCTCTTCACCCCAGTCATTCCGAGCCACTTTCTCTATTGTCATTGCCAACCGCCCTTAGGCGGAGTGGCAATCTCTTATGCCCTCGCGCGCCTCCACACAAACACCCCGGCACCTGCCGCAAGCGCCACACAGAGCGCTATTAGCGGCGCATTAGCTGCCCAGGGGCTTATGGGGAAGGCCTCACCACCTATGGGAGGTGAGGTGGCCGGCATAAAGGGACCACCGGTAAGATAGCTGAGGCCAGGCGTAGTGCCGCTACTCCTTATGGTAACTGTTACCACTCCGCCTGCATACTCCTGGTCGCTGCACGCCGTCCATGCCGTACCATCCCAGTAGTAGATTACGGTGTTGGGAAGGCCGGCAAACTGGATGGTGACACTGCTAACACCAGTCGCGTTGCTCAGGTGGACATCGTAGTAGCCCTGGGCCTGCAGGCCGTGCGCGCCGCCGGGGTTAGAGGCATATTGAGCGGCTACGAGTGTAGCACCAGCAGTGCCGCCCGTTACAGTAATCGCGCCGCCGGTGGGGCTCTCATTTACCGGTATTACCGCACCGCCACCAGCAGGCACGGTCTTCACTACCGTCTCTTCAGTGTCTACCGCCGCCCCAATCCAGGGCTCAAAGTCCACGCTGTCTGAGACTTTATTGCCCTTGCCATCGGAGTTGAGCGTTGCATGATACGGCCCTGAGGCGTCGCCCCACCAGTTGTTGGTGGCATCAAGAGTGTCGGTGCTGCCGTTATAGACACCGTAGCTTTGGTTGTCTACAATATTATTGAAGTTGACCTTTGTGTCAACCGCTCCGGCCTGGATGGAGATACCGTAAGCATTTCCATTAACGATATTATCGTGTATCCATGTGCCGTTAATCTCGCCATAAGACCCGATACCGATCTCGTTTTCCTCGACGGTGTTGCCGGTAACCTCAACATCGTCTGACATGGCAACGAGAATGCCACTACACGACCAGTCATCATCATGCCAGCCGTTACCGCTCACGGTGTTTCCGATAATCTTACCCGTTGCCCCATAGCCTATCTGTATGCCGTTGGGTGCCAAGGTTACACTCGCGTCCATTCCGGGTCCGGTCACGGTATTGCCCGTAATTATGGCGTTGGGGTTCGGGTTCGTACTATTGTCGCCGTTGGCCACTATTCCGACTTTGGCGTACCCGCTTACATTATTTCCCGAGATAACCACATCAGAGTCACCGTAAGCTGCAATGCCGAAGGTTCGCTTGCCATCGATATACATGTTCTTGACGGTGTTATTGGAGATGATTCCGTCGGCGTTTCTGAGAAGAATACCGGCCGAACGCCCGGTTGGCACGCGGTCATTGCCGTCAATCGTGAAACCAGAGATAGTAACTGTTATCGTGCCCGTTCCAAATATATTTATATCGCCGCCGCCATTAGTCCCGATAGTCCCGCCAAAGGCAAAAACCACCGGCTCCCATAAACTGCTATTTTCAGTAAACTTGAAGCTTATCGGGGACTCGGGTGCCTTGATGATGGTGCTGCTCGCGCCGGCGCCCTCTAGCGTCAGGTTCTTATCGATGACCACCTGTTCCGTATATTCCCCCGCTGCCACGTTGACCGTGTAGCCGGCAGAGGCGACATTGACGGCTGATTGGATGGAGGAAAACTCAAAGGGCCCGGTGGCGGTGAGGTAGTTTATAGCGCTACCAGTAGCTAAATACCACATCCGCCAGACGCCTCCGTCATTAATGACCGATGGTTCGCCGAGGGCGTTGTAGGTGGTGTCGCGTGGAAGAATCGGGTTGCCGCGGCTCTTTATCCAGGTGTAACCATCCGCTGATGATGCGACCCCGATTTGCTGGGGGCTGCCAGCGGGGGAATTATGCGCGCTGTACCACATATAGTAGGTACCGCCGTCCTTAACTACCCAGGGATGCATGACCATTACACTATCCCAAGCGCCTGGATTTTTTGGGCTTAAGACGGCCTGGTTGTCATTTGCCAGAGTAAAATCGACATCATCGCCGGTGCCAGCAATCGCAGCTAGCGTTGTACCTGTGGCTTCGGCGGTGTAGATATCGTAGCGAGTCGGAGTGTCGGCCGGTGTCTTTACCTGGAAGTAGAGCCTGTAGGTTAAGTCATCCTTAAAGAGATATGGCCCATCTATTTTGTTAATACCATCAGCAAGTGTGGTAAATGCCGCTACGCCATCAAATACCGTGCCGGCGTAAGTCCATGCTGTGCCGTCCGTTGCAGGTGAAGTATAAATGGCGAACTTCTTGGTGGCGTTCTCGGTGCCGCTCTTCTCGTAGGCGATCATGTACAAAGTGCCGCCTTCTTCAAGAACGGTCACGCTGCCAACTTCCGCTGGCGCACTGGCAGTTTCAAAATTACATGTAGCGCCTGCCGTAAAACCAGTTGGCGTTGCTGATGAGGTGTGATACAACGTTGCTTCATCCGCACTGTACCACATGTGGTATGTGGCGCCGTCATAGAGCACCGTTTCACGGCCGGAGACATCCGAAAGTGTAGCCGGTACGCTCCATTGGAATACCTGTAAGGTCTGTGCCTCCTGTGCCGCCACCGCCACCGGCGCTGCGGCCAGGGCCAGCGAAAGGCACAGCAC
>DFYH01000003.1 GCA_002382615.1 Dehalococcoidia bacterium UBA4087
CTAAACATAACAAGACCTCTAAGGACGAGCTCCGCGATCTGTCGATGGTGGGAGGTTCGTTCTTATACACCAAACCCAATGAAGGTGAGGCTGGTATAGCCGGTGGGGTTGTGCATGTTATTAAGGCCAAGCCCAACGAGGTATATGATCTGCAGAAGGACCCACTGAACTTCTATGATGAGGCTAAGCGCCGCTTCCATGTGGCTCGTGGCAAGGAGATGGCTTTTGGTCCTAATGCTCAAATGGCCTGGATATCTCAGGTGGCCCAGGATAATGGGTTCAAGGTTGGTATAGCAACATGGAGAAATGGGTTGAGGGCTCAGATCGCTAGACCGGTTGCTCCGGACGAAACGTACACCGAGCAGGAACGTACTAGCGGGGGAGCAAAAACCCAACAATGGAAGGCCTACCGCTCCAATATGGATAAGGGCTGGAGAAAGAAAAACAAATCTGAGTCTATTCATCCTCGTCGCACTGACGAATGGATAGTGAAGGAGGAGTCGCGTCTGGGTAATACTATGATGACCCGTGATCAGATTCAGACTATGCTTGAGACAGGCGAGTACGCTATCCTGACCGGGGAGAATCCTAACAACAATCTCCAGAATGAGGTGGAGAATCGTCAGCTCAATAAGGCTGCTGAAAAATGGCTGGAAGAAAACGGTTTCACCCCGATCCCGGTGGTTGGTAAGTATGACGGTAAGGGAGAGCTATCTTACATCGTCCCTGGCATGACCTTAGCTGACGCCAGACGGGCTCAAACAGCCTTAGGGCAGGAGATGATAGCTCACTCATCAGGTATGCTTAAACCGGGCGGAAAGGCCATGCATCCGCGTGTGGCCGGAAAGGTAAATTATCCGAAGGTTAGCTCTCTTTCGGAAAAGATCGAGGGAGAGGAGGACGGTAAGCCGGCCATGGTCCCGATGAACAATGCGTCAATTATCAAAGATAATGAGGGTAAGCCTCTTGCGTTCAGTATCGAGTACGACTGGAATAAGGATGCCGAGGTTAAGGTTGGTACGGTACAGGAATCTATTATTGCTGTGTCTAAGTCACTTGGCCTTACGTTCCCTGGCGTTAAGATTATTGTTGGCAAGGACCTGATACAGGTACGCAATCAGTTGTATAAGGTTCTTAAATCTATGGGGGTTAAGGAGAGGCTTACCCAGGATATTATCAGCGGCTTCACCTGGGATACTGCCGGTCAATCCATGAAACTTAAGGGCCATCCTGCCATAGTAGTTATTAACGAGGCGGTTGCTAATGAGCGTACTGCGGGGCATGAGATGTGGCACGTACTTCTTAACGATGCATTTCGTAATAATCCCGGTAAGATTCAGGAGTTCGCTCAGGCTATTGATAAGCAGTTGCGTAAGTCTGGGTATGTAGAGATAGCTGACAAGTTAAAGACATTCACAGCCTTATATGGTGAGGATGGTCAGTTCGTTGAGTACATGGCCGAACTTGGTGGTTACCTTACCGCCGGCGGCATGGACCTGACTAACCTGTCTGCGAAGGATAAGACTTTACTAGACCGTATCAAGGAGATTATCAACCAGTTTGCTAAAGCGCTGACGGGATCAGAGGTATTCCTTAAAGAGGCTACCCCCGAGAATGTTCTTGATTTCATGGCAACCATCTCACAAAAGATCGCTGCTGGAGAGAGTGTTGCGGAGTATCTTGTTGAGGGTGAGGCGCCGGTAGGTGCTCAGGGCTTGGCGGCCGTGCGTCAATCGGTTTCTATCTCGAAGGGTGAGGAGTCTATGAAAAAATTCGGACTTTCTCCTGGTAAAAATAATACCCGGGTAGTGGGAGAGGCTCTAGAGGCCAGACAGCGTAAGAAATATGGTAAAATAGCTCGTGGCGATCGCTCGCCTAAGGCTATGAGAAAGATTGCTGGCTGGATGGCGGAAGAGATTGCGTATTACGACAATCTTGCTGGCAAGGATAGTCCCCGTGGCTGGTATGGTAAATTATATCAACAGGGCTTGGAGGAGTTGTCGAAGATATTCCCTGAGTTCAAAGATGACCAGAATGCTAGGGATTTATTTACTATGCTCGTGACCATAACCTCTGACGGTAATAAGGTTGCATTCAATATGCAGTTGGCGGCCGAGGCCTATGAATCATTTAAAAAGAGTAAAAACGGTAGGGTGCCGACAACTCTATTAATGCAGCGTAGCGCCTCTGTTAAGGCTAATTTAAAGGTGCTCAATGACTTGCTTGCCAAATATGATGGAGATATAGCTAGGATAAAAAAAGAACTTCTTGTAGTTGATTCCATAAAAAATATTAATGCTCGCAGAAAGGCTGAGGGGTTAGAGCCGATGTCAAGTGATTGGCCTATTGATTTTATGGCGCCATTCGCTGCCTCTGTTTTTGGGCCTAAGCTGGGGATGTATTTCGCCAACCTGTCCGGACAGGATAATTATCCTACTCTGGATAGGTGGTGGTCAAGAACGTTTAATAGGTATCGTGGCACCCTTATCCCTATAATAGCTTCGGGAACAACAACTAAGGGGGAGAAGTTGGGGATAGATAACCTAAAACATCTTCTTGGGAACCCATCAATGACTGATGAGGAGGCGTTGCTTGCCTCTAGGACTTATGCTAATTCCTATAAAAATAAGGGATATAGAAATGGGACAAAACTTGAGATAGCCGCCAACACTATTTATAAGCACGCTTTTGAGGAATTAAATGATCGTCCATTTGGGCCTGGTGACAGGGGCTTTATGTATGAGGCACTGTCTAGGGCCGCGGATATTCTTAAAAAGAACGGGTTAGATGTTTCTATAGCTGATGCCCAGGCTATTCTGTGGTATTATGAAAAGAATCTTTATAAGAAGCTTGGTGTCCGGGCAAACATAGAGGGGATTAGTTATTTTGATGCGGCTAAGACTACTGTTCACAATTGGCATAAGGCTAGTGATGCGCTCAATTATAAGATTCCCTTTGAGGAGGATGTGTATTCGGTAGAGGGTGCGGATATTGAAATTAATGAGGAAGAGATAGAGATCAGAAGCCAGAAGACCGGTGGTGTATCTCCTATCGCCGCTCAGCTTAAGGATGTTATTCAGAAGCGCATTGACAAGGCCTATGCTATTGGCATGGGTGAGGGTAAGATTGTTGGGGAGATAGGGGGCCGTAAGGGACAAAAGAAAGAAGACCTGCGTGACGAGAAATCTCGCAACGTAGAAGTTCGCAAAATGTTCCGGGAGATGTCGAAGTTTATCTCCGCCACCCTGAAGCAGAACCCGTTCGCTACCGAGCTATCTAACGCCCAGGTGCGTACTCTAGTTAATGCAGCCCGTCG
>DFYH01000014.1 GCA_002382615.1 Dehalococcoidia bacterium UBA4087
TTTCCGATCTTTGTTAAGCCGGCCTACGAAGGCTCAAGTAAGGGGGTAAGCAGTGACTCTAAGGCCAATACGCCAGAGGAAGCAAGTACTGTTATAGAAAAAATACTTTCGACCTATCATGAGCCAGCTTTAGTAGAAGAATTTATCGAGGGCGACGAAGTTACTGTGGGTATTATCGGCAATTCGCCGCCCGAGATTTTGGGGATTATGCGCGTCCTGCCCAAAAATCAGGGCAGCATGATCTATTCAAGAGAAAATAAAGAAGACTGGCAAACAAGGCTGGAGTATGAATGCCCAGCAAGACTCCAGACGAAGACATTAAGTAAAATTAAAGAGGCCAGCCTCAGAACCTATGAAACGCTCGGCTGCCGGGACTTTGCCCGCCTTGATTTTAGAGTCGATAAAAATGGTGAACCTTATTTTCTGGAGATAAACCCCTTGCCTGGCCTTGACCCCATAAATAGCGACCTTGTCATTATGGCCAACAAGGTGGGCCTTTCCTATGAGGAACTTATCTCCCGGATCTTAAACAGCGCCTTACAAAGGATAAATAAGGCAACGGTACCGAAATAATCCTCTAGGGCTTTTCCTCTCCTGACTTTTCTTTAGCTACTTCCTTAGATGAAGCTAGCTGCTCCCTCTGCCAGCGATATATTTCATCTAACGCCGGTGGTGCCACAATAAAGACCTCTATATCCTGAGGAAATTGAATACCGTGACCTTCGGTAATAAAAAGCAGGCCAACCTCATTTTCTCCAAGTGTACTATCTAACATCTGAGCCATATAGGTGGTCCTCGTTTTTAAAGCCTCAATATAACCATCGCTAGCCAGTTTCTGTACCTTCGAACTTAAAGGGCCAAGAACCAGCACCCTTTCCCAGTCCATAATCTCATTAACCAGCTCCTTATCCTCAAGTGCTTCTAGGGCTGCCCCATTAGCAAGCTTCTCTGTTACTATCTGATAGGTATGCTCATTTAGTTCCTTAATTAAGCTAAGCCCTTCCTCTCCGGAGGCCGTCACTAGCTCATGATAAACGTGGGTTACCTTCCCCAACTTATTTTCCAGAGCACTTAGCTGCTCTCTTACCTGGTCCCAATAACGGTTAAACTTTTCGACATATTCTAAGGGAGCATCTTTGTTGGCAAAAAGGAGCGTTACCACGTAGAGCTTCCTTTTGCCCCGATATGAGTCAGCCTCCGGCCGCTCTATCTTACCTAAGGTCTCTGACATAACCACCTCCATTAAGATGTTTAACACATTTAAGTCTGCTCTGGCAACTATATTGGACGCTGACAATCGTGTGTGCTAATATGTAAGTTCGTAAGTATGGCTATAAGAGAAATTAAAGTTCTTCCCGATGAAATATTGCGGCAGAAGGCCAAGAGGGTGAGCATCATCAGCCCTTCTATAAACCGCCTTATCAAGGATATGACCGACACTTTAAAAGCATATAAGGGCGTAGGGCTGGCTGCCCCACAAATAGGCGTGTCTTTAAGGGTGATCGTCATTCAACTACCCGAGGAGGAACCTTTGGCTCTGATCAACCCGCAAATAATAAAGAGAACAGGCTCAAGAGAAGTTATTGAAGGATGCCTCAGCATACCGGGGTATGAGGGCAAAATTAAGCGCTCCATTAAGGTCAGCGCCCGAGGCCTTGATCCTAAAGGGAAAGAGGTCAGAATTAAGGGCGAAGAGCTACTGGCCCAGGCCCTGGAACACGAAATTGATCATCTAAACGGCATACTCTATATCGACCATCTGGCCTCCGAGCATGACTTTTTCAAAATAGAGCCGGTAGCCCAGGAGGGTAGCCTTGAATAATAAAATCATTATTCAGAGCGATTTTGACGGCACCTTGACTCAGGAGGACACAAGCTTCCTAATTCTGGACAAGTTTGCCAAGGGCGATTGGAGAAAAATCTTAGAGGAGTATCGCTCCGGCAAGATTTCAGTCGGCCAGTTTAACGCCCGGGCATTTGCCATGGTAAGAGCAAGCAAGGATGATCTCACATTCCTCATTAAAGAAAAGGCAAGATTACGAGAGGATTCCAAGGAGCTAATCGACTACTTGAAAGGCCGCGGTTTTAGATTTGTCATTGTTAGCAATGGACTGGAGTTTTATATCAGGACAATGCTTGAGGCAGCCGGTATTAATAATGTCGAGGTGTACGCCTCAGGAGCTATTATTACCCCTGAAGGGATAATAACAAATTACACTGCTCCCGCTGGGGGCGATATTGATGATGGCTTTAAGGAGGCTTACACCAGATATTTCAAGCAAAAAGGTTACACGGTCATCTATATCGGCAACGGGCCTTCTGACGCCCAAGCGGCCAGACTAGCCGATTTTATATTTGCTACCGATGCGCTTTTAGAGTATTGCCAGCAGGAAAAGTTAAACTTTGCCCCCTTTGCAACCCTAGATGACATCATCACCCGAATGCGGACGCTACCCCTTGCGAATATCGCAGATACAGTAGCACCTCTTACCAACAGGGGCTTCGACCTCGATAGCCTCACCACGTGAGTGACCCTTAATAGCCTTACCCACCGGAGAGGTAATAGAAAGCCTGTTATTCCCCCCGCTAGCCTCGACAGCACTTACAATCTCATAACATGTCTCCGCGCCGGTCTGCATATCCTTTAAAACCACCTGGCAACCAATGTCTATCTTATCGCCGTTGGTCTCAACAACCACCGCTTGAGCAAGTGTAGCCTCGATTTCTTCAATGCGTCCCACGATAAGTCCCAACTTCTCCTTGGCAGCATGATAAGGAGCATTTTCACGGAAGTCCTTATCTTGAGCGGCACGACGCATCTCTTCAGTCACCTCAATTCGCTTTTGATGAAGGTCTTCAAGCTCCCTCTCTAATTCTTCTCGGCCCTCAGGGGTGATGGTCAAAATATTTTCCTGACGAGGAGAGCTTTTGGAGGCCCTGGGCCTCTTCACTTTAATATGAGGCGCTAAATTGGCCGGGGTAAATCCCTTTTTGGCCAGAAAACTCAGAAAGCGGCGGACATACTCCAATTTTTCTGGGCTATCAGTTTCTAAAGAGGAAGTCCTCCTGGAATACCTATCAACTTCGGAAGCTGAAAGGGAGGATGTAGCTCTCCCTTTACCAAACCACTGGATAAAGTGATAAACGGCTGTCCGGGAACTTTCCAGTTCATCCTTCTCTACGCTATCCAAAAATAAATCGGCTGCTTCTTGAAGAGTAGCATTGCTTTTAACACTTTTCATTATCATTCCTTCCTAATAAAAGACCATGGCGCAAGGCTGAAAAGTAACTTTAGAATAACCCTACCATGCCAGTCAAATGAGAGGCTTTCATCGTGCTCAAGTTGGTCAATAAAATTGCTCCGGTTAATTATGTAAAATAGCCTATCCCTTTGCCTATCGCTCATTTTCTCATAAACAAAGCGCCCGGCTCTAGCCTTCCTTATTTCACCCGAAAGTCTTTCGTGCCACCTCTTCTCATAAACGGAAAGACTGGCGATTTTACCTTCCAGGTACGAAGGTACTACTTCCGAAGCTATCTGAGCACCCAAAAGACCAAAAAATAAGCCTCCGCCAGTGGTCGGCTTGTTCTGACCAGCAGCATCACCCACCACTATTATCGGGCCACTGTATGTCCTAGGTAGCGGTTTTAAAGATAGCCCCCGGCTCATCGGTTTAATAACCGGGCTACCAATCTTACCCTTCATCTCAAGTTCGTCCATGAAAGCTGAAAGACGTCTTAGAGGTTCCCTTTTTGCCAGAAGGCCTACCAGAGCCCTTCCCGCTCTTTCCGGTACCAGCCAGCCAAAAAGACCAGGCGAAATGCGATCTGATGGATAGACTTCAACCTCTCCCACCTCAGACTCAACCAAGGCTTGGGCACCTATGGCAAAATCGCCTACCCGCCCCAAACCCAACCTAGAAGTAAGCTTGGAACCAAAGCCCGAGGCAATAATCACCACACGGGCCTCAATCTCAAAAGCACCACCCTTATTCCAAACTCTGGCTCTGGCTCCATCATTATTAATTTCCAAGCCCAGTACCTGACTGCCAAAAATGTAAGAGGCACCATCCTGCTGGGCTTGAAGAGCCAGATTCAGGTCAAGAGCTCCCCGATCGATAAGATAAGCCTGAGGAGTCGGTCGGCTGACATCTAGCGCCTTACCTGATGGCGAAAAAATTCTGGCCCCATTTAATTCTCGGATAACAGTTGCCGAGGGCCCCAACATCTCCAGACACTCCCGGCCGATAAGACCAGTACAGCATACCGGCCCTCCCAAAGAGGACCTTTTCTCGATAACTAAGACGCTGTAGCCTTTGGAAACAAGCTGGCTAGCCAGATAGCTGCCTATCGGCCCGGCCCCAATAACCAGGGCATCAAAATTCATTCCTTTTGAGGTACCTTCCTGCCCCACCAATTGGCAAGCCTTCGGCCCACCTCAATCTCATAACCTTGATCGCTTGGCTTATAAAAATGCTTTCCGATTAAAGAAGTAGGCAAGTACTGTTGAGGAACAAAGTGACCCGGAAAGTTATGAGCATATTTATAGTCCTGCCCATAACCAAGACTGGCCATAAGCGACGTTACCGGATTTCTAATATGGAGAGGCACCGGCAGACTGCCGGTCTTCTTTATTTCATCCTGCACTTCAGTGTAGGCCCGGTAAAGAGAATTGCTTTTGGGAGCTGTTGCTAGATAGACTACCGCCTGGGCCAGGGCCAGATTCCCTTCAGGCATGCCGATAAAATTGACTGCCTCCTGGGCTGACATGGCTATTACCAGCGCCTGAGGGTCAGCCAAGCCGATATCTTCTGAGGCCGCCCGGACTACCCTGCGAGCAATGTACAACGGGTCTTCCCCAGCTTCAAGCATTCTGGCCAGCCAGTAAAGAGCCCCATCAGGATCAGAGCCTCTAATTGATTTGTGAAGCGCCGAGATAAGGTCATAATGCTGCTCACCATTCTTGTCATATATAAGCGACCTCTGCTGGATGGCATTTTCAATATCCGGCAGGCCGATCTTTCTCTTGCCACTGGAATCTGGCGGCACGGTCATAAAAGCAATCTCGAGTGCATTTAAAGCAACCCTGGCATCGCCATCAGCCATCTGAACAAGAAAATTAAAAGCCTCCCGGTCAAGCTCAATATCAAATGCACCCAATCCCCTTTCTTTATCTTCTAGGGCCCGCTTTATGATTATGCCGACCTCCTCAGTACTCAAGGGCCTTAAGGCAAATACTCTGGCACGTGAAAGTAGCGGTGAGATAACTTCAAAGGATGGGTTTTCGGTAGTAGCACCGATAAGAGTGATAATGCCATTTTCTACATAGGGCAATATGGCATCCTGCTGAGCCTTATTGAAACGATGAATCTCATCAATGAAAAGGATGCTCTTCTGACCGCTTAGTTTTCGCCTTTCTTCACTCTCTTGAACTACCTGACGTAGGTCGCTAACCCCGGCACTCACAGCTGATAAATGGCTAAAATGGGCACCAGTAGACTTAGCCAAGATATAAGCCAAGGAGGTCTTACCACTGCCAGGAGGACCCCACAGGATCATTGAAGGAAGCTGCCCTCCTTCGGCCGCACGTCTTAAAACCTTGCCCTCGCCAACTAGATGCTCTTGACCTACAAACTCATCTAAGGTCTCCGGCCGCATACGAGCAGCCAGGGGGGCTTCTTTTTTCAAGCGCTCCTCAAGTTGATAACTAAAAAGATCGGAGGGCATGCCAGCGCTATAGTCTTTCTTACTTATATCTAGTTACCTCAAATCTATAAAGTTTCACCGGTTCGCCAGGACGTATACCGGCCTTCTGACAGCATACCTCAAACTGCTGCTGGGCAGTATCCACACCCTCAAGGTCGGGTAAAAGAAGCCCTCGACGCCAACCACTCTCCACAATCATGCCGTATTTCTTAGGGTCAAAATCATCTAAGCTTTTCACTGGTTCCGGTTTCCCTAAAATATCTACACTGTAATCAAGATAACTAAGCTCAGATGGCGAGATTGGAGGAAAACGAGGATCACGAGTAGCAGCGGCAATGGCATTACTTATGATTTCTTGAGCGATATTCTCGCGGGTTGGCTCAATAGTACCAATACAACCTCTAAGGTCACCAAACTTATGAATAGAGACAAAGACACCAGCCTTTCCTTCCATCTCGGGAGGAAGTTCTGAAGGCGGTGCTATTACCTGCTTCTCTTTTACATAGGCCTCAACTACTTTTTGGGCCACTTCAACCATCGGGCTCATCTTACTGGCCTTGACTATTATGCCGGCATAGCCGACCACACTGGAATAATCTCCCGTAACATCACCACTAGCGCGGTACCCCACTAGCTCAGCTGCCTTAGCACCTAACTTCTTAGTAGCAGTAAGCATGATATAAGCTGGGCCATAACCACACATGCTTATGTGATAGCTCTCAATCAAATGTAAAAGCTCATCCTCGTCTAGCCTGAGAATGGCCTCTATGGCCATCTTGTCTTTCTTCTCAGCAACTTCTCTGGGTTCGTAGTGGCTCATATCGCTGGAGGCGATAATTATAGTATCTTTACCTTCGTCCTCAATTGCTTGGGCAATCGCCAGACCTATCTCACGATAGACTTCAGCAATACCAACCGATATAACTAGCGGCACGAAAGTAAAATCTTCTTTTAAATACTGGATGAATGGAAGCTGCACCTCAACTGAATGTTCATAGTAATGAGCGGCCGGGTCATCTTTAAGATAACGGGAATAAGAAAGTATTTTCTTGGCCAGCTCACTATCAATTTCTACGTTCCCCAGAGGCGTCTGCCAGGCCCCCTCACTCATAAGACTAAATGGTGAGCCAAGACCGGTATGGTTTGGACCCATGATAATAAAGCTACTACCAAGTTTCATCCGAGAAAGAGTAGCCCCGGCCACCGGACCAGAATATACATAGCCAGCATGAGGAACAACGGCACCTGAAACGTCTTCCTTAGGCGCATCCTTAACCATAGTAGCAATCATCTCCTTAAGCTTAGCTGGTGACGAAGGATAAAATTGTCCGGCTACTGCTGGTTTTCTTAGCATAATTACCTCCTAAAATAGAGCTCAGCCCCACAGAAGGAACACTTAGAGCCATTCAAGCCGGCTAACTTTGTGCTGTAGGCATATCTTTCTACTACCAACTTGCCACAGGAATAGCAGTAGGTGTTCTCATATTTACTGCCCGGCACATTGCCCAGATAAACAAATTTAAGACCGGCCTTCTTCCCCAGTTCCCAAGCTTTTTCCAGAGTAGAAACTGGCGTTGGGATAGCATCCATTAAATTATATTGGGGGTAAAAACGGGTTACATGCCAGGGAGTAAATTCCCCCAGTTCATCCTTGACCCATCCGGCAATGGACGAAAGCTGATATTCATCGTCATTCATTCCGGGAATTATGTTGGTCACCACCTCAACATGCATCCCCCACTTTTCCTTAGCCCTTTTGGTCACTTCGAGTATACTGCGCCATCCGGCGACCTTTGTCAGACCTTTATAAAACTCATCGTTAAATCCCTTTATATCAACTCGCCAGGCATCAAGATACGGCCCCAGTTGATCAAGGGCCTCCGGTGTAATGTAGCCATTGGTAACATAGACAGTGTAAAGCCCTTCCTTTTTGGCCAGCTTGGCCGAATCAAGGGTATACTCAAACCATACAGTCGGTTCATTATAAGTCCAGGCAATGCCCCGGCACTGGTAATCCATAGCAAGACTTACGGCCTCCTGAGGTGTAATCTCTCTTGACCTACCTCTTAGTCCTGGTGCCTCCACGCAGGATATTTCCCAATTCTGACAGTCCTGACAGTGAAAATTACATCCCCAGCTACCTAAGGAAAATACTGAACTAGCCGGGAAAAAATGAAACAGGGGTTTCTTCTCTATTGGATCAATTGCCACCGAGGAGGTTAGAGCATAGTTAAGATTGTAAAGGACGCCTCCCTGGTTCTGATACATGCGGCAAACTCCAAACTTATCGGGCCCTATCTTGCAGCGCCACTGACAGGTATGGCACCTCACAAACAAGTCAGGTAGTTTTTCATAAATATAAGCTTCACGCACCATCAACAACCTTCTTCATAAGGGCTATCATTCTTACATTAACTACATTATAGCACTGCCACCATCCTTACTTCAGAACACGATCATTGAGCTAAGTAGCTATCTTAGAGGGTCATCTTTGGCCAGAACACCGAAGCGCCTCTGCCTTTGACTGTAGGCCAGAAGGGCCTTGTCAATTTCACGCTCGTCAAAGTCTGGCCAGAGCACCGGCGTGAAATAAAACTCAGCATAGGCCAGTTGCCATAACAAGAAGTTACTGATCCTCATCTCACCGCCGGTCCGTATTGCCAGGTCAGGATCGGGTAGTCCAGCAGTAGAAAGATAGCCGCTGAAAAGCTCCTCGGTTATCTCCTGAGGGCTCAAATTATCCTTAGCGATGCGTTTTGCTGCCTCCAAAATCTCACTTCGACCACCATAGTTAAAAGCCAAGGCTAAGCTCATATTGGTATTGTTCTCAGTCAATTTAAGAGATAGCTTTATCTTTTGCTGGAGGCCTACAGGCAAACCCTCAAGCCTTCCCAGATGAAGCATCCTTATGCCCTTTTCCTGAGCAAATTCCAGCTCTGTGTCCAGTATTGATCCAAAAAGATGAACCAATCCTTCCACCTCTTCTTTAGGGCGACCCAGGTTCTCTGTTGAAAGGGCAAAAAGGGTAAGGTAGGGAACACCACGGTCCAGAAAGATTTCAACGGCTCGACGGGCGGCAGAGATTCCCCTTTCATGGCCAACCAGCCGGGGTAAGCCACGCTTCCTGGCCCAGCGGCCATTCCCATCCATAATAATGGCCACGTGTCTTGGTAGTTGATCTGGTAGCATAATTTTCTCCACGGGTCAAATTATAACACCCATGGCCAGTTAGAGTAGGGCCAGCCTGACGGGTGGCCTAGCGTTCTGAACTCTGGAGGATCACTCCCTCAGGAGAGGCCTTGCCATCCAAGGCCGCCAGTTCAGCAGTCTCAAGAAGATCCTCACGCGGTATCTCCAAGAGCTGGGCGGCACTAACTACTATATGAGCCCAGGTGCAGTGGTTAACAAAAAGCATCCCTGGTATATCTAGCGTCCCTCCCTGGCCGATGAACCCTAGACCAATGGTCTTTTTGCCGGAATTTAATGGCTGCAGCACACCCAACATAGGCTCGGGACGCGTGTGACAGACAAAGATACGCCCTACTACTGATTCCGGGTAGAGATCGCTCCTTATCTCCGCCGGTGCCAGGTGAGTCTCTTCAGCGCTACTTCGAGGATAGCGGAACTTCCCTGGCTCAAGCACATAGACCACCGAGTGGGGCACATCTTTCTGAGCCAGACGAAGGGAGGCCTTCAATACCTCCTCCAGCTGGTAGGCCCCGATCGCGGTGAGTATCAGGCGCTGACTTGATATTTGGTGGCCGGCCCATTCCAGGCGAAGCGCACCCTGCTCTAAAAGGCGGAGGGACTCTTCAGCGGTAAAAATCTCGGCCACCCTTTCGACCTTGGGTACAACCATGGTCCATATCTGCCCCCTGGTCTGAAAGACGGCCCGAGTGATGACGGCCGCTGTGTTGAAATCGGCAATAAACACGACCCTGGAGATATCGGAGGACTCGCCCAGCATAGCCTCGGCCAGAGAAGGGTCCTGATGCGAGTGCTGGTTCTTGGCATTTTCCCAGGTGTGAGAGGTAAGGACCAGGGGTACCGATAACCAGCCGGCAGGCCTACCTGCCTCCTTTAGTTGGCCGGCGAAGGTAATCTCCTGGCGCATAATGCCCTGCATCTTGGTAGCAAAGGCCTCATAAGTAACTATGATATTGATGCCACCTTTATTACCCAAAGCTGCTGCCGCCACCGCTTCCTCGTTTAGAGCAGTAATGACACCGCCAAGGCAACTCTCGGGTATGCCGGATTCCGGTGCAGTAACCCTAAACTTAAGCGCCTCCAGGGTCTTAAGCATCCGGTTCGAGCGCATCTCATCAGGATTGCCAACTCTGGGGCGCAGGTGAGGATTGGCCTGAACAGTGGCTAAAAACATGGCATCCACCGCCTCCATAGGGGAAGACCTGCTCCACGAGGAAGGATCAATCCTATCACCAGAAACCTGATGGCTGATAAGTGGCGGCACCTCTTCTAAGTGCACATCGCGGTGGGCCATGGCATGATCACGCTCCTGAGGCCGGTGTGAGACCCCGTGGTGGCTAAACTTCCCCCGGGCTTCTTCCAGCTCTACCGGTGGCACCCACAGCTTTCGGGCGCTCTCGTTAAAATGCCGGGCAGCAGTAATGTCAGAATGTGGATTAGACATAAGCGGGAGATTATGGGCCAGGTTGGTGCCTTCGCCATAAAACCCGGCACCCTTAGGGGCAACGGCTATACCATAGGGCAATGGCACCGGGTAGGTAATCTGAGCAGAATGCACCGCCTGGGAGAGCGCTTCCAGGCGTGACTCCATCTCAAAGATGACCCAGGCAAAGCCAGCAGGGTCACGGCCATCGAAAACAACGGGGTCGAAGCTATTGAGCCTGAGGTGGTCTACCAGCCAGGATATGCCGCCCTGCTGGGACATGGTCGTCCTCTGGTCAATGCGACGGCCGTTGTTGATCATGATCGGCACAACCAGACCACAGTCCTCAGCCCGCCACCAGCGAGGCGCCCAATCACTCCCACGTTGCTCCTCAAAGGCACCATCACTCAGGAACACGACCAGCCTTTCCCCGGGTAGCGGCATATGGATATACTCAAGCTCCACAAAACCGAGATAGCCAGCCTCGGCGATGCCTCCGGCGGTGTGGGCGTTGACATGGCTCCCCAGTGGCGAGTCCTGCCGGCCGTGTCCATCAAGACGGTAAGAGTAAAAATCGCGGACATAGCGGGTAAGACCCTCATCGGTTAGCAAATAGCGCCCGGCATGGGCCAGGGTCATGTTGTTAAGCAGGAGATTGACTGAATCTATAGCGGCTACACAATGCCCCTGTCCCATTACCCAGGAGCGCGTAAGTCCCATAATAGCGTTTATTGCCATATAGCCGACATAGGCGGGGACCATGTTGAGCGCACCGCCAGTGTGTCCCTCGGGATGAGATTTGAAGTCTTCAGGGGCCAAGTCTCGTCCGTCAAGATATACATTACTGGCATAAGTCTCATGGACTACCAGCCACATGGCAGCGCTGGCTACGCGGTCAGCAGCATAAAGTACATCAAAAATGGGCACCCCATCCCCCTTTACTCCCTTAGCCGAGAGGATTTCAGCCATAGTAAATATACGGGCCTGAGTCTCAAGGGAGTGTTTAATGACCCCGTAGCCGGCCGCCCATCTATCGGCGGCTTGATTTTTCTTACGGTAAAGACCAACCCACTCCTCCACTCGGATAAGACCAGCGCTGTCACCAAATCCCATTTTTACCTCCTGCGGTCATCACTATCAGGTCTTGTCACTAAGATAACGCACCGTTTCACGAGCAATAATAATACCCTCGTCCACAGGGATTACATAGGCCTCCATCCTCGCCTGGTCGCTACTTATCCTCGCCTCAACACCGACCGCCGCCCGGTTCCGCTCCTCGTCGAGGGTTAGGCCGCACCACTCCATACCGCTACAAATACTGGCGCGCACCTCCGGCGAATTTTCGCCGATGCCGCCACCAAAAATGATACCGTTCGCCCCACCAAGCACCGCCAGGTATGAGCCAAGGTACTTCCTTACCCTATAGCAGAACATCTCCATCGCCAGCATGGCACGCTTGTCCTCTTCAGCCTTAAGGAGCTCCCGCATGTCACCCGAGCGCCCGGAGACACCCAGAAGCCCGGAACGCGTGTTGAGCCAGTCTTCAACCTCCGATACATCCACCCCCTCCCGACGGGCAAGGAAACCAACCAGAGAAGGGTCAATATCTCCCGAACGAGTGCTCATCATCAGGCCCTCAAGGGGGGTAAATCCCATCGAGGTATCAACAGGACGCCCGCCACTTACCGCTGTAGCCGAGCAGCCACTGCCCAACTGCATGGTGATAAGCCTGGTTTTATCCATTGGGGTAGCAGTAATAGCCGAGTAGCGCTCGATCATATACCGGTGGGCCAGGCCGTGAAAACCATAGCGGCGAATGTGGTACTTATCGACAAGCTCGAAGGGAATGGCGTACCGGGAGGCAAACTCAGGAATAGAAGCAAAAAAGGCCGTATCAAACACAGCTACCTGAGGAACACTTCGAGGAATCACCTGTCTTGCTGCCCGGACTGCCTCAAGCGCCGGGCCGTTGTGCAATAATGCCAAATGGCCAATGGACTCAATAATACTTACAACACGATCATCAATAAGTACCGGCTCGCTGAAGTAGCTCCCGCCGTGAACAATCCGATGCCCGACGCCATCCAGTCCCTGTCTTAAAAGATCAATATCGCTAAGCCAGCCAAGCGCAAGCCTGGCAGCTTCGCCGTGGTCAGAAACGACGGCTTTTCTCTGTAACTCTCTACCGCCATCAACAGAGAACCTAACGGCCCCCTGACCACCTATATCATCGACAACACCAGAAGCAAGCCGCTGGTAGTTGGCACCATCTACCCCACCTTCCAGCAGACTAAACTTCAAAGTAGAACTGCCACAATTGATAGCCAGAACCTTCACCAGAGTCCCGCCCTTGGAAGAAGTAAGCCTCTCGGGCGATAGTCACTTTATCAGCGCGAAGAGGCCAGGTCAAAAACAAGTGAGCCGCCGGCGACTCGAACGCCGAACCGGCTGATTAAGAGTCAGCTGCTCTGCCAGTTGAGCTAGCGGCCCGTGGTGAAATAGAGTATAACAAACTATTTACCAAGGGGGCAAAAACTAAAGCAGCCTCCCGCCAGCCTTATTTTCAACTCCAGGAAGGTAAAAGTGATAAAATTATTACACTACAACATAAAGAGGGTCTTATGCAGGATATAGTTAAAACTTACTCTCGCCCCCGTCTAAATTCACCTATCATGATAGCGGCCTGGCCAGGAATAGCTGATGTAGCAATGATTGCTGCAGTACAGCTCATCAGGACTCTTAAGTTTAAGGAACTGGCCGAGATCAGAGCCCCATACTTTTTTGACCCGGTAGGTGTAATAACAAATAATGGCATCGTTCAGGAACCACAGTTCCCCCAGAGCAACTTCTACTACTGGAAAAACAAAAAACCAAGGGAAGATATTATACTTTTCATCGGTGAGGCTCAGCCACCCTCCGGTAGCTATGACCTGGCTAACATAGTCTTAGATGTGGGTCTAAAATATCATATTAGCCGCCTTTATACCTTCGCCGCTGCTCTAACCAGGATACACCATACTGAAGAGCCAAAAGTATGGGGGGTTGGCACCAGCAAGCAGATGGTCCAGGAGCTTAAGCAGCACAATTTATTCCGGGAAGGAAATGCCCAGATCGGAGGCCTTAACGGCCTTCTCCTCGGTGTAGCCAAAGAAAAGAACATCGACGGCATTTGCCTTTTAGGCGAGATCCCGGCCTACGCCAGCCGCATGTCTAACCCCATAGCCGCCCTGGCTATTATCCGAACATTAAAGGATCTTCTCAATCTTAAAATAGACACCTCCGAGCTCGAGGAAATAGCCGCCGAAACCAAAAAAAGGATGAAGGAAATAGCCGCCGAAACTATGGGGCAATACATAAATTATTTTACCGAGCCAATCTGGGAAAGTGACGAGGGTGAGGATAACGAAGAATACGATGAAAATGAATGATGTGTCGCATCTTAGAAATGTAATCGCTGATCTTGCTCAAAGTAAGAAGGAGCCAACTTTTACTCAGTTAGCCGAGCTTTCCGATCTGAACCGCCAGGACATGGAGGTCTGGCAATCCAGCTGGTCAACAATGCCGGCTGAAAGACGCCGCCAGATCATATCACGGATGGTATATCTGGCTGAAGAAAATGTAGAGCTAAACTTTGACAGTATTTTTAAGAGTTCCCTTACTGACCCCGATGAGGAGGTGAGGGCCTTAAGCATCGAGGGACTATGGGAAGATGAGGAGACAAGGCTTATCCGGCCATTGATCGAAATGCTAAAAAATGATGCCTCAGCCAAAGTTCAGGCCGCAGCAGCAATAGCCCTGGGGAGATTTGCTCTCCTAGCCGAGCTGGGTAAGATAGATAGCCAGTTCAAAGTAGAAATAGGCCAATCACTTCTTACCGTCTTTAACGACGAAGCAAGGCCTATAGATGTGAGAAGACGAGCCCTGGAAACAGTAGCACCACTAAGCTCAGCCGGCGTCAAGGAAACTATCATGAAAGCCTATCAGAATAGCGAATTTAAGCTAAAGGCGAGCTCCATTTATGCCATGCGCATGAGTGGTAACCCTGAGTGGCTACCCATTATAATCAAGGAACTTTCCTCCAGCGAACCAGAGATGCGCTATGAAGCAGCCAGTGCCTGTGGAGAACTAGGAGGAAAAGCCGAGGTACAATCTATTATAAGCCTTACTAATGATGAGGACATTGAAGTTAGGCTGGCTGCCATAGAGGCTTTGGGTAAGTTAGGGGGAGCGGAGGCTAAGGCCAAACTCAAGAAACTTAGTGGAGATAAGGGCGAAGCAGTAAGAGAGGCCGCTCGTCAGGCCCTTTATGAGATAGAAGCGACCACGAAACTAGTGCCTCTAATGGAATTTGAGGTAGATGATACTCCAGGGGAGTAAGATCAGTCTTAGAGCAAAGAAGCTTTCCGACGCCGCAAATGACTATAACTGGAAGAAAGACGCCGAGTTGGCTCATCTTGACGCCACCCAACCCCTTAACATCTCGTTTGAGGACTACCTTTATTACTATAAAAACGAACTTACACTGCCATTTAGAAGCCATGTGGAGTTGGCCATTGAAACAGTTGATGGCAAACACATTGGCAACTGCTCACTATATAATATTGACGAGAGAATAAAAGAAGCCGAGCTGGGCATAATGATCGGCAATCGGGACTACTGGTGCAAAGGATATGGCAGCGATGCCATAACAGCTCTTCTCCAGTATGCATTTGGTGACAAAGATATGAAACGCGTTTATCTTAAGACACTGGCCGAGAATATAAGAGCACAGCGCTGTTTTTCAAAATGTGGCTTTGTGCCCTGTGGCTTTAGCGAGAAAAACGGCTATAAATTTATGCTCATGGATATAAGGCAAGAAGAATGGAACAAAGTAAGAGCCAAAAAGGATAGCAACATAATCAACAGATAATAATGGCAATAACCAAAAAGGGCTTATTAAAGAATTATATCCACCATAAGCTAAGGCCGGTGGAAAAGCATACCCCAGGACTCTTGGCCATCAGCCCTTTCATTTAATAGCGCCGATGCCAGAAAGGAACTTCGTGAAGGTAATAGAATGGCATGAAGACCATGTGGTAGCCATAGACCAGAGGAAGTTACCACATGAAGAGAATTACCTCGAACTTTACAATTACCGTGAAGTAGCTCATGCAATAAAAGATATGGCTATACGCGGTGCACCGGCTATCGGGATTGCCACTGCCTACGGCATAGCTTTAGGGGGTCTTCAGATAGATAAAGCCGATAAAGAGGACTTCCTAAGGGAATTAGACCTGGTTATAACAGTCTTTACGAGCACCAGGCCAACTGCCCAAAACCTTTTCCGGGTTGTGGAAGACATGCGACAGGCAGCTATATCAGCTGATAAGGTAGAGGATATCAAAAAAAGCCTTGTCAATAAGGCCAAAAGAGTCCACCAGGAAGAGCAAGAATCTGAAATCAGAATAAGCCAATTAGGTACCACACTCATCCCCCAAAACATGAGGGTTTTGACTCATTGTAATACTGGGTCTCTGGCAACTGCTGCTTTTGGCACTGCTCTGGGTATTATTAAACAGGCATATAGAGAGGGTAAACTAAAAGAGGTAATTATCACCGAGACGCGTCCTCTTTTTCAAGGTTCACGGCTGACGGCCTGGGAATTAAAAAGAGAAGACATACCTTTTACCCTGATCACTGACATGGCAGCCGGCTTCTGGATAAACCAGGGCAAAGTAGATGCGGTCATAGTTGGTGCCGACCGCATCGCTTTAAACGGCGATACGGCCAACAAGATAGGTACCTACACGCTGGCCGTCCTGGCCAAAGAAAAAGGCATTCCTTTCTATATCGCCGCTCCATCAAGCACCATAGATCAGAAATGTCGATCGGGTAAGGATATACCCATCGAATTTAGAGACCCCGGCGAGGTAACACATATTTATAATCTGGCTATAGCACCAGAGGGCACACTAGCAGCTAACCCGGCCTTTGATATTACCCCTCATCAGTATATTACTGCTATCATTAATGAAAACGGTATTTTTAAGGGGCCTTTTTATGAGACAGGATTTGAAAGCTAGTATAGGAGTCATCGGAGGGACGGGACTATATAATATGGAAGGTCTCTCCGATATAAAAGAGATTGAGCTGGATACGCCTTTCGGCAAACCCAGCGCCAAAATCACACTCGGCAGATTGGAAGGGACCACGGTCGCCTTCCTGCCACGCCACGGCAGGGGACATACCATTATGCCGGGCGAAGTGCCCTCCAAGGCCAATATATATGCCCTCAAGTCACTGGGGGTAAGGTCTATTATTGCTGTCAACTCAGTAGGAAGTTTTAAAGAGGAGATTGCCCCCGGTCATCTGGTTATCCCTGACCAGCTAATTGACCGGACAAGCAAAAGGGATAACACCTTTTTTGGTAACGGCATTGTAGCCCACATTGCTTTTGCCGAGCCATTTTGCCCTTTCTTAAGAGGAATACTCTACCAAGCAGGGCTTAAAGCCGGAGCTAGTTGCCACCCCAAAGGCACTTATCTGGTAATGGAAGGACCAGCCTTTTCCACGCGGGCCGAATCCAGGCTTTACCGCTCCTGGGGAGCGGATATCATCGGAATGACTGCCCTGCCCGAGGCCAAACTTGCCCGCGAGGCCGGCATCTGTTACGCTATCATAGCCTGTGTTAGCGACTATGACTCATGGCACGAGGAGAAGGACATAGTTACAGTTAGCACTATCACTAAAATCATGGAGTCTAACGTTAAGCTCTCTAAAACAATCATTCGCCAGGCGATTAAAGAGATGCCCAGAGAAAGAAAATGCTCCTGTGGTGAGGCACTAAAATGTGCTATCGTTACCAGCCCCGATGCTATCAGTCCTGATATAAAAGAAAAGCTGGGTCTTATCATTAACGGTTACCTATAAATTATGTCAAATACAGACTTTCATCTCCTGGCAACCGCTATAGGCAGCATGCCTCAGATCGATCCCCTTAAGGCATGCTCACTTATCTTCAAATATCTTAAGGAAATCCCTGCCTGGCCTCAGCTACCCAACCGCTCAACCGAGGAAGGTATGATAAGGCAGGTAGCCTCTGGTTTTCCTGCCCTAAACATAGAAGGTAACAACCTCCTGGTAAAAAAGGTGGGGCAAGAAGAAGCAAAAGAACTTTACTCGGCATATTTAAATAATAATGTTGACCATTACCCCATACGAGAAGAGGAGGCCTCAGGACTCTACACCTTCCTCGAGCTGGCAAAGCCGCCCTTCGAAGCAGTCAAAGGCCAGCTTACCGGCCCAGTAACCTTTGGGATGGCGGTCAACGACGAGGCCCAAAAGCCTATTATTTATGATGATACTCTACGGCAAATGATAGCCCAATTCTTGAGATTAAAAGCAGCCTGGCAGGAAAAAATGCTGGCCCCATTGGGAAGAACAATCATCTTTTTGGATGAGCCGGGGATGGTCTCTTATGGCTCGGCATTTTTTAATCTTGAGCCCCAGAGGGTAAAGGCTCTTATTAATGAGGTGCTCGGCGGTCTTAGAGGGCTAAAGGGTATACATTGCTGTGGCAACACAGACTGGTCAATCCTGATGGAAACCAATACCGATATTATAAGCTTTGATAGTTATAACTTCCCTGAGTCACTCAACCCTTATAGCGAGGTGACTAAAAGCTTCTTAAAGAAGGGCGGGGCCATTGCCTGGGGTATTGTGCCCACCGACGAAAAATCTCTGGCCAAAGAGGATGCTTCAACCCTGAAGGACAGGCTCGAGGAAACAATGGCACCGCTAACCAGAAATGGCATTCAGTTTAAAGAGCTGGTAAGCCAGGGGCTTTTAACGCCAAGTTGTGGATTGGCCATGCTAAGTACCGAAGCTTCAGAATATGCCCTCGGGATACTGGACCAGTTATCTCAGATAATGAGAAAGCGCTATTCCTAAGAGGTTAGATGGAAGATCCCGAGAAAATATTGGGCCAAATCCAACAGGAGATTTCAGGAAAAATTAAAGCCGGCATGGCTGATCAGGAAGCAGCTAAGTTTTTTGGCGCCCTTCTTGCCGGAGGCGAGGTCATGGCGAGTGGCATACTGGCAGGATGCGAAGGAGTTAGAAAGTTCTGGGATAAAGACAGGGAAAAGAACAAAAATCTTCTGTGGCTTTCCACTCTGGCCATGCTCTCAGAATGTCTTAGCTGGATTAACTACGATAATCCTCCCGTTGAAAGGTTGGTAGCCCCTCTGGCCCAGGCATTTTCAATCGATACCGAAACTGCAGCGGACGAGTTTCACCAGCTTCATACCCAGCTTAGCTATGATAGAGCATACTCGCCTCATATGGTACATTCCGGCGTTATCCTACTGGCCAAGGCCTGTGAAGCTATGGGCCAGTACCCGCTTAAATGGGAAAAAATAGAGCTCCCGGTTAAGACAATGGAGAAATTGGCCCGAAGCGGCGCTATCACAAATTCTGAGCCATTAAGGAGTGTTACTGACAATACCAACCTCTGGCGGGCTTATGAGAGTGGTGTAAGGGCAATGGCAGATTATTCGGCAGGCACCGGCACATAATGCTCCAGGTCATAGACTCTCTTAGTTTACCAGAGGCATACCCTGAGCCGACCACCCACATAGATGTTACCCAAACGCAGATGTCAATAGTCTTCCTTGCCGATAAATACGCCTACAAGATAAAAAAACCGGTCAATCTGGGTTACGTAGACTACACCACTTTAGAAAACCGCCGCTATTTCTGCCAGAAAGAGATTGAGCTAAATAGAAGGCTGTGCCCTGAAATATATCTTTGCGTGGTGCCCATAACTAAAAAAGGCTCGAGATATTATATTGGAGGGGAGGGTGAGGTTGTCGAATATGCCGTAAGGATGCTGCGGCTACCTGGAGACCGGATGATGAACCGCCTCCTAGAAATAGACCAGGTAAATGACGAGATGCTATGGAAATTGAGCCAAAAACTAGCCCAGTTTCACTTAAAAGCCCCGACCGGCAAGACAATCAGTAAATTCGGCAGCATAGATGTCATCAGTCAAAATAACGAGGAAAATCTAAGTCAGATGAACGGATATGTAGGGAGGACAATCTCACCTCCGCTTTACCAAAAGATTGCTGAGTTTACCAGAGGATTCATAAGCCAAAATTCTGAACTACTTACTAAAAGGTGCGCCGAGGGGAAAATAAGAGACTGCCACGGCGATCTTCACAGCGCGCATATCTGCTTTACTAACGGCATCTGCATCTATGATTGCATTGAATTTAATGACCGCTTCCGATACTGCGATGTAGCCTCGGAGCTTGCTTTTCTGGCAATGGATATCGACCATTATGGAAAAGCCGCACTCAGCAACCAGATGGTCAAATACTATATCAGCCTCGGCCAAGACGTGGAGATAGCCAGCCTGCTTAAGTTTTACAAGTGCTACCGTGCCTGCGTTAGAGGCAAGGTACATAACTTTCAATTAGATGACCCTAATATCGAGGAAAAGACTAACATTCAGAAGATAGCTGAAGGCTACTTTGATCTGGCTTTTGCTTATACCTGGAAAAATCCTGTACTTTTTATCACTACCGGTCTTGTGGGGAGCGGCAAGACAACACTAGCCCAAGCCCTGGCAAAAAACCTTGGGGCAGTTGTCCTATCTTCTGACAGGATAAGAAAAGAATTGGCCGGCATGCCACCCGAAGAACATGCTTACAGCACACCCGAAGACAGCATATATTCAGCCCAGTTTACTCGGATAACTTATCAGAAGATGTTTGATACGGCCAGAGAATATCTTAAGGATGGGATATCAGTAATCCTGGATGCTTCATTCATCAAAAGGGAGCACAGACTGATGGCTATGAAGCTAGCCCAAGACGAAGGAGCCGACTTTCTTTTTCTCGAGTGCCAACTGGATGATAAAGCCACCCAAGAAAGACTCCTGAAGCGTCTGGAGTCAAGCGCTATCTCGGATGGCCGATGGGAAATATATGAATATCAGCGCAAGGTTTTTGAGCCGATAATCGAGACCGACGAAAAAAATCGTGTTACAATTGATTCTTCAGAAAAGATTGACAATTTGATAAGAAAGGTGGTTGAGAAACTAAGTGAGCGAGATTAAAGATGCCTCTCTTGTCTCCCTGGGCCAGAACAGAATAGAGTGGGCTGGAAGGGAGATGCCTGTCTTAAAGAAAATAAGGCAAAGGTTCCTGCTGGAAAAGCCTTTCAAAGGTTCGCGCATAAGTGCATGCCTTCACGTTACTACTGAAACAGCTAACCTTATCTTGGCGCTAAAAGACGGAGGAGCCGAGGTAACACTTGTGGCCTCGAACCCCCTAAGCACTCAGGACGATGTGAGTGCTGCCCTAGCTAGCCAAGGGATCAATGTGTATGCCTTAAAAGGAGAAGATGAAGGCACCTACCGGAGGCACATCCTTAAGGCTATAGCCTTTGACCCTCATATGACAATAGATGATGGAGCCGACCTCACCACCACTATTCACCAAGAAGCAAATAATTTAGCAGAGACGATCTGGGGAGGAACCGAGGAGACAACCACCGGGGTAACCAGGCTCAAGAATCTTGAAAAGGCAGGTAAGCTAAAGTACCCAATAATTGCCGTCAACAATGCCAAAACTAAATACCTCTTTGATAATCGTTATGGTACGGGGCAGAGTACTATTGACGGTATAACCAGAGCCACCAATATCCTTTGGGCAGGCAAAAAGGTGGTGGTAGCAGGTTACGGCTGGTGCGGACATGGCATTGCCTTAAGAGCCAAGGGCCTTGGTGCCCGCGTAATTGTTACCGAAGTAGACCCCTTAAAAGCCCTGGAGGCAATTATGGATGGCTACCTGGTAATGCCGCTCAAAGAAGCTGCCCCTCAGGGAGATATATTCATCACCGCCACTGGTAATAGAGGCGTAATTGATGAAGAGCACTTTAAAGTCATGAAAGACGGTGCCATATTGGCCAATAGTGGACACTTTAACGTGGAAATCAATGTTAAAGCCCTTGAGGCGTTAAGCCTGTCAAAGAAAGAAGCAAGGCCAATGGTTGATGAGTATAGCTTACCCGATGGGCGTCATCTCTACCTTTTAGCCGAAGGACGCCTGGTAAATCTAGCAGCTGCCGAGGGACATCCGTCAAGTGTCATGGATATGAGTTTCTCATGTCAGGCGCTTAGCCTGGAACACATAATAAATCATAAGGGTGATCTCAGGCCTTCTGTTTATATGGTGCCTGACGAGATAGACCAAGAAATAGCCAGCTTAAAATTAGCATCACTAGGTGCTAACATTGACCAGCTAACGGAAGAACAGAAAAATTATCTATCCAGTTGGAAGGAGGGGACGTGACACGTAATAGCTTTCAGGAGGCCAAAAAGTTCCTTATTACTGCGGAGTCAGTAACCGAGGGCCATCCGGATAAAATCTGCGACCAGATATCGGATGCCATACTTGACGACATACTATCCAAAGACCATTCAGCCAGGGTGGCCTGTGAAACAGCGGTGACCAACGGGCTGGTCATCGTAATGGGTGAGATAAGTACCAACTGCCACTTTAATGTGACGAAGATTGCCCGAGACGTAATAAAAGACATAGGCTACTCGAGGCCAGAATACGGATTTGATTACCGCACCTGTGGTGTTATCACCTGTATAAATGAGCAATCAGGAGATATAGCCGCTGGAGTTAACCACTCACTTGAAGTTAAAACGGGCCTGGCCAAAGATAAATATGACACACTCGGGGCCGGTGACCAGGGAATGATGGTTGGCTTTGCCTGCAATGAAACGCCAGAGCTTATGCCCCTGCCTATCATACTGGCCAACAAACTCTGCCAACGCCTGGCCGAGGTGCGCAAAAAGGCCGTCTTACCCTATCTCAGACCAGATGGCAAATCTCAGGTGACAGTCGAATATAGTAATGGCAAAGCCAGCCGCATAGATTCTGTTGTTATAGCCGCCCAGCATGATCCCAATATAAACCAGACAACAGTAGAAAAAGATATCATAAGGGAAGTGATAAATAAGGTCATACCCCCGGAAATGATTGATTCTAAAACAGCCCTTTTCGTCAACGCCACCGGCCGATTTGCTATCGGCGGCCCGGTCTCAGATAGCGGTTTTACCGGACGGAAGGTCTTGGTTGATAGCTACGGACCTAGCGTCCATCACGGCGGTGGCGCTTTTTCCGGCAAAGACCCTACCAAAGTTGACCGCTCAGCGGCCTACATGGCGCGCTATATTGCCAAAAACATTGTTGGCGCTGGGTTGGCCGAGATGGCCGAAATTCAGGTCGCTTATGTTATCGGCAAAGCACACCCCTTATCGCTCTCTATCGAGACATTCAGCACCAGCAACCTGGAAAATGAGGTCCTTCTTGAGCTTATCAATAAGCACTTTGATCTAAGACCGCTGGCTATAATTGAAACACTTGACCTATGCCGTCCTATTTACCAGCAAGCTGCTTGCTATGGCCACTTTGGCCGTCCTGAACTAAATCTGCCCTGGGAGAGGACCGATAAAATTAATGCTTTGAGAGCCGACGTCAGCTCATCAGCCCTTCTAATAAAGTAGCCTTATGCAAGAATTGACCGCAGAAAGTAAAAAGTGTAGCATAAGCCAGCAAATCTTAATTTATCTAAGGGATATTGAAAAGGATTAAGTTTGGCACCGACGGCTGGCGAGGTATTATCGCTGGCGATTTTACTTTCGAAAATGTTGCCCTCTGCACCCAGGCAATAGCCAACTTTCTTAGAGATAGCAACCCCGATACAAAAAAAATAGTCATTGGCTATGACACAAGATTTGCCTCCGAGGATTTCGCTCAAACAGCCGCCGAGGTCTTGGCCGCTAATGGAATACCTGTCTTCCTCTGCTCTGAAGCTACGCCAACGCCAGTCTTAAGCTTCGCAACCGTTCACCTTGACGCCACAATCGGCATATCTATAACTGCCAGCCATAACCCCCCGAAATGGAACGGGCTTAAGATAAGGATAAAAGATGGCTCAAGCGCGCCGGACGAAATGGTTAATGAAATAGAAAGAGGGATAGACCGGATTGACCCTGAGGATGTAGCCAGAATATCTCTAAACAAAGCCAAGGAAAAAGGGCTATTGCAATTTGTTAATCCCAAGCCAGACTATTTAAAGAGAATTTCGGAGCTTGTTGACCTTAACACTATCCAAAATGCCGGCTTGGCTATAGGCCTCGATCCCATGTACGGTGCTGCTAGTGATTATCTAAAGGAGCTTATTGATGGTAAAAATAGGATCATCCAAATCCACAGCGAGCGCAACCCGATATTCCCCGGCATGAAACAGCCCGAACCTATAGGCGATAATTTAATAGAACTCTCAACGCTGGTAAAACAAGAAAAATTAAATGTCGGGCTGGCCAATGATGGTGATGGCGATCGCCTGGGAGTTATTGACGAAGAAGGCAACTTTATTGATCAGCTCCAAACCTTTGCCCTGCTTACCCTGTACTTCCTAGAAGTAAGAAAAGAGAGGGGCAGCATAATAAAAACAATAACCACCACCAGCATGCTCTACAAATTAGGCGAGATGTTTGGCGTTCCTATCTACGAAACAAAAGTAGGCTTTAAATATGTTGCCCCTCTGATGCGCCGTGAAAATGCTCTCCTAGGAGGTGAAGAAAGTGGTGGCTATGCCTTTCGTTATCATCTACCAGAGCGCGACGGTATATTAGCGGCTTTGTATTTCCTTGATCTTATAATCAAAAAGGAGATGATGCCTTCCCGGCTACGCCGCTATCTAGTCGAAAAAGTAGGTCCTCACTATTACCACCGGCTCGATGTGGAATTCCCCCAGGAGAGCCGTGATGAGATATTAAGGAGGCTGTCTTCTGGTTATCCCCAGCGTCTTATTGATAAGCCCGTCATAAAGAAGGATACCTTAGACGGTTTTCGCTTTACCCTAGATAATGGCGCCTGGCTTCTGATAAGGTTTTCTGGTACTGAGCCACTACTGCGTATCTACGCCGAAGCTGAAAGCGAGGAGCAGGCGCTAGAACTTACCGAAACTGGCAAACTAATAGCCGGAGTATAAAGGTGGAGCCGATAAAAACAGAAAAACCCTGGGGTTACGAGCTACTTTTTGCCAATACGCCTCACTACGTCGGTAAGGTTCTTTTTATTAAAAAGGGGCATCGGCTGAGCCTCCAGTACCACCAGAAAAAAGACGAGAGCCTTTATCTCTATAACGGTAAGGCAAGAATAGAGATAGAAGAAAAGCCAGGAATAATGATAACCAGAGAAGCGGGTAGCGGCTCTTCTCTAAGGATCCCCCCCAATACCCGACACCGCCTTGAGGCCATAGAAGACAGCACATTTTTCGAGGTCTCCACTCCTGAATTAGAAGATGTTATTAGAGTAGAGGATGATTACGGCCGGGCTTAGCAGGTTACCTCTTGGTATACTGCGGCGCCTTCCTGGCACGCCTTAAACCAGGCTTCTTACGCTCTTTAGCCCGCGGGTCACGTGTCAAAAGACCAGACTTCCTGAGCAAAGGCCTGAAAGATTCGTCTACCTTAACAAGAGCTCTGGCAATGCCAAGCCGTATGGCATCGCACTGGCCGCTAACGCCCCCACCGGATACCTTAGCCTCTACATCATATTTACCGAGTGTATCGGTAATTAAAAATGCCTCAAGAATACTCCGCTGGTATTCCGGACGACTAAATCTCTCTTCGTAGGACTTACCGTCAACGGTGAACTTGCCCTCGCCACGATAAAGCCTCACTTGTGCGGTAGACTCCTTACGCCTACCGGTACCCTGGTAATAATTATTTTCAGCCAAGACTCCCCCTCCTAACTATTCTTTGGTAGCCCAGGATATATTTCCAGCCTTTTCAGCATGCCACGACGTAGTTTATTTTTAGGCAGCATGCCAGCCACGGCATTCAGGATAACCCATTCCGGTTTTCGAGAT
>DFYH01000025.1:0-3597 GCA_002382615.1 Dehalococcoidia bacterium UBA4087
CTTTTCTTTACCACTTTTCTGGGGGGAGGACATTTCTATCGAGTTTTCCAGAGGACATTATCAAAGAGTTAAGACACCGAGTGACCTTGGGCCTTGACATTATTTAATTATTATATTAGAATATTCGAAGAGTATTATAATATAATGAAGGTGGTGCTAAATGGTAGATAACTGGGTCTTTGAAACACAGGCGGACATCTGCAAAACAATGGCCCAACCCAAGCGTCTTATGCTTATACACGAGCTCAGGAAAGGTGAGGCCTCAGTGGGCCATCTTTCAGCCCAGCTGGGTATCTCGCAACCCAACATTTCTCAACACCTGGCTATCATGCGTAAAAGGGGTATTGTAAAAACGCGCCGCGAAGGGGCGACAGTATATTACAGCCTTGCCAGCCCCGTCATTGGCGAGGCCTGCGATCTCATCCATAGCTTTCTCTTAGAACAGATGGCAGAGCAGGAGGCCTTAGCAAGCTCTCTTCATGCAACGTCAGAGAACTCCGGAAAATAATTTTGTAAGGAGGTATGTATTTATATATGGAAACAGAAACCGGGAGAAAGGCTACCTTAATTGTCTTGAGCGGTGACTTCGAAAAGCTCTTTGCTGCTTTTACCATAGCCACCGGGTCGGCAGCCATGGGTATGGAAGTGATGATGTTTTTTACTTTCTGGGGTATAAGGGCAATCAAAAAGGATGTCCGCACCGGCAAAAGCCTGTTTGGGCGCATGGTAGGCGTCCTTGAAGGTGGAGATATCAATAAGGCCAACCCCAGCAAGTATGGTTTTTTAGGGATGGGACGCTGGATGTTCAAGAAAATGATGAAGAATAAAAATGTGGCTCAGCTGGAGGACTTAAGGAAGCTGGCCATTGAACTCGGGGTCGGGATGTATGCCTGTCAGACGAGTATGGAGGTAATGGAAATATCGCGGACTGACTTAATAGATGAAGTCAATGATACGGTGGGCGTTGGCTATATGCTGGAGCATGCCCAACAATCCGACTTCACGCTGTTTATCTAAGCTAATAAAAATATTTTTAGAGGAGGAGAACAATGGCAGAAGAAGCAAGGCAAGAAATCAAGGCAGACCAGAAAATCAACCTGGAAGGGCTCCTTTGCCCTATCCCGGTGGTCAGGGTGAGCCAGGCAGTAAAGAACCTGGCCGTGGGCGGCATTCTGGAAGCTACAGCCACAGACCCGGGTGTCCTGGCCGATATCCCAGCCTGGGCTAGAAGCACTGGCAACGAGGTTATAGCCATGAACCGTGATGGTAAAATCATCACCTTCTTTGTAAAGAGACTGAAATGAGCCTGCTGGAGATAGTGGCTGCTGGAATCGCCATTGCCGGTGGCGTTATCTTTGTCGCCGGCATAGTAGCTATTCTGATAGCCTTACAGCGCAGACCTTATGGTGTTGAAATGGCACCCATTAAAGGCTCACCAGGTCGGGGGGTTTTCTGGTCGTTCACCCTGGGTATGGCTCCCTGGGCCAAGGCTAGTGCCCGCCTGCACTGGATGGCATACTTGCGCGGCGTTATCCTCCACTTAAGTATCTTTGCGGGAGCAGCCTATCTGATAGCTACACCCTGGTTGGGGGTGATGCCTGGACCATTGCGCCTGTCATTAACAGTCCTGTTCGCCATCGGTGCTGTCATGGGACTAGCTGGGTTCGGCATACGATTGGCTAACCCTACCATGCGGTTGCTAAGTGTGCCTGACGATTACTTTGCTCTAGCGCTAGTCACGCTATTTCTGGCGTCGGGAGCGATGTCGGCCTATTCTGTTGCTTACCTGCCATTTTTCTGGGTTGTCGCAGGTATTACATTGGCCTATGCCCCTTTTGGTAAGCTGAAACATTTTCTTTATTTTTTCTATGCCCGTATCTTCCTGGGGCTGGTATTCGGGCGTAAGAATGTACTAGAGTAGAGAGATGGAAACTATAACAGTTGAGGAACAAAACAAGACGGCCTTAGCCAGGGAAATGATGGAGAAGCTGGTTGACCGTAGAGTGCTGACGGCACTGGAGGTATGCGTCCGGTGTGGAACTTGTGCTGAGAGTTGTCATTACTACCAATCAGACCCCAAGACGGAGCATACGCCATACTATCGCGCTGAGCAGGTGCGTCGCGTCTATCGTCAATTCATGGATCCGGTGGGGCAGGCCTTTCCCGGTTGGTTTGGAGCTAAGCCAACCACAGATGAGGCGTTATCCAGGCTGGCCGAGATAGCCTTTTCCAGTTGTACTCTGTGTCATCGTTGTACCTTCGAGTGTCCTTTTGGTGTAGAGACTGCTGAGATTATGAGGGTGATGAGGTCGGTGGCTACCGCTTGTGGATATGGCCCCGAGATGCTCGTTGAGATAGCGAATGCCGCTATCGCCAAGGAAGAGAACGCTGACCTTTTCCGGGATATATTTTTAGACCAGGTGAAAGAACTGGAGAAAGAAGTGCAGGATAAGCTGGGCAGTTCCGAGGCCAGAATACCGGTAAACCAGAAGGGAGCTCGTCTGCTCTATGTACCTCTGGCCGGGGCTCACACCATTGTTCCCCAGGCAATTATCTTTAACATAGCCAGGGAATCATGGACGCTGAGCATGTTTGATACTGCCAACTATGCTGTTTTCCTGGGCGATATAACCAAAGCCAAGCGCATTGCCCAGCGCATTATTAAGGAAGCTGAAGCGCTTGAGGTGCAAGAGGTCATTATCACCGAGTGCGGCCATGGCTATACCGCCATGCGATGGGACGCCCCTAAGTGGTTTGGCCATCCCCTGCCTTTTAAGGTGCGCAATATCATCGAAGTGATCGATGACTATATTCGAGATGGCGTGCTGCCGGTGAACCCTGCCACAAATGGCGAGCCTGTTACCTACCATGATTCGTGTAATTTAGGTCGCAAGGGCGGTCTGCTGGAAGAGCCGCGACGTGTGCTGCGGGCTGTAGTTGGAGATTTTCGTGAGATGACACCTAATCGGCTGCATAGTTACTGTTGCGGTGGTGGGAGTGGGCTGGTGGCCGTCCCGGAGTGGAAAGATATCCGCATGCAAGCAGGAAAGCTCAAAGCTGACCAGATTCGCCAGACAGGTGCTAAGACCGTGGTTACCTCCTGCGACAATTGTCGTTTTCAGATAGGCGAATTAAGCCAGTACTATGACCTCGGTGTTGAGGTCACCAGCGTGTCTGAATTAACTGCCAAAGCTCTGGTTTAATTTGTAGCCCTGGCTCTTATTTAGTACTTGCTTTGAAGGCAGGCTCGGAGGTCCCTCTTGGGGTGGCCTCTGCTATAAGGTGACAGATTCAGGTCATGCCAGATGTTGGCGGCTATTTATGGTATGTCCATAGTTAACACTTATTCTTGACTTTTTGGTAGGGCTCTTTTATAGAAGGGGGCGCTGATGTTTTATTAGTTACTTCTCCAGTGATCCGTTATAACGGTCGATGTCCCGGACACCGCACACGGACATGTTGACAAGTTCTGAAGAGGCGAGTAGATTATGAGGCAATGAGTATGTCAGGAGAAAATCTTGGCGAAATGTCAGCTTTTTGACATGTTGCCAAATAATTGAGGAGATTTAATAATGATTAAGACAAGGCTTTTTTCAT
>DFYH01000025.1:3631-40632 GCA_002382615.1 Dehalococcoidia bacterium UBA4087
AACCAGCCCTGCCACCACAAAGTTAGCCGGTACCAGTGTTACCATTTCGGATACCGCCAAAGAATATAACGCCGGTATTGACGGGAAGGTAAATGTAGTGATACCGGCAAATACACTTGCTGCCGGGACTAAACTTGAAATAAACGAACTGGCGGAGCGCATACCTCTCGACTTCGGAGGGTTCGTACCGTTAAATATGTTTCAAATCAGCGCCTCTCAAACAACTGCCTTCGGCGGAGAAATAACCATCGAATTCTCCTACGATAAAGATGCGCTTGATGACACTCTCGACCATAGCAGTCAGATTGCCGTAGCTTATTATAACGAAGATTACAACGCCTGGCAGGAAGTGGATGTCGAAATCGATAATATTAAAGCCACAGCAATTGTTAAAACCAACCATTTAAGTCTGTGGTCTTTATTTGTAAAAGATGAAAAATATGTCACCTTGACAGGTCCGCGTTTTACCATTTACTTTAACGAAGACATAGATGCCCCTCGCATGGACAGTATGGAACCAGGGGACCCGATTTATCAATATGCCGCAATCGCCAGAACTGGCATGTACGACGCGATACAGG
The DNA here is from genome assembly GCA_002382615.1 of Dehalococcoidia bacterium UBA4087. Classification (GTDB taxonomy): domain Bacteria; phylum Chloroflexota; class Dehalococcoidia; order Dehalococcoidales; family UBA4087; genus UBA4087. The sequence continues at coordinate 4,213 of DFYH01000025.1, forward strand.
CATATGAAGAAACCTTGGGATTAAAAACCCCTGAACATACCAAAGTTTATATAGATGCTTTCGACAAATTTGAGGAAAGAGAGGCAGAGTGGGGCTGGTTCTCTAAAAATATTGAAATACCGACCAGCTATTACCTAGAAAAAGAACTGAAAATGGCAGTCGCCCACGAAATGTTCCATGCCGTTCAGAATGAGTATGTCACCTTTGCCAAGATGGACCAGGACAGGTGGTTTATGGAAGCAACGGCGGATTATGCCGCCGCTTATGTGGCAACTGCCTACGGTTTATCAGATAAACTTCCATACAGTTACCTGAATACTGGTATCGGCCACAGAAATACCGAACATATGTATAAGACAGCTCACTTCATCAAATACCTGGTCGATTGCGGCTATGATTTCCAGGAAATGTTCGAATATGTGATAAGCGGCGGCAGCATTGCCGAAAACAATTTAAACGCTTATTTAAACACCAAAGGTACCTCGCTTATCCAGGTATATAAAGATTTCGTCTGGACAGTGATGTTCGACAACAACTCATGGGTGGAACCATTAAAAACTAATATTACCGGCGATATCGCCAAGTATAAACTGGAACTGGACCTCGATAAGAAGCCCGGTCTTGTACAGACAGTCGAGGTCGGTTCTTACTATGCGGCAGCGTTGATGGCGGTTAAAATCACAAGCTCTGAAGACCTTATAATCCCGATTACTGTAAAAGCCACCGATGCCACTGTTTACAGCCTGGATGTACAATACGCCTTATTCGACGATGACAGCCGCAGCGGTTATCTTGAAAAAGCAAATATCGACTCGGAACCTACCTCGGTTTCAGTATTCGATGGGCAGTATCTCTACTTTTTAGTCATCAACGACGCCCAAAACGCCAGTGTCATAATAGAAATAGGAGAGGCAGAAGAAGAAAAGAAACCGGAACCCTACAGTAAAAGCGTTGTTGCCTATGTTTATAATAAAAATTTCATGGTTGATGTCGATTTTTATTTACAAGCGAGCGCCCCTTTTGTTATAGAGCAGGAAACAGAACACCCGACTGACGGGTCGATTATTCTGGATATAATTTTTGATAAAAGCGATAAAGATATTTCAATCGATATGGAAGCTATAGTAACCAATGCCAGGTTCAGCACTCCCGACGACTGGGCGCCGTATCTAGAGCTGAAGATTACAGATATGTATTGGGAGACACGTTCCGGGGAAGTGAGGGATAGCAGGAACAGGGAATTAATCCCTGCCGACAGCGATGATTCTATCAGCGCCTATTTTTACGTGATACTGGGAGTCTACAATACGCAGGAAGGACGTTTTCTTAACAATCCGCCCTCAGGTATTGTAATCTCCGTTAGGGCAAAGGTGTTAACCTATTTTTAACTCAGCGGACTTAGCATATAGGCAGGATATGAGCTTGCAAAATTGGCAGTCGTCAATTTCATTCGGATGGCTTTTTGTTATTTTCTAAGCTTGATGTGATATCCCTTTTTCAACGCTAATGCATCTAACAGAGAATGCATTAGCGTTGGCTTTGTCTTTAATATCCAGCGATTGTGATTTGATATCCGCTTCCGTCAGCGCACTTTCCAATTCGTTTATATTCAATACGGTAGCGGCAATACAATAATAGCTCTTGGAACGACCCTCGTTAAACTGTTTCAGCAATCTGAGCAGAAGATTCCCCCTGATTTTCTGCTGCTCGTTAAATGCCTCAATGCCATTGATTCCTGACATACTCGATGTCATCTTCTAACGTCTGATTGCAGTAGCTCCCTCTCCGGTCTTCTGGCGGTTACTGCCTGCAGTAGAGACTGACTAACCAGATTACGGGTAAGCCTCTCCCCTAGGGCGTAGCTCACAATCTCACCGGTAAAGAGGTCCTTGTGTCCGGCTAGGTACAGCCAGCCTTCGCCAGTAGGCATATATGTAATATCACTCACCCAAACCTGATTCGGCTGGTAAGCAGTGAATTGCTGTGCCAGTAGATTCTTCGCTACCGGTAGGCCATGTCTGGAATCCGTCGCTACCTTGAACTTTCGCTTCAGTGCTCAGCAAGCGCGGTGTAGATTCCCTCCATATCATGAGGCTAGGCAGGTGGAGTAGCTTGGCTATGGTAGACAGATATACAAAGTCAGTTCAATTTGAGGATAGCCTGAAGCTGTATACTTCCATAGTGAATTAGGGATTATCAATCCATTGTTCATAGCTAAAATGGTAAGTGCCTAGATATGGATTGGTAAGTAAGGAGACTCCAGGCTATCATAGCCCATAGCTCCCCTTCGTAGTCTTATCTGCTATTGGCAAGGGGGTATACCCCAAGCACTAGAACGACCTGAGCATAGCATACCGAAAGTTGGTCTTGTAGAAAAAATCCAGTCAAGGTTGAAATTCCTTATCTATCTATCTTTATGTTAAAACGAGCTAATACTGATTCTAAATCAGTAGCTAGTTCAGGCGCATGCTCTGTGATAAATTTGTACTCTTGGAGAGCAAGTTCACACTTGCCAGTAGCTGCATAGCAACCTGCTAGATGAAAGTGAGCAGGAACATAATCAGGCGCAATATGCAAGATATTCTTATATGCTTTTATTCCGTCTTCATTACTCATAATGCAACGTATCTCCGCAGCCATAGCTAATAGTCCCACTTTGTCGCCTTTGTCGCTTGTCAGATTTGCCGCTTCCTCTAATTCCTTTATTGCTATCTTCCTGTTCCCGACTTGGCGGTCAGCATAACTTGTAAGTGAAAGTTTTCTTTCACTCTCTGGTGATTCTTCATCCGCAAACATTAGCCAAGAGCCTCCTGGAAACATAGAGTATTCTTTATATATCCTTAGTGCATTTTCGTAGTGAATTAAACCAAGACCTGCATGGGCAAGCGGGTGGGTTGGATTAATCTCTATAGCCCGCTTATAAATAGAAGCAGCTTTACGGTCATTCGCCTTACCCAAGTGGTATAGGCTCTGTGCATACTGGCATAGCACAAAGTAATTATTCGGGTTTCGACGTATTTCTATCCAACAAAGCCAGCTTGCGAGCCTATAGTGTTTTTTATCAAAGGCACCAAGCGCCTGTTTAAGTAACCAACTAGGATGATCTGGTAGTTCCTGTAGGTCTTCGGTCTTCATAAACTCACGATTTTTCTTCCTTCCTTCTTTCTTAACTCTTTAATCTCCTTAGTGATAGCCTGCAGCCACTTGTTGAAAGTTAACATAGTTGGTACTGAGTCAGCAGTCTCATAGTAGCTAATCTGGACTCTACTAATCCCTGATAGCTCAGACATCTTCTCCTGAGATAGTCCTAGTACTATCCTGATAGCCCTGAATAGCTTAGGCAATTCGGCTCTGGCTATTACCTCTTGTGTTTCTACATCCATAGCTGTTCGCCTCCTCATTCTCGATTTACTACAATTCCTTTATCCTGTCAAGTATTGTGCTGGCTGTGTGTTGATGTTCTATGATTTTGTCACCATGTAACTGTTCTGAGAAAATGTCACCCATGAAGGAGATGGTGACATTGAACAGGAAAGAGCAGAGGAGGTTGGTGGTATTAAACCAGGTGGAAGTGGGCAGGATGACAGGCAGGGAAGCTGAGGTATTAGGTCTCTCCCTGCGCCATGTGAGGAGGCTTCTAGCAGCGTATAGAAAGGAGGGCGCCGCTGCATTAGCGCATGGCAATCGGGGAAGAAAGCCCGCCAATGCCCTGGGTGATGGTTTGAAAAGGCAGGTGGTAGGACTGGCGCAATCTACCTATGCCCGTGCAGAAAGTAATCGCAACTTTGGAATGGGAGGTGGCTCTGACAGGGAGGTCATGAGGGGACTCTGCGATTGTGGTTGCAATGAGCGCATGATATATTACAAGGAGTCAGGATGAAGCAGGATAGATCAAGGGCTCAAAGGCGCTCGTGCCTTAAACGAACTGCCAAAAAAGAAAGAAGGTAGCCAGTAGCTAAAGTATTGATCGCCTATTACTCACAAACTAGAAATACGGAGAAGATGGCAAAATAAAAATGTTTTTTGGGAGGTGGTCAAATGCCGTACAAAGAAGGTTATCTAGACCTCTTAGAATACTTCAGCTTAGTGCCAGTAAAAAGGGAAATCAAGAAGCCTTTCCTTGGGAAGCCATATCTACAGTTACACGCCTACTATCACATTCTTTCGTTCGTGTACGAAGATGGAGCGCTGTTAGGGCGTGCTAAACGTGACAAGCTGGATATACTGGAAAAGATGCTTGTAATTCCTGGACTTAGTAAGCCTATGGAAAGCGCCCAGGAAACGGCAAAGGGAGAGCTTGAGGAGTTTAGGAAAGAAACTGGAGGTGAACCGTATTCATTTTATGATTTCATTGAATACATGTATCTTGAACGCGCACTCAAACCATATGGCCTCACTCTAGAGCCCCGAAATGAAAAGGAAGCTCGAAAAATAAGAAAGGTATTCGAATCAAAGATTTCCTTAACGGAGGCTATACCTATGATCAAGCTACATGTGCTTGATGGTATAGGCTTCGGCAGCTCATTTCCAAAATTGACGGAGAAAATGATTACGCAGCAGCAAATGAAAGACAGGTATTATGATGCGTTTGTGAGGGATAAGCGCTCTGAAAAACCTATGAAAATATCCACTCTTGAGGAACGAGAGAGGGCGGTTCTTTTGATGTTGTCAGCCTACACATCCGAGTTTTATCCAGAATTAATCGCCCCTTTGGATTTACAAAGAGAGGTTGAAGAAGTAAAAAGGCTGATGCAGGAAACGTAAAGAATCTGAAAAAGCCCGGGTAGCAAATTAAAAACCAAAGGTAAGAAGGGGAGGCCCCCTAAGACTAACCTTAATAAAAATGCCTTTTCCATGCAGGAGGGTAATTACGGAGTCCTTTTCAATAAGTCAACATTCTGATACTTCTTACGATACTTGCCTATTATCTTCTTTGGCTTGCAATGACCGGATGAAGACAGTGGTCTTAGGAGAGGATGGGCATGGCCAGGTTAAATTTAACCCCGCCTTTCTGGACTTCGCTCAATATTATGGTTTTATGCCGCGGGCTTGTTCTCCAAACTGGCCTCGTGGAAAGGGGAAGGTCGAATCGGGAGTAAAATATGTTAGGCGTAATTTCTGGCAGGGGCTGGTTACCATCAGCGGAATAGATGATCTCAATGCCCGCTGCCGCAATTGGTTAGACAATATAGCTAACGTCCGAATGCATAGTACCACTGGTAGAATACCCCTCGAAATGCTTAAAGAGGAGAAACTAAAGGCAATAGCTGGCAGGCTACCCTACCCCACTAATCCAGCAGCGCTACGGGCAGTCAGTCGGGACTCATTAGTAAGCTATCGGGGCTGTTGCTATTAGCTACCATCAGAATGGGCAGGAAAGACCGTCTGGGTGCGTGAAGTCAGCGGCGATTGAAAGGGAGACCAAGGCCAAAACCAGTGAGGGTGACACCGCTAATAACATCTCTGGAACATGAAATATAGCAACGGCCGCTCGCTGAATATGCAGCACTGGCGGAGGTAGATTAAGATGACCACCGGACTTACCTATCTTGAAGTACAGAATTATCTGCAGCAGCTGAAACTAGGCCAGGCTCAGACGGCACTCGACCGGCTGGCTAATGAAGCTAGTAAGAATGAGTGGAGCTACATCGATTTCCTGGGCAAGCTCTTGAGCGAGGAAATTACCGCCCGCCAGGGGAGGCGCTTGGCATTTAAACAGCATCTGGGGCCCCACTCCCTGTATCAAGACCCTGGACCAAATCAATTTCTCTTTTCAGCCGGGCATTGATGAACGCCGGGTTCATGACCTGGCTTCTATGCGCTTTGTTGAGAATACCGAGACAGTTATATCGGTTGGATATATAATATATAGTTAAAACAGCCTTACATTGAGATTAAATGATGGACTTGGACAAAGTAAGGGAAAGAATAGACCAACTAAAGATGGAAATTAGCCATCATATCCATCGCTATTATGTTGCTGGATAGCCCCGAGATTAGCGATGCCGAATACGATGAGTTGATGAGCGAACTGAAGCAACTGGAGGAGCGATACCCTCAGTTCCTAACGACGGACTCACCTACGCAGGGGGTTGGCCTGCCGCAGTGGAAGCCACAGACATATTAAGGGAGGACAAAGAAGTGAAGTGGTTTAAAAGACAGCACCAAAAGGCGTTCAGTCCGGAAGCTCTTACCGCTTTTCTTCTCATGCTAACCCACGATATCGTCAAGGATACCATCCAATCCCTACGCGAGGATCTCGACGCTGAGCACTGGTCCAAGTTACTGAAAATCGAAGATGAGTTGATACTCTTTTTTATCTTCGCACTTGACTACCACTGGACAACACTCTCCTCCTTCACGCAGGAAGAGAAGCGCATTTTTAGGGAAGCGTTTTTTGCCCATTTACAAAACGTCGTTCCGCTCGACACTTTGCAAGAACGACTCACTGCCTACACTCAAATAGCCATTGAGAAAGAGGGTTCCCCTGTTATGTTTTTCGATTTTGGAAGAAAGTTCTCAGAATTCTGTGGCATGTCCGGGGACCCCCTTTTGCTTCTGTTGCCTGCGGAACTTTTCAAGACAGCAGCGGAGTCTGTATTTAGCTTACGCTCTGTGCGATTAAAATTGAAGTAAGCTGGGGAAACGGACAGGAGCTTTGAGGAGCACCCACACCAAAAATTGCTGACCACATATAGAATAAGAGGAGAAGCGTAGCTTTGTGAGATTTTAAGCTTGACTGGATTTCTCTACGAGCTAAACCTTAACCTTCCCCCCACAATGGTCTGGTGGTAAGATGCCAATAAATGAGAGGAGGCACATATGAAATCTCATAGAGAAACGACTTGGCGGCAAGAAATGATGGTAGGATTACTCTTTTTTTATTGCTTTTCATATTACCTTTATTCATCTTTATTTTTGGCAACACAGCATATCAATGGATTACGGTTTTTGTGGGGACTTCTATTTTTATTCTGATGTGGCTTTTACATCGTGAGAATATTAATCAAGACAAAGCCAGAGGAATCTGCAAGGGAAGAAACAGGGCAGGGTCGATGTATCTGTCAGGTGGATTGCTATGTTTTATAGGTATTTATCTTATTGTAACGAGGTGGGAGAGTTTGTCGGTTAATGACCCATTCCACTGGATGTGGGTTCTATTAGCCTTATTCTTCACACTTCGTGGTGCAATATGCATTCGTGTCCGTGCGGCTAATACAGCGACCGGCAAACAATACGGGTTTCTTTCAGCTGAACGTTGCCCTCCTGCGACTCTTGCATCAGTAAGCTAATGCAAGAGTCTTCTCGAAGGTTTTACCTTTTATCCTAAATGGTGAGCTTTAACTTTAACCAGGCTAACGGTGGAGAGCGCGGGTTATCCGCTTCTAGTAACTCAGCGAATCGCCCTTCTTCGGGAAGTCTCCCATAGAGGGCGATTTTTATTTTCTCCTCGGAGAGCACTGCCTTGTGCAGCACCAGACGCACCAGTTCCTTCTGCTGGTGGGACTGAAGGCTGGCGGACACCCCGTCCTCTTTTCCAAAGCTGCCTTATACCGCATCCCTGCTGACGGCCTCCCGCTCAATTTCCTCGACAGCTGTGTCAAGTGAGGCTATGCCATCCTCAAGTTCCCGATGTTGTTTGGCCAGGCTATCGAGCTCCTCCTTTAGAAACATCCCACCATTGGAGCCGGCTAATGTGGCCCACTGGGACATGAGACCGTCCGCCGTATTCTTTACCTCGGTCAAGTCCAGTCTTTTCTAATCGAAAAATGAGCCAGAGAAAGGAGGTTATGCTACTACCTCCTCCAGGCTCATCTTGTATTGGAAGAGACTCCGAATTGACAGCTGTTCCTAAGACTGGTAGAATATGACGTTTTGAAAGGGAGGATTTACCATTTACGCTGTTGTTAAAACCGGAGGTAAACAATATCGCCTGGAGCCAGGTGATATTGTGGATGTAGAAAAAATTGATGCCTTGCCGGGAGAGCAGATCAGGCTAGGGGAGGTGTTGCTTATTGGTGACGGCGGAGAGGTTACCTGTGGGCAGCCAACTATACCCGGGGCTGCTGTAATTGCTACTGTCGGCACAACCGCCAAAGGCAAGAAGGTGATCATTTATAAATATAAGGCTAAGGTGCGCTATCACAGGAAAAAGGGGCATCGTCAGCCTTTGACCAGAATCACTGTAGATGAAATTGTAAAACCAGGTCAGGGGGGCTAATGGCACACAAGAAAGGTGCAGCAGGAAGCCACAACGGCCGAGACAGCCAGTCTAAGAGGCTGGGTGTCAAAAAATTTGCCGGTGAAGCTGTCAAGGCAGGTACAATTATTGTCCGTCAGAGAGGTACCAGGATCTTACCTGGTCAGAATGTCGGCCTGGGCAGAGACTATACCATTTTTGCCCTTTCAGAGGGAATAGTTAGTTTTGAACCTGCCGGCAAAAATAAGAGTAAAGTAAGTGTTAAGGCCAGTTAGCGATGAAAGATAAGATACATCCTACCTTTTATGAAGATGCCCGGGTTATATGTTCCTGCGGCAATACCTTTACTACCGGCTCAACAAAGAAGGTGCTTAAAGTTGAGCTCTGCAGTAAGTGCCATCCCTTCTATACTGGTGAGCAAAAGATTGTGGATACTGCCGGGCGTGTGGAAAAGTTCAGACGTCGCTACCAGCAACAAAATAAGACATAAAAAAGGGACTTCTTAGTCCCTTTTTTCGTATTGCATAATAAGCAGGCCTAACCAGCTTCCTGAGGTTCGAGATGAGTAAAAAAGCACGTCCGGTTGCCGGTATGGCAAACTGGTCCTAAGGGCTTAGCCTTAATCAGGATGGTATCCTGGTCACAGTCAATATAGATTTCCTTGACTATTAACCGGTTACCCGAGGTAGCTCCTTTGTGCCATAGCTCTTGACGGCTGCGGCTGAAGAACCAGACTTCACCGCTATCGAAGGTTAGTTTTAAAGAATCCCTGTTCATGTAGCCCAGCATAAGGACATCCCCATTCTCTGAGTCTTGAATGATTGCTGGTATGAGGCCACGCTCATCGAATTTAAGCATCTTCTCCTCCTAGGAAATCTTTTCCAGAGCTTCCTTTAGATTTGTATCACCGGTGTAAAGTGCCTTACCAACGATGGCCCCTTCAAGACCAAAACACTTTAGTATCTTAAGGTGGGTTAGCTTTGTTATGCCGCCGGCAGCGATGATTGGAAACTTGAGCCCCTCCACGAATTCATAAATAGCAGTAAAGTTGGGCTCGGTCATAGTGCCATCACGGTCTATATCGGTGTAAATGAAGCGTCTGGCTCCCAGCTTTACCATGGGGTAGGCAACTTCAAGTGCACTTAACTCGGTCTCATTTTGCCACCCTTCCACAGCTATTTTCCCGCCTCGGGTGTCAAGGCTAATGACTATTGATTCGCCGAAGCGCCGGCAGGCTTCTTTAACTAGATCGGCGTTTTTTATGGCTGCCGTTCCTAGTATAACGCGGTCGGCCCCGGTTTTTAAGACGGCCTCAATAGATGGCATGCTACGGATGCCGCCGCCTACTTGGATGGGGATCATCACTGCACTTGCTATCCGGCTGATTAGGTCTAGATGACAGGGTTCTCCTTTTAATGCCCCATCAAGGTCTACTATGTGTAGGCGCATGGCTCCTCGCCTTTCCCAGCTTAGGGCAACTGTTAGTGGATCATCAGCAAAAACAGTCTCTTTAGCGTAGTCGCCTTGATATAAGAAGGTGCATTTACCCTCCTTGATATCTATGGCTGGAATAACTTCCGTGTCTCCTCCACCTTAAGTATTTTGAAAGACTATTATAACATTTAAGGTCTTCGGACTTTAAGCTTAAGGCCATGTTGCTCAGTGACCTCCACCTCCTCACCCTCATCGATCTCACCGTCCAGGGAATATGCTTGCCAGATTTCCCCCTTAATTTTAATGAGCCCTTCGGGGGAAAGTTTCTTAATGACAGTGCCTTGAAGGCCAACCATGCTGGTGAGCCCTTTAAGGGGCTTTCTTTTTAAGGCCTGGGTACCAGCAATGTAGATAGTAGTTGCCACAATGGACCAGATAACGAGGATGATAACAAGCAGGGGCAGGGGAAACTCGATGTCCCAGCGGGGCAGGAGAAAGATAACAATCAGAGCAAAGGCTGCCTCCTCAAGAATAGTGCTCAGTATAGCCCAGATAAGCCGCATATCCATAACGGCAATTATAACAGACCTTGATTGCCCCGAGGCCTGTTGCTACAATTGGGTCTATTATGGCACTTTCTAAGGAAGAAGTTAGCCGCATAGCTGAGCTGGCCCGGCTTAAATTGGATGACGGTGAAGTAGAAAAATTTACTACCCAGCTATCGTATATTTTGGAGCAATTCCAGATACTTCAGGAGGTTGATACTACCGACATACCTCCCACTGCTCAAGCCACTCCGATTAAAAATGTTCTTCGTAAGGATGAGGTTAAGCCATCACTTTCTGTGGAAGAGGTGCTGGCCAATGCCCCAGATAGGGAAGGGGACTTTTTGCGTATCAACACTGTGCTCGGTTAATTATGGAAAAGCTAAGCATTTCTCAGGCTCACCAGCTTCTCAAGAATAAAGAGGTTTCCTCTGTTGAGCTTACCCAGGCTTATCTTGAAAAGATAGAAAGCCTTGAGCCATCTATTAAGGCCTTTGTTACTATTACTCCGGAGGTAGCCCTCAAGCAGGCAGCGAGGGCTGATGAAATGATTGCTCGAGGTGATATTAAGCCCTTAACTGGTATTCCAGTGGCTATTAAAGACCTTATTTCCACCAAGGGTATTAGGACTACCTGTTCATCAAAAATGCTTTTTAATTACATCCCGCCTTACGATGCCACTGTTATGGAGAGGCTCTACGGTAGTGGTGTGGTAGTAGTAGGCAAGACAAATATGGACGAGTTTGCTATGGGATCTTCAACTGAAAACTCGGCCTTTTTTACTACTCATAACCCTTACGATCTGGAAAGAGTACCCGGCGGTTCCAGCGGTGGCTCAGCGGCCGCCGTAGCTGCCGGCGAGGCGGTTTATGCTTTAGGCTCAGACACAGGAGGCAGTATTAGGCAGCCAGCCAGCTTTTGTGGTGTTGTAGGACTCAAGCCAACCTATGGCCGGGTCAGCCGCTACGGACTGGTTGCCTTTGCCAGTTCTTTAGATCAGATAGGGCCGATGACCCAGGATACATTGGATGCCGCCTTGGTGATGAATGCCATCGCTGGTTATGACGAGCGGGATGCCACATCGGTGCCGGAGCCTGTCCCTGACTACACCAGTCTTATCGGTAAAGATATAAAAGGGATGAGAATTGGGGCGCCAAAGGAATATTTTGAGCGTGGGATAGAGTCAGGGGTAGAAAGGCTGGTCAGGAAGGCTATCAGTAAGCTTGAACAGCTTGGTGCCGTGGTGGACTGGGACGCATCACTGCCGCATACAGATTGTGCCCTGGCCTGCTATTATATTATTGCTCCTTCTGAAGCTTCAGCCAATCTCTCCCGCTACGATGGGGTAAAATATGGACTTTCGGTAAGGGTGGGGGAAAATGTCCTTGAAGATATGGCCTTAACCAGACAGGTTGGTTTTGGTGACGAGGTGAAAAGGCGCATTATGCTTGGCACCTATGCTCTCTCGGCTGGCTATTATGATGCTTGGTACCTGAAGGCCCAGAAGGTGCGCACCATTATAAGGCGTGAGTTTGATGAGGCCTTCAAGAAGTATGACGTTCTGGTTACTCCCACCTCCCCTACGGTGGCTTTCAAGATTGGTGAGAAAGCGTCCGACCCTTATCAAATGTACCTTTCCGACATTTATACTCTGCCGGTAAATATCGCCGGCCTGCCGGCGATATCTATCCCTGTCGGCTTGGAAAAAGGTCTTCCAGTGGGCCTTCAGGTGATAGGCAAGCCTTTTAACGAAGGTACGGTTCTTAAAGTTGCCTCAGCCTGCGAAACTAAGAACTGAGAAATATACAATATCTTATTGCCGAGGAGCGGAAGATGAAAATTGATAGTCACCTATGGCACGCCCTTGCCACCCCAGACGTAGCGGCTAAACTTGGCGTGGATCCTGTTTTGGGTCTCAGCCCCGCCGAGGTCCAAAAACGCCTCTTAAAATATGGTCCTAACCAGTTGCGCCCTGAGAAGTGGGAATCTGTCTGGGATATTTTCTTAGAAGAGGTTCGTGAGCCGATGATCCTGTTACTTCTGGTAACCGGTGTCATCTATGCTATCTGGGGAGGATTAGCCGATGCCCTCACTATTCTGGTCGTTATTCTTCTGCTGGTTGGGGTTGAAGTCCTTAATGAATATCGGGCTAAAAGTGCCATTACTGCTCTGAGGAAGCTGTCTGAGCCAACAACATCCGTCCTCCGCGATGGTCAGGTAATAGAGGTTGCTACCACTGAGCTGGTACCCGGTGATCTGGTAGTGCTCCGGGCTGGCCAGCGTGTACCGGCTGATATTCGGCTTCTGGAGGCCTATGGACTGGCAGCCGATGAATCAACACTCACCGGTGAATCGATCCCTGTTGAGAAGGATGCTGGGGTTATCCTTGCTGGTGATGCTCCCTTAGCGGAGAGACGTAATACTGCTTTTGCCGGCACAGTTATTACCCGTGGTCGTGGTAGCGGCGTCGTGGTGGCCACCGGCATGGCGACCGAGCTTGGCCGGGTGGCTGACCTCGCCCGTGAAGTCAGGGAGCCGCGTACTCCTCTTCAGCAGACGATGCGCGAACTTACTCGCTGGATGGTCTGGCTGGCACTGGGCTTTAGCATTATCGTACCGCTTCTTGGATGGCTTCTCGCTGGACAATCGGGGCAGCAGATGCTGCTCACCGGGCTCTCGTTGGCTTTTGCTACCATTCCTGAGGAATTACCCATTATCATTACTATGGTACTGGCGCTGGGAAGCTATCGTCTTTCAAGGGAGCATGCCATTGTTAAGAGGCTGGAAGCGGCTGAGACACTGGGTGCGGTTACTACTATAGTTACCGATAAGACCGGCACCTTAACTGAAAATCGCATGGAGGTAAACCGAATCTACCCTGAGGACCAGAAAAAAGAACTACTGAGGGTAGCTGTGCTGGCCAGCGATATTGTCGAGGGCAGCACGGGACTAAGCGGTGATCCTCTTGAGGTGGGACTACTCTCGGCGGCAAAGGAGAATGGCCTGGACCCTGTGGCGCTCAGGCGTAGCTACCAACTGCGTGACGAGTTTACCTTTGATAATGTCCGCAAGATGATGTCTATGGTTTATAGTAAGGACGATGGGCTTTATGTAGCGGTAAAAGGCGCCCCTGAGGCAGTACTCGATCGATCTCTCAGCTGGTGGAAGGATGGCGCAGAGATACCTCTTGATGAGAATAGGAGAAGGGAAATTCTGGAAGCGGGTAGCTTGATGGCTTCAGATGGGCTCAGAATAATAGCCGTTGCCGAGAAAAAGGTTACCAAAGACCATCTTTCTCAGGAAGAAGCCGAGTCAGGTCTGGCCTTTACAGGACTGGTTGGGTTATTCGACCCGCCACGCCCTGAGGCCAGGGAGGCCGTTGAGGCTTGCCAATCTGCCGGCGTAAGAGTAGTTATGGTGACTGGCGATCATCCACTGACGGCCCGCTCTATAGCAGATCTGGTGGGTCTTGATGGTAAGGCCGGTCTTATTAGCGGACCTGAGCTGGATACCATATCAGATGAGAATTTGCCAGAGATAGTAGAGAGGGCTACCATCTTTGCCCGTACCACCCCGGAACATAAGCTGCGCATTGTGCAGGCTCTACACCACACGGACCAGGTGGTGGCAGTTACCGGTGACGGAGTAAACGATGCCCCGGCCCTAGCCGCCGCCGATGTTGGTGTAGCTATGGGAGAGACCGGTACCGATGTGGCTCGTGAGGCGGCCGATGTTATACTGGCCGATGATAACTTTGTCACCATTGTGGGTGCCATCAGAGAAGGGCGCCTGCTTTTTGCCAATCTCAGGAAGGGGGTGCGCTACTACCTGGCCTGTAAGCTGGCCCTGGTGCTGGTGACTCTACTACCGGTGCTGCTCGGGGTGCCGGTGCCTTTTGCTCCTATACAGATTATCCTGATGGAGCTTCTTATGGACCTGGCGGCCTCGGCCGCCTTTGTAATCGAGCCGCCTGAAGGTGACCTGATGAAGCAGCCGCCGCGTGAGCGGAAGTCACGCTTTATGGATAAAGCTATGGTGAGTAGCATTTTTAGCTCGGCAGTAGGGCTATTTGTCGCCGTATCTCTAGTTTATCTAGTTACCTGGTATGGTGGTGCTGGGATAATGGTATCTCAGACGGCAGCTTTTGTAACCTGGCTTTTAGGACATGTCTTTTTAGCCTTCAATTTGCGCTCGGAGCGGGAGCCGCTGCTTAAGCTGGGGCCACTTTCCAATAGGTTGATGGTTATCTGGGGTGTGGCGACAGCTCTCTTTGTTGTGCTGGCTACATTTGTACCCGGAGTGCAGGCGGCCATCAAGACGACCTCACTCAGCCCGGCTACATGGGCCCTGGTAATCGGCATGGCGCTGGTTGGCACCTTCTGGGTTGAGGCCCGTAAGTGGCTTTTCCACCATCCTCAGAGATGAGCCGTATAGTCATTGACACCCGATGGTTCATTCTGTATAGTAAAGCCGGGTGGTAAGGATAGCTAAGTTTGAACCGTAGGGCTAGAGTAATTTATTTAGGAGGTAAAGATGGATATCGCTTTTGCTGTTATTAGTATCATTGCAGGCATTCTTGTTATCATCTGGCCCAGGATTATTGCTTATATCATCGGCTTCTACCTTATCATTGCCGGTGTGCTTGCTCTTCTAGCCCTTTAGTCAGCCTGCTGGATGGTCATTGATTTCCACACCCATATCTTTCCGCCAGAAGTAATAAAAAGGCGGGAAGACTATATGGATGACCCCTGTTTTGCCATGCTTTACTCCTCACCCAAAGCCAGGCTAGCGTCGGCTGACGATCTTATATCTGCCATGGACGAAGCCGGTGTAGAGATGGCGGTGGTCTGTGGCATTAGCTGGATAAGGGACGATTATTGCATCGAGTGCAACAGGTATATCCTTGAGAGTGTGGCCCGCTATTCCGGGCGCCTGGTCGGTTTTGTCAGTCTGCCGCTTTCCAATCCTCAAATAGCTATGCGGGAACTTGAGGTATGCCGGGGGAATGGGGCCCGTGGTGTGGGTGAGTTAAGGGTTGACGAGCAGCATTTTGACCGGCAGGAAGACCTGGCTCCTGTGTTTGAGGCTATGAGAGATGCTGGCCTTATCATTCTTCTTCATAGCTCAGAGCCGGTTGGCCATAGCTATGCTGGTAAGGGGCTGGCCACGCCAGACGTCCTTTATTCTTTTATTGCCCGTTATCCTGGTCTAAAAATTGTCTGCGCCCATTGGGGAGGTGGGCTCCCCTTTTATAATCTTATGCCCGAGGTTAGAAAGGTCTTAGCCTCAACCTATTTTGATACCGCGGCCTCACCTTTCCTTTACCATCCTGATATATATCGTGCCGCTGTCTTGCTGGTAGGAGCCGAGCGGCTACTCTTCGGTACTGATTATCCCTTACTTGGCTATAGGCGTACTTTGAGCGAGGTAACATCGCTTGATCTGCCAGCCGAGGTTAAAGAGGCTATATTGGCGGGTAATGCTAAGAAACTGCTTGGCCAATGAATGAGATAAGATCATTTATTGCCATTAATCTGCCGGATGAAATCAAAGTAAAGCTTGAGAGCTTTGTTGGTGAGCTGAGCCAGGGCCGGCCGTGGGTCAAGTGGGTTGAAGCTTCAGGCATTCATCTAACACTCAAATTCCTGGGCAATGTGGCAATAGAGAAAGTAAAGGAGATCTCAAGGGTAGTTGAGCAAGTAAGCCACAAGAGTGATCCCTTTAAGCTTGAAGTTGGCGGCCTGGGGGCTTTCCCTAGCACTCTACGGCCGCAGGTTATTTGGGTTGGAGTTGGCGGTGAGCTGGAGAAGCTGGCTACCCTGCAGGAAAAAATTGATGACGGTCTTGCCGGCATTGGTTTTGCGCCTGAGGAGAGGGCTTTTACGCCGCATTTTACTATCGGCAGGGCTAGAGAAGGAGCAGACCTAGCCTCTAGAAGAGAGCTCGGAAATAAATTGCAAAGTATGAGGGACCAATTTTTTGGCTCTTTTACGGCTGATGGCGTTACACTGATGCGTAGTCAGCTTACACCAAATGGTGCCATATATAGTGAGCTGGCCTATTTTGGCCTGGGTGCTTGTCAGGGCTAAACTTGCTAATGTATACTCTAAAAAATAAACGGATGGGAGGAGGTTAAAGTGGAGCAATTTGTCTTTCCCAAGTGTCGCAAGTGCAATAATGGAGATCTGGTTCCCCTTTCTGATTTTGGAGGCCAGGGCGCTTCGGTCATCTATAAGGCCTGGGTGTGCACCAACCCGGAGTGCGGCTTTAATCTGAAGATCAGGAATGGTGACATTTATATCAATGAACCTATTATGAATGGTAACAGGGCGAGATAGCCTTGCATTGAGCCTGAGTAATAGACTTTTAAGCCTGCCGTTGGACATTTTGTTTCCTAAAAGGTGTCTTGGCTGTGGGCATGGTGGCGCTTTTATCTGCCAGGACTGCCAGCGGAAATTACCTTATCTTATATCACCCGTATGTCCTGTCTGTGGATCGCCGCGTCTTGAGGCAGCCATTTGCCCTAAATGTCTTACTGGCGGCTATCTTGATGGGGTCAGGTCGGTATTTTCCTTTGAAGGTGTTATTCGCCGTGCTATCCATGAGTTTAAATATCACAACCTGAGAGCTATATCGGGTACACTGGCCTCTTTTTTGGCCGGGGGTTTTAATCATTACGGGCTTAAGGGAGACCTGGTTGTGCCGGTGCCACTTCATCCCCGAAGGTTGAAGGAGAGGGGTTACAATCATTCGTTCCTTCTTGCTCGTGACTTCGGCGAACTTGTTGGTCTTGAAGTTTTACCCCAGGCCCTCGTAAGGACCAGATATTCCGAGCCTCAGGTATCCTCTAAGGGCCTTGCCGAAAGGCAGCATAATGTTGAAGGTGCTTTTGCCTGTTATTCTGATAGAATAGAAGAGAAGCATGTTATCCTGATAGACGATGTGGTCACTTCAGGGGCTACTCTTGGTGCCTGCGCTTCGGCCCTTAAAAAAGCTGGAGCAGCCTCAGTCTGGGGCTTTACCTTAGCTAGAGAACTTTAAAGAAAGGGGGTGTGCTATGGATATTTCTATAACCGGAAGAAATATAGAGATTAATGAGGTGGTTGAGCGCTATATCCAGCGCCGTCTTGGCACACTGGACCGCTACTTTGCCGGTGTGGAAATGGTAAAGGTTGTTGTTACCGAGGAAAAAACTAAGGCCGCTGAAGACCGGTTTCTTGTTGAGGCAACCGTGGTCACTAATAGAGGTATTGTTAGAGCTGAGGAGCGAGGAGAGCTCATCACAACCGCTGTTGATAAGGTCAAGGATGTTCTCAAGAAGAAATTGGAACGCCTGAAAGATAAATTGTACGGCGCTAGGTATTGACATGAAGCTAGAGATAGGCTATCTTGCTTGCAAGCCAAATAAACAAAGGAGGAGGTAAACAATGCAGGCTTATTGTATGAAATGTCGCACCAAGCGGGAAATCAAGAACCCCAAGCAGATCACCATGAAAAACGGGAGGCCGGCCACTCAGGGTACTTGCCCTGTCTGTGGCACCAAGATGTACCGGATTGGTAAAGCCTAGGCTTTACCAAGATCAACTGCATCATCGCCTCTCCACCAGGGGCACAGCTTAAGGCAGGTCCTGTCGGTTTTCAGGCTGTGCCCCTGGTAAGGGGTTTTGTTTTCCTGAATAAATGAAAATGGTCCATAGTCTTTGGGCTGTGGTGAGAAGTGATAGTGCCGGGAGAGGGACTCGAACCCACAAGGATTTCTCCGGCGGATTTTAAGTCCGCTGCGTCTGCCATTCCGCCATCCCGGCCTCAAGGTAAGTTTTACTCTGCCTGCCATTATAGCAAATTCAGGGTTTAACTGTAACTAGATTCATCTGACGAATTATAATCTTGTAGCTTACCAATATTTGCCCCCGGATTTGTGGGTTTAATTTTTTATGATTGGGTTGCCGCCTCTATGGCATAACTATATGAGATAGGCCGGGGTTTACATGTCCGTTGTAGCGCCTATTTGTAGGACTATATAGTTTATTTGTCTTAATCGCGGTGTTATCTTAAAGGCGACGAGCGGACTCGAACCGCTGAATAGGGGTTTTGCAGACCCCTGCCTTAACCNNCTCCTTGGCAAGGAGGCATTCTACCACTGAACTACTTCCGCTCATTTTTATTATATCAATATCTGGTGCCGGAGGGGAGATTTGAACTCCCACGAGCTTATCGCTCACTAGCCCCTCAAGCTAGCGCGTCTGCCATTCCGCCACCCCGGCTGGCAGGAGCGGGAGGACTCGAACCCCCGACCGGCGGTTTTGGAGACCGCTGCTCTCCCAACTGAGCTACGCTCCTTTGAAGCTAGATTCCATGGTTTACTAGACATAATAACATAAGTTGGCGTTAAATTGGCGTTATTTTTTTTAGCACCATTCACCCCGGCCGGTAACACTTCGTCCAGTAACGCCATAGCATCCTCTTGCATACCGCTAATTATATGAGAGTAGACATCCATAGTAAAGGCTACGCTAGAATGTCCCAAGGCTTCAGAGATAACTTTAGGCTTTGCTCCCTTCATTAACATAAGGCTGGCAAAGGTATGCCTTAAATCGTGAAAGCGGACACCTTCCAGACCCGCCCTTTTCACTATTCTGGCAAAGTTATGGGATAGCACGCCGGGGTCAATTGGCTTGCCTTCCACACCGGTGAAAACAAGGCCGTCTAAAGTAAGGGGCTTGCCTAACTCATGGTAAAGCCGTTCACGCTCTTCCCTGTATCCTCTCAGGAACAGTGCCAGCTTTGGTGTCATGGCGACACGCCGCCGGCTGTGTTCTGTCTTGGGCTCTTTGAACTCACATATACCCTTACGCTTATAGAGCACTTGGCTAACCGATATTGAGAGCATATAAAGGTCAATATCACGCCATCTTAAACCTAGCAGTTCCGCTTGTCTTAAGCCCGTGCTGACCGCCGTGTAGATAACCGGGTAGTAATAGTTATCCTGAGCGTTCTCAAAAAGGATTTGGACTTCAAAAGGCGTCAAGGTGCGCATAGCCTTCTTACGTGGTGAAGGCGGGTCAACAAGCTCTGCGGGATTACGGCCCAGATAACCTTGCCTTACCGCATACTTTAAGGACTGAGACAATACCCGGTGCTGGTGGTGAACTGTCCTAGCCGATAGCGTTTCACAAGCCTTGCCATAGTAAGATTGTATCATCTGAGCGGTAAGGTGCTTTAGCTGGACATGACCCAGGGCGGGTATCAAGTGGTTCTCTATAATGCTCTGATAGCCGTCCAGTGTCCTTTGGGAGCAGTTAGTCTTAACATACCCCTCAAGCCAGTTCTTAAGGTGTTCTGCCACTGTAAGGCGTCCTGGTGGGGTATATACCCCTTTATCAAGGCTAGACAATAGCTCGGTTAAACGCCTTTGAGCGTCACCCTTACGACCTCTCACTGTCTCGAAGTGACGGCGGGGCTTCCCATCCGGCCCAGTACCGGTGTATATCTGAATTTGCCATGAACCTTTGCTCTTTTCACGGATGCTACCTCTCATTTTGTGTCTCCTTTCTGTTTATTGGCTATACCGCCTCAAGTCCTTTTTTATATAGTAATGGCACCCATACTGCTTTAGTGTGGCTATGCAGTCTCTGGCGAACTCGTACCAGTCTATCTCTTTCCCCCTGGGGTGGTAGTTTAGTAAACCCACCTTGAACAAATCCACAAAGGTATGAGTCTGCCTGATTATTTCGAGTGATTCGGCAGGCTCTATTACCGGCTCAAGGCTTACCCAGGTTTTAATGCCAAGTTCGTGGGCTTTTTTCAGTGTTTCTATTCTCTCTCCTGGGATGGCTGCTTTCGGTTCCCACTGTAAGGACTTCTGCTCATCCAGGAATGTTAGCGTGGTAGCAAACTCGTCACCGGGCTGAAATAGGTCAAAGTCCCGCTCCGCTCTCTTACCGCCTTTAGTCAATATGGTGACATTAAAGCCGTTCTTGTGAAGTATCTTTATGGCTTGCCGTGTTAGCTGGTAGGTTATGTCTATTGGCTGGTAAGGGTCGCAGGTAAAGCATAGTAGGACATTCCCCTTATGTCCATCCAAGGCGGCCTGGGGAGCGTCCTTTTCCAGCTTCTTAATTATGCCCTGGCGGGGACTGGCTTTTATAAATTCTCGTCTATCTACAAACGTGGCTTCCGGGGCATAGCAGTATATACAGCCGTGTCCGCATCCCCGGTATAGATTAACAGCTAGTGGGGCGTATTCACCAGCCCTTCCCTTTGGTTCGTATATAACCAGTCCTTTCTTTAGCATAGCGCCGCCACCCTCTGCTGCCTCAGGTTCTTTTTGAATTGCCCTACCAGCTTATAGAGTAAGTCAACCTTCTCTTGCGTAATGTCCAGCTTTTCAGCTATAGCCTGGGCCGAGATACCGGGGTTATCGGCTTCCATCTTGTTGACTTCCTGTAATGCCTGACAAGCTCTATCGAGAGCGTTTTGTATCCTGGCTCTGGCCTTCATTTCTACGTCTGTCAGCTTCGGCTCTTCGATAAACATATCCCCCTGACTTTCTTCTAAGTAGATTTGCTCACATAGAGCCTGGCACTCGGCTACATTCAGCTTGGTCGTTTGCATCATCCTGAGTGCCCGTAGCTGGCCGTTCTCTGTTAGCTTGCTGAGTGATATTGCTATTATCAGGGATAGCTGACTCCGCCTTACCAGGTGCTGAACCTCGGGACGGCACTTCTCTAAATTGAGCATCCAGCTAATTATGTTCTTGGGCTTGCCGACTACCTGGCTGAGTTCGTCTAGCGTGTGACCGCTGTCGAGATATGACCGATAGGCTTCGGCCAGTTCCATATAGTTCAGGTCTTTCCGATTGATGTTCTCTACGAGTTGAAGTTCCTTGCCGTTGCTGCCGTTATAAACTATGCATTCTATTGTCTCGGCGTCCAGTATTTGGTGCGCCCGGTAACGCCTTTCACCGGCGATGATAATGTATCCCCCATCGCCATTCGTCTTAACGGTTATCGGGTTTAATAATCCATTCTGGCGAATTGACTGCGCCAGTTCCCACAAGTCGTCTTCATCAAAGTCTTTTCTGGGCTGTGTAGGGTCGGGCTTAATTGCTAAGACTGGTATCTGCCTTATCTCCTTAGTCATTTCCTCAAATCCCCCATCGCTATTCTGAGCGCTTCGCAAGCCTTCTCTGAGGCTTCCCAACGGGCGTCCAGGCAGTCCTGGCACTCATAAACCAGCACATCATCCTGACCGCCTATCCAGTAGTAATTGCCTACCATGTCATCCCCGGTGTGTCCGCAGTTAACGCAGGTGTGGGGTGCCTTTTCTGTCTTCTCTATAGTCAGTGTCTGCATTTCCCTTACCCCCTTAGCTGTATCATTTCTCATCTTCCAGTATTATAATATCACACTTCTCATCGCTTGTCAAGTCTTTCTGGCTCACTTTTGGCTTATTTTTAATATTCAGCTTTATTGCTTGACATATAGCGATACCGAGTGCTATACTAGGCACATGGAGAGCAATGAATGGCTGACAATACAAGAGGCCGCTAAATACCTCAAGCTGAGCGTGCCTACCATACGCAAGTATATAAGGCTGGGGAAGCTCCCTCACTACCGGCATGGGCGCATTGTGCGCTTCAAGAAACGGGACCTGGACAACTTCTTGGAGCCTGGCCAATGAGCAAGAAATAACCAAATGAAACTCATATTTGCTCAGTCCCCTTCCCCTGAATAATTTCTTCGGTAAGTCTTTTTGCGTTCTCGCTTACTACCTGAATTATGGTCTCGGTTTTTATAGGTTTATCGCCTTCTCCACCCGAGCGGATGCTTCTCCTATCCGCCCATCTCTCAGGATTACGGTTATATAGATAGACTTGGATCGCCGTTACATTCCCACTTGTTGCAGCTTCAAATAGGGCGTTCTCCACCTTGCCGATGGCATCGCTTTCGGCTTCAGACACCGCCTCGGCAAATTCGCTATCCTTTTTCATGTGAGTGCTAACTGTCGCCCGATGGATGCCTACCAGTGACGCCGCCAGCCCCCTGGTATGTCCCTGCCTTAGTAATTCAAGGTATTCGTTCCTTTTTATAGTGTCGAATTTGTTGCGATGGGCTTTACCTGGCTTGCCTTTCACTTTCTTACCCTTATTTGCTTTATCTTCCCGGGCTATTATCGCTCCCCAGTAGCACATGCTGGCGCTGCGGAGATACTTTGTTATATAGACTACCTTCCAGGGCTTGATGTATTCCTTAAACCAGGGCAATAGTGTTTTATCAAAGTAGAAGTTATAGGATGCCCGCCTTTCCGTGACCGTTTTGGCTTTTACTTTTTTGCCGTCTGGAGTTCGGTAGCTGCCTGAGCGCATGATGGCCTGCCTCTGCCCATCGGTAAAGAACAGGACGCACTGAGAGCTAAATTTAGCCTCTTCCCAGAAGCTGCGAAAGGAATCATAGGGGTAGGAGTAGGAGTCAAAGTCGGCCAGTGAATATACTGTTTCCTGGCCTTTGAAGGGGAATTTATCGCAATCGGCGGTTATTATCTCGGCATCTTTCAGTCGAGACTTAGCGACCTTAACTCTCTCCGGGTCGTTATCAGCCCCGTAGATTTTATGTTCCTGATAAAGTTCAACGGCAATGTCTCCGTCTCCGATAAAGGGGACGTAGTACGCACCTTCTAACTCACCAGCCTTTTCAATAAGCCTTTCACGGAGTGCTATCTTCCGATATAAATCTACATGTTGTTTCTTTTCTGGCTGCTTTACTTCCATTTGTTACCTCCGCTCTATTAACTTATGAGAGTTCGTTCCCACCTTCATACTGTTATCCTCTCTAACTGCTTAATCAAGGCTTCACGCTCGGACTTGTCCTGTTCTTTAATGGCTAGCCAAGCGTCTTTATCAGTTACCAAAGTTTCAACCGCCATCCGGCATAGCGTTATCAGTTCGTTTGGCTCTATAGCGTCAAGTTCCCAGCATTGCTTACCATATTGGCTAACATACCCACTACTGCGCCGGTCAGCGTCTTTTACCGGGTTCGGTATCAAGTTGTATTGCCTTACCTGGTCATAGCTCAAAGCTATCCGCCGGACTATCACCAGACGCCAAGCCTCACAATACTTGGTTAGCCTAGCTTGTAAGTCACGGCTCATATCAATGCCGCTAGGGTCGTGGTCGGCAAAGTGAAGTATTATAGCCTGCCGGCTATTGCCACAATGCTGGCTAATTCTGTTAGCAGCCTCACGCAAATAGGAATATGAGCTATAGCCACGTGACGGTGCTACTATGGTATTGAACGGGTAAACTGCTTCAGCTAATACCTGGCTCAAGGCGTCCTTCTCTACCCATACCTCACAATAGACTGGCTGACTATCCCAAAATCGCCGGGTATATCGCTGCTTCAAGGTATACTGGCATATATCAATAAAATGCTCTGGGCTGTTAAAGGAAACATCATCTATCCTGCGGCTGCGGTCAGTAAATCGGTTATCATCTACATCGCCGCTTTCCCTGGCCTTCACTAATTGGCTAGACAACTGATTATAGTTACTGCGTGTATTAGCTATCAGCCGGCCCGCCACCAGCCGGTAATATACCTGGCGCAAGGTTAGCGGTATTGAGTAGCCCTCTATTATTTGATTTACTGCTCTTACCAACTCAGCGTATTTCATTTTGACGCCCCTGGCTTCGGGTGACATCGTGTGCAAACCCACTCCGCCTTCCCCCATCGGCTCGCTTCCCGCAGCCAGTAATCCATACAACCGCAATTACAAGGGGTAGTAGGGTAAGGCGGTAGATTATCGCTATCTTCATTGAGTCCCGTTACCTTTGTTACCTTTGTTACCATTGTTACCTTATCAGGCATAACCTGGTCATCTTCAGAAGGGATATAACGCCTCTTGAGTGCGTCCAACTTTACAGCATCATAGACTATACACCGCTTCGGGCTTCCCTCTATCTTAGTAAGTCTCGTCCGCAATCCTAGTGTTTTGAGAATTTGCCCTACTGCCTGGGGAGTCATATTTAGGGGTTCGGCAATATCCTTACTGCTAATCGGGATTAGTTCTTCTCCAGTAACATTGGTAACGTTGGTAACATTAGTAACGGACTCCGTCAGGGCAAACAACTTCTCAACAACCTGCCCTATTTTAGTCATTGCTCGCTGCTCGATTAGCTCCCGCTGGTGATGTTGGATAAAAGCCTGGTAGTCTGCCAGCACTTCAGGTTGTCCTGCAAATAGAGAGGCAAAGCCAGCACTTATTTGTCTCAGACGTGGCTCAATTCCTTTTAGGTCGAGTGATATAGCTTCTTCAGGGTTTATCAGAGCGTAATTCCTTAGCCTGAACAAAAGAAGTCTATTGCGAAGCGCCTCTTGTTCCTTATAAAACGAGCTGGTTAGAGTAGCTGGAATATCATCTCTCGTTGTTTCCTGCATTATCTCAGTAAGGCAGCGTGCCTCAAGGGCGGGGTCTTTGAAGCGTCTCCTGGTAGCAAATACCTTCGGTCCGAACGTAGGTAAGAATTGCAGTTTGTCGGGGTTATCTTTAGTCGCCCTGATAACTGGCCTTCCCCGTTCAAAGCCGCAGTTGAGAATTTTCACGACCTCGCTATATTCATCACTGTTTTGAAGGTCAGCCTCGTCCAGAATCATCGTCCCATTCCATCGCTTGAGCATACGGTAAATTGGTGCTGGGGTTATACAGCCACTAACCAAAGTAGGCTTGTAGCACAACCCGCCACAAACATCGAGTAACCTAGACTTACCGCAGCCGGTGTCACCAATAGCACGGATATATGGGAGCGTCGAGAACTTGTCGTACAGCCACGAAAGCAGAATGTAGTAGGCTGCAAACTTGCGGAAGGCATCAGACACGTCTAGGTATCTAAATATGTGAGCCTCAATTTCATGTAGTAGTGACAATGTATCCCCATATTCAGTCACGCCAGAAGGGAGCTTGATAGCGCCCAGAGTTAGCTCTTCGCCTTGCTGGGGGATGATTTTGGTTTCCCCCTGCATCACGTGGGTGACGGTCTTAACCTCACCAGTGCCTATGTTGTATTCCACAAACGCCGACTGCTCGTTAGAGTAAACCTGCTCGTATAAGCAGTCAGCCACAATAGCGAAACTGACTCCCCTAACTTCCCCTTCGGTGTCCTTTGGCTTTTTCGCTGTTTCCTTTCGCTTATACTCCGGCGCTTCACTAGCTAACCGTTCAAGCTCTACAAACGTGCCTCCCGCATTGAACCAGTCAATAATATCGCCCTTCTCTGGCAATCCCGGCAGTTTTAGTAGTTTCAAACTGGCTGCTTCACCATAAAGGCTTGTGGCTTTTTCTTGGGCAAAATCATCTCCTGGCTTGTCGTTATCGGGTAGAATAATGAGTTCCGCCCCGGCCAATATTTTGCTATATTCTGGCCTCCATTTATTACGTCCAGCCCCAAAAGGTGAAGTGGTGGCTGCTCCCCCTTTTGAGATTATGAGGTCAGCTTTCAACTCTCCTTCGGGCGAGTAAATGCGCTTGCCAGCGGCTATCCACCCTTTGATTTCTGGTAGATGGTAGAGAATTGGCCTATCTTTATATTCGCCCATTCCTGCGACGTATCTATCGCCCTCTTTATGCCACGCCTCAAAGGTTTTGCTCCCGTTCCCAAGGTCAAAGCGTCGTATCTGGTAAGCCTCTTTACCCGCCTCATATTCATAGGAGAATGTGGCAACCAGATTTTTTTGAGTCCTGTCATCTGATTTGTGCTCGTTACGTCGCACATCGTCCCAGGTCAGTCCTGCGGCAACCAATACTGCTTCCCTCGTGCATCCAGCTTGGCATCTCCAGTCGGCTATAAAATCAGGATTTTTTGAAGGGGTTACCCAAAGGCTAGGGTTTTTATCGTTGTGAGCCGGGCATATTACAAGCCAGCCATTACCAGCTTTGCGCCTCGGCTGTGCTGGGAATAAGGCTAAGAAGTCACCTATACTTTTAATCTTTTGTGCGTTCACTTCTCAGCTCCTCTCGTTTCACTCTGCGGCACGCAGGACACTGGCGGGGTTCTGCCAGCCCTCGGTCACGGTAAAAGATTTGCTCTCCAACGGCAAAGGTGAAACTATGCCCGCAGATTTTACAGGAGAGTTGCTTATCTTTTAGGTCTGCCATCGCTTTCCCTCTCATCTCTTTCACCTCGCCCTAGTCTTCCTTTAGCTTTGTCTCGCCTTCGAGTAGCTTCTCGATTGCTGCCACGCTAACCACCATACGCTTAGAACCTAAGAAGATAACGCCCGGTATCTTCCGCTCCCGGCATAAGCGGTAAGCGAGGTTGCGGCTACAATTTAGTAGTTTGCTTACTTCCTCGACCGTGTAAACCAGCTTTTCAGTCTCCCTTGTCATGTTTACCCCCTAACCTTCCAGTTGCTTTTCAGGGGCACCCCCCAAGCCGTAGGGTCAGGTATCCGCACCGTTGGCCTATGCTTGAAAGTGCCCCGTTTTAAGCCCTGCTTCTTTTTTCTTTGCCATTCCCGGCGACTTCGCCTATTTCTAGACATACTTTTCTTACCTCTCCGGTTCACCCCTAAGGAGAATCAAGGCGAGTTCTTTTAGCCCTTTCGGACAATAAAAAAGCGGTAAGCTCAGGCATTGTGCCCGAACCTACCGCTTAATGTTTTAGATATCCTATCAGTTCACCATAATAAAAAAGACACCTGGGGCAGACCTAGAAAGCAGCACGACGGACACAGTAACTGTCTGACTTATCCGTTAGCCCCTAATCTGAGTGCAGAGTCCTGCGGCTCATTTTAGCTCGTGCGGCTTCTGTGGCGAACGAGTGAACCAAGCTCTGGCAAGGTTTGCGGCTTCGAGCAAAAAGTGGCTCGAAGTGCCTCTCTCCCAGAGTATCGCCCAAAAGTGCCCGGTGTCTAAACCGGTGAATTAGGCTTTTTATTCACTTATTAAGGTACTAAAGATAGTATACCACATCCTCCCATTGCTATCAAGCTCATAACGGTAAATCAGAGAACTTTTATATTGGCAAGTCCGCCAGCGCCAGTGGGTCACCGTCAAGGGGACTAAAAAAGCCTGACAGGATAGCACCAGTTACTTAAAGAGCTTGTCCAGGCTACGCCCCGTAACCTTACCGGCACCACGCCGAAGCCAAGCTAGGAGAACTGCTGAAGAGGATACCAAAATCTGGGAAAACAAATAATGACCATAGTTCCCATAGAGGAAGTATGGTCAGCCTTCCCCCCAACATCTCCAAGAAGCAAAGCCATTAGGCCTTTGGATCGCCTCTAGGACTGCTTTTCAAGCCCTTAAACCCCCATAATTATGGGGCCAAAAAAGAACGAAAATTACAATGAGTATATTTATATGGTTTGAAAAGAGAGATCAAAATGCCAAGCTAAAAAACTGGTGAAATAGGCCACAAAAACAGTTTTGTGGCTCTTCCCCTTGCCGTGTGTTATTTAATTGCCTAAGCTGCGTCCCGTTACCCGCTACCCGTCTGGCGACTCGCTTCCCTACCTTGCCCTTTTTAACAGCGTTCACGTCGCCCATAATTCTAGCTACCTTGTATAATGAACTTCGTAATCCCATAGCTCCTCCCCTATACCAAGCGTTGCTGGTCTTCCATGCTTTTCCGGTGTCGCTGTGCCCGCTTGAAGGTGGCAGCCGGGGCCATGCGGGGATACTGAGCCTCTTTACCTTCAAGTAATTCTTTAATGGTAAGTATTTGCAGGCGGGGATACTGGTTACCTGGGAAGTGCTCCGGCTCATAGAATCCCCCAGCAGCAGCCTCTTTTAGCATCGGTTTTGTTGGCTCCTCCAGAGTGATTAGTATGCCGATGGGAGCCTTCTCTCGCTCCCTATCGCTGTTCAAGGTAGCAATATAACTACGGTTGACACCGCCGCTCTTGACCTGCACAATAATGGTCTTAGCCTTGCCGGTGTTATCATCAAAGAAGTTGATATAGCCGTCCACACCCCGGTCAGCGCCCTTGCGCTTATCCTGGGCGGGTCGTGCATCCACCAGACCCAAAGCCCACCATTCAAACTGATAGCGGTTCTGTTCTGCCAAAGCCCTAGCACTTTCTAGGTCTTTGGGGTCACCGATAACCTCATAAGGTGAGAGGTCAGGGCCGAAGGTATCATGGAGCCGGTGGCGCATAAGGCTAATAGCCAAGTGGGTAATGTCTATACCAATCCAGCGTCGTTTCAGGCGTTCTGCCACAGCGATAGTAGTGCCACAACCACAGAATGGGTCTAGCACCAGGTCACCCTCATTACTGCTGGCTGCGATGATGCGTTCCAGTAGGGCTTCAGGTTTCTGTGTTGGGTAGCCGAGGCGTTCAGACGAAGTTGGTGAAATCCTGTTAATATCATCCCATAGATTATCAACAGGTCGACCTTTCGCTTCGTCCAGATACATCTTCTGACTTAGCGATTTGCCTGTCGAAGACCTCACTAAGCGGCCTTCGTCGTACAACTTCTGCATTCTCTCCTGTGTGAAACGCCAATATCCTTTGACTCCCAGGAAATCATAATATGGGTTCCCTTTGCTTGCACCACCAGGGCCGTCCACAGGAGCCAACCGATAAACTCGCTTAGTTCCCTCTTCAGTGTACTTATAGTCTCGTTTCAGTGCTTCCTCAGAATAGGGTGCATATTGTGGGTTCCAAATAGCCGTATCGGTCTTGACGTAGAAAAGCAAGGAGTCTGTACATCGGCCAAAGTGCCTCGCCCCCTGTTTTGCGTCTCCATGAGCAAATGACCTTCTCCACACGATTTCGTTTCGGAAATTCCTAACGTCGAACACCGCATCCATAAGCAGCTTCAGGTAGTGGCTAGCTGTGGGGTCACAGTGGAGATAAATACTCCCAGTTGGCTTCAATACACGGTGCAGCTCAACCATGCGCTGAGCTACCATCACCAAGTAAGCCATCATGTCATTCTGGCCTAGAAACGCTCGCATTGCCTGAAGTAGACTTGCTAGCTTCTGAGGGCTTTCCTTCACCATTTCCTGATAGGCGTATTCGGATTCCATTCCCCAGTGCCAGGTATCTTCAAAGGCGGTTATCTGCGCAGCAGACCTTTCACCAGACTTCTCTTGAAACAGGACATTATAGGTGGCGTTGGAATTGAAAGGCGGGTCAAGGTATATCAGGTCAACACTATCCGAGGCTACGTGTTCACGCAATATGTCCAGGTTATCCCCAAAGTAGAGCTTATTTTTCCAATCTGTCATGTTACCGCCTCAATACCCGTAGCATAAGCCTTAGTTAGTAACGTCGTCAACGCCGCCCTTTAATGGGTAAATAAATTCCCTTTTCCGCCACCACCTCACGCTCAACTTGAAGCTAGAAAATTGGCGTTATTTTGGCGTTAAACTAAAAAGGACTGGTTGTTACCAAACATTACTCTAGCTTCAAAACAGGCTTTTATCAGTTGACACAAAAGTTCTATTTTGAACGTAAAATGACTGTTTGACATTTTAGCTTAGAATTTGGAGACCGCTGCTCTCCCAACTGAGCTACGCTCCTTTGAAGCTAGGCGCTGCTAAAACTGGCATTGTTTCTAAGATACGCTGTCTTGCAGCTCACATCCAGTAACGCCACACCCGCTTGCAGTCCTTTATTATATGAGAACACGCGTCCATTGTAAAAACAAGCGGTTCTGGCCTCGGGACTTTGCCCATAACCTTAGTTTGGCACTCTAAAACAATGCGGGGCCAGCAAGATTACCACAAGTCAGACAATCTGATTCCTTTGCCCGAATCTTTGTATCCTAGCAAAGGCGCAAGTTAGTAAGTTAGTCACCTATTTTGGTAAGCTCAAGTAGGGTATTTGAGCCAATTGATGCCCCAGTAGGAAAGTATTTAAGCTCGGAATGCCACTCAGGATCCTCCCCCACCTCAAGTAGAGTCTCATTAACCGCTTGATCTAAGCTCGTACCCTCCTGGCAAAGCGCACCGATAAATACTGAAGTGGCCCGGTCAACATATTCCAGCCCTACACTACCATCCCACCCCAGATAAGCCGAAGCACCCTTACTTATAAAGACCTGTGCCAGGTCGGTGCTATAAAGCCCGGAACAGCCGCTTAAAATTACAACCGAGTTATTCATGCCGCTCATGTACTCTCGGACAAACTTTGAGGTGATGGCAAAGTAAAAGGGATCGCCCTCCTTAACCCTGGCCTTCACCAGCGCTCCGCTGGCCACATCAGAGGAGCAGGAAAACGAGCTTACCGAGAAAGGTTCGCTGGTAAATATGCTGGTTTGCACCGGCTCACCTTCGGTTTGGATAAGACCGGAATGGGCCCTGAAGATAACCACAGAATAATTAGAGGCCAGTATCTTTTTATAGGTGCTCACCGTGGTAACATCAGTCCCCTGATAAAGATCAACCTTAAAACCAGCGCTCTCAAGAGAATGGGTAAGATCATCTATCGGGGTGGGATTTTTGTAACCAAAAGCATATAACTGATCCACAATAGCTGCCCGGGGCAAGTTATCATCTGGAATGGGCAGCCCAGCTTCTGGCCAGAGCTGCCAGGAGGCTATACCTACTACGGCTATGATAACCAAAACCCACCAATACCAGCGCTGGTACCAGGGGCGAGGTGTTGCCTTTTTAAGCGGGGCACGCTTTTTAGCCAAGAAAACTATCCTCCATTAGTAGGTTTAAACTAGAGCTTTCTAAATATAGCATACATTTTCTCTGGCCTCACTTGCCATATTGCCCGTCATCGCGAGGCCTTTTTAATGGTGCTCTTGCGCCTAAACTGTCATTGCGAATCCTTCTCCGTTAGTGTCATTGCGAAGACTGCGTAGCAGGCTGTGGCAATCTCTCCCGATGGCAGGGCAGCACTAACCATTCGAGAAGTCCTCCCATTTTCGAAATGTCATTGCGAGGGCCATGTAATGGCCCGTGGCAATCTCTCCCGATGGCAGGGCAGCACTAACCATTCGAGAAGTCCTGTCCTTTAGTCCAAGAGATTGCCACGGCGTCCACGCCCCTCCACACCACCCCACGCCTCGCAATGACACATTAAGCGGCTGTGGCAGCGCCCACCCCCCCAACTGTCATTGCGAACAAGGCGGCTGTTAAGCCGCCGCTGTGTGGCAATCTCTCCCGGTGGCAGGGAAGCACCCACCCCTTGACTATGTGTAGGCCTATCGCTATAATAATTGTGTAATAATATGTGGAGGGCTTGATGGCTAAGAAGGTAATCCAGGTCCCCATTGATGAAGAACTGCTCAACGCTCTTGATCGGTGGTCCCAAAAAGAGGGTAAGGCCCGTGCTGATGTCATCCGCCAGGCCTGCCGGCGCTACTTAAAAGAGGCCCAATCCGAAGAGCTAGACCGTTTGTATGAGCAGGGATATAAGCGTTTGCCTGAAGGGCCAGAGTTGGGGCAGGCACAGGTAGCCCTGGCCGCTGAAATTTTGCCCGAGGAACTGTGGTAAATGCGGCGTGGCGAAGTTTGGTGGGCTGAGCTGCCCTCGCCGGTGGGCCGGCGGCCGGTTGTCCTTATCTCCCGAGACGCTGCCTATAAGGTGAGGACTTCAGTTACCGTTGGGTTGGTAACCCGCACCCGGCGTGGCATTCCGGTAGAGGTGCCGCTTGGTCCGGAGGACGGTCTGCCTGAGGAGTGCGTGGCCAATCTGGATAACATACTCACCATTCCCAAAGCCAGGCTGACCCAGCAGATTACGACCCTCTCTTCTCAGAAGATGGCCGATGTAGACCGGGCCATTATTTTTGCCCTGGGCCTTAACGCCCCTTCCTCCTAAAGCACTGCAATCACCACCATCTCCTGGGGGTTAAAGCCCTCACCGTCCACTATCACCGTTCGGCCGGCCGTCATCTGCCCTTCGGGGATGGCCCGTGACACTCTCACCCCTTCAACATAGCCGCCCTCCGAACCAAAAGGCCTTATGGTGGCCTTAAAATTAGCACTGTCAAAAAAGACTACTGTCCCCCTAAAGCTCACTACACACCTCCCAGGCTTATTATTTGCTCGTAGCGCCCCTCATCGGGCCAAAACTCACTTTCTATCCCTATCACTCTGTAGTCACCCTCAAGGCCTGCCCTTTTATCCTTTACCCGCACCACATCATATAGCTCCTGCCTGGCATTTAAGGGCACCTTTATAACCGCCCTCACCCCGGCCCTTTGGGCTTTACTTAAAATGGCTGAGGCGGCGCCCTCAACCGCACTTTGGGTGGTAAGGGCAGTATCCCTGATGTAACTATATCTGGCTGGGGCACCGGAAATATCTTCCCACCCAAATGCTTCGCTTAACATTTGCCCTTCAAGCCTTAAGTGGCTTAGCTCTGGCCTCTGGGTGAGGTAAGTCCCCTCAAGGATGCTGTGACCCTCACCGTAGCTATAGACCGGCTCACCCGGAGCCGGTAGCGGAACGCTTCGGGCGGTCTGGCCATCAAGAACCAGCCCCTCATCCACCCACCCTAAGATATGCCTTAGCGCCTTAAGGCCATCGGTGCCGGCACTTATAATAAAAGCTGGCCTTAAGCTCATGGAGTTACTAGCCTCCCCCACAAGTGTTATGCCCGCCCGGGCCAAAAGAAAGCCCGTTATACCCCATAAAGTCTCACCCCCCTCCGGCCAGCTTAGGGCATCCCTGGCCCGCCAGTCTTTTAAATCCTGCCACTTATCAGCGCACCAAAGCCTTATGGTGCTCCTCCCGCCGGCTGAGTGATATTCATATCCCGTAATAAAGAAGGTGTGCTCGGCGGCCATTTGAGGCACCTCTGGTGTAAGATAACCGAGCCTTACTGCTACTTCGGCCCCTATCCGCGGCGGGTGAAGGCTAAAGTAAAGGTCGTTATTTTTAAGGGTAAGCTCGGCTGTGCCCTCAAGAGGGGCTAAGTGTTCTTTTAAAGAAAGCACTTCACCCGATATGTCCTGGTCCTCATCGGGTGCTTCTTTTTGCCACACCGTGCTGGCGCTTGTCAGATAGCCTGATGCGGCCAAAAGCCCGTAACTTGAAGAAAAAGGGAATGGCTGGGGTTCCGCCCAGAGAGGCACCTCACCCACGCTGTCGGTCACATAAATGCGGCCGTTCAGGTGAAAGAAAAGCCTTGGGCTGGGGGCTTCGATAAGTGACGGCGCCCCAATGAGGATGCCGCTTCCTGAAGGTGCTTTTAGCACTTCCTTAAGCTCACTCCATGCGCCGTTATAGCTAAGCGTCCAGAGGCAGGGGTTAGAAGCGGTGTCTAATCCGGCTACGGCCAGCCTGAGGCTATCGCCTCCGGTGGCACTTACCCCGGAGAGGTTTCCCGTGGTCTTGTCCCAGCTTGAAGGGCTGCTCCAGTCCGAGGTGCGTTTCATTACTCTGAGATATATCTGCTCGCAGTAGAAAAGATACAGGCTTTCTCCTTGAAAGCAGGCGGCCAGCCCGCCAATGGTAGTTGAGGCCGTATAGCCTATAAGCTGGGGGCTCTCCCAGCTAAGCCCAGAGTTGGTGCTGACCATCTGGTAAATGGCGCGGTTACTTCTTATCCAGAAAAGGCACACCTCGCCACCCGATGCTGCCACGCCGACTACCAGGACGCCCGTCTGGCCGGAATAAGTCCAGCTGGCAAAAGGTGAGGTTAGCGAGGGGCTGGGGATGGTCTGGTAGTAGAGCTTGCCGCCTTCAGTTGGGGCAACCCTGGCCCTTATGAGGTTATCACCCGCTACGGCGGCTGCATTCGGGCCTTCGGGTTCAGTTCCCTGATAGAGCTTCTGGTATCTGGGGAAGCTGTCTTTTATGACTGCTGAGATAAAAGGGCGCCGGGAAGGGCTTCTCATCAGGGCTCCTCTTTTTTATCTTTTGGAGCCCCTTGCCCGGGTATCCATCTGGTGCCCCAGAAAAGGTGCCCCAGGATATAGCCCATGGTAACCGCCCCCACCATCAGGGCGAACTCTTTGGTCTTAAGCCAGCCGAAGTATCCTGTGCTGTACCCCAGCCCGAGTGCGCCTATGATAACGGCATACTCTACCTCGTGGTAAAAGTCCCTTAAGATGTATGTCCACGGCCTTCCGCCTATGTGTGACCACAAAAAGCGGTAGAAATTCCCCAGCACTTTCATTTTTCTTCTTTCCCTTTACTCCTCCGTAAAAAGCCCGGCCACTCTTAAGCGGGAGGAGCGCCCCAGGCGGCTTAATTCCTTGCGGTAACTGTTGAGCCTCCCCTCGGCCCACTTTAAATAATCGGCCGGTGTCTGAGTGCCACCCAAATTCACCCGGTTTATGGAGTAGACCGCCCACTCCAGGGCAGCATAGGCCCCGGCACCCACCGCCACCAGCTCAATAAACTGCGGCCCCAGGGTAGAGGACGAATCATCCAGGGTGTGGACGGCCGAATACCTTACCTTCACCGCTTCACCCCCGGTCGGTGCCTCATCAATAAGCAGGCTGAGCGTTGTCCCCCAGAGGGCAAACCGCCGCCACCTTTGGGGCTCCTCGCCCACCGGGTATTCAACGGCCTCAACCTTTATAAGCCCCTCAAGGCCCGAGGTGTCTATCTCCTTGCCGCCGCCCTCAGGTATAGAAAGGGTGGCTTCAAGCTCCAGGGGCACCACTCTTGACACATCGGCTACGGCGTGGCTAATGTGGCGGTCAAGCTCATCATCAGACCAGCGCTGGTCGGCCGGGTCCTCATCTTTAAGGTCCCGCCGGAGCCTGGTTCTCATATCAGCTAAATTCATAGTTAGTCTTTTACTCCGATGAGTGCTGCTGCCTTAACGGCGGAGAATAGTGCCAGCCCCACATACCACTTTATCCTGGTCCTTGAGGCGTCTTTGGTCTCCAGTGAACCTAATTGCTCTATGGTTAAGCCTCCCGGGCTGGTAAGGCCGGCCAGAGCTCCCTCGCCGAAGGACAGGGCATATATGGTGGAGCAGTCACCACCGCTCGTGGCTGTCTCCACACTGCCGCTTACCACATGGTTATCGTGGATAAAATCCGAGACGCCTATTTCAATTCCGTTCCAG
Source organism: Dehalococcoidia bacterium UBA4087 (assembly GCA_002382615.1). GTDB lineage: Bacteria > Chloroflexota > Dehalococcoidia > Dehalococcoidales > UBA4087 > UBA4087. The sequence goes on from DFYH01000025.1 coordinate 39,372, forward strand.
TACTGGACAAAATTGCCGAACTGGTTCCTGTTGGTCTCAAGATACCCTGAACCGGCGGCGCGGATGAGGTTGTTGACCTTTCGTCGGCTCCTCTTGCTCATAAGGAGCATGTCTGGCTTGCCGCCTTTGACGGTGTCTATCAGCTGGTCTAGCATGGCCAGGGTGAGGGTTGAGCCGGTAGCCCCGGCGCTTATCACCTGGCCCGGGGGAATGATTTTGCGCAGGCCGTCAAACTGGTTGGTGCCCCCGGTGCTATCCCCGTAGATAAAGGTTTCCTCAAAGGCATGTCTTACAGACTTGGCCCGAAGCTCAATGACGGCTGCCTCAATATCCTGCACATTGCTCCGGGTGGCCTTAAGGTAGTTGTCCACATCGGCATCGCCGCCCAAAATGGCCAGCGTAGCCGTCTTCTGGTTAAAAGTGGGAGTGGCTTCGGCCCCTGACCAATCGGCGTTAGGGGCAAAAAAGGCGGCTGTGGGTATGGTGGCCTCCTGATTATAGGTAAGGCCGTTGCCTACAATCTCTATAAACGGTAAAGACTGGAGTATGGGTGAATCCTTGATGATGGTCTCTATAACTCCCTCAAGGAGTACATTGTTGGAAAGTTTTTCAGCTTCTAAAAGTGTTAATGCCATTATTTACCTCCTTTATTAAGTCCATACTTTATTTTCTCTACTGGCGAAAGTGCTGATGTATCGGGCTCACTTCTTGCCGGTGCCCCAGCCGGCACCCGGGAAGCTCGGGCCTCCTCTTTTAGCCCGGCCTTAAGCTTGGCTACCAGCTTTTTGGCCTCTTCCAGTGAGCTCTTGAGTTCTTCTATGCTTTCCCCCTTTATGAGCTCGGCCGGTATATCGGGGTTGGCTGAGGCCAGTAGCTCGCGGTAGGCGCCTGTAGCGCTCTTCAGCTTCTCGGCGGCCTGTTTTAGCCGGCTGTCCGGGCTGTTCTGGTCGGTGGTGGCAGCCTCTTGCTCCTCTTTTCGGGTGTCACCCTCAGTGGCTCCTGGCCTTTCATTGGTGACCTCGGGTCTTTCATTGCCCTCAACGGGCGTCTCGTTTGTGTCTGTCATATTAACTATCTCCTTTTCTAATTTTTCTATTGCGATTGCCCTCTTCAATTGTCATTGCCCCATATTGTCATTGCGAGGGTCATGTAATGACCCGTGGCAATCTCTCACGCCTTAGGACTGTCATTGCGAGACTTCCGAAGGAAGTCGTGGCAATCTCTCCCGCCTTAACACTGTCATTGCGAGACTTCCGAAGGA
>DFYH01000011.1 GCA_002382615.1 Dehalococcoidia bacterium UBA4087
AACACTTTATTTTGACGCAATACGCAGACACCCAAGTTTAGGCACACTGAGAACTCTATTTATCTTAAGCTATCACCTCAAGACTCATATCAATGGACCTGGCTGAATGAGTAAGGGCACCCACCGAAATGAGATCAACACCCAAAAGAGCTACCTGACGAACATTTTCCAGAGTAATGCCACCCGAGGCCTCAATAACAACTTTGCCCTTGAGTTCTTGAACAACCCTGCTCATATCTTCCAGACCCATATTATCTAAAAGAATGGCCTTGGCTCCGGCCTCAACTGCCTCTCTCGCCTCATCAAGATTTACCACTTCAACTGCGATATTTGCACCTTCAGGTGATTCCCTTATCGCACGGCTGACTATACTATTAAGGTCAAGGCCCTGACCTCTTAATACGGCAATATGATTGTCTTTAATCAGGATACTGCTTCCCAGATCAAGCCGATAAGAATAACCTCCACCTACAGTTACAGCATACTTTTCCAATGCTCTGAGGCCGGGCGTTGTTTTCCTCGTCGCCGCAATAACGACACCCAGGCCAGAGATTGCTCTGACATACCTGGCTGTCAATGTAGCAACACCGCTCAGGTGGGCCAGGAAATTGAGTGCCGTCCTCTCCGCTTTAAGGATACTCCTCATCCGCCCCTTAACAATAAGGACTCGATCACCCTGATGGATCAGATCACCGTCTTGGTGAAGAAAGACAACATCTAAAGAATTGTCTACACGCCTAAAGACATCCCCAGCTACCTTGACACCGCAGAGTACGCCCTCCTCTTTTGCTTCGATGTAAGCCTCACCCTGGAGATCATCTAAAATCAAGACCTCGCTCGTAACATCTCCCCGACCAGTGTCCTCGGCCAGTGCTAATTCAATAATTGCTTCTTCCATAAAGCTCCTAACTGGTAAACACTATATGCCTTTGCCAGATAGGCTCAGCAGAGGGAAAGTCACTGCGGTAGTGTGCTCCACGGCTCTCCTCTCTTATGAGAGCTGCTTCAGCTATCAGCCTCCCTACCAATACCATGTTCCGTATTTCATAATCGAGGTGGCCAGCGGCCTGCCCAAGACTTTCTTGCCAGCTGGCAAGCTGCCGGGTAGCCTGTGCCAGACCTTCACCGTCCCTGACAATAGCTACCTTTGACCACATAAGTTCTTTAAGTTCCTCGCAACAAGGTTTCCGGGAAAAACCATCAGGGCGCGAGGGCAAAGTAAAGTAAACATCATTTTGCCTTCTTGACGCCACATCGTAAGGCAAATCATCAATTATTTTCTTGGCAAGTCTCTTGGCTGTAACAAGAACCTCGAGAAGAGAGTTTGACGCCAGACGATTAGCTCCATGTACACCACTACAGGCTACTTCGCCAACGGCCAAAAGGCCCGGCAAGCTACTTTCCCCAAAAGTATTAACCCTTATACCACCGATCATATAATGAGCCGCTGGTGCCACTGGAAGTAAATCTTTCGATAAATCCATTCCATATTCCTGACAAAACTCATGTATTTTAGGGAAGCGACTGATGAGACGAGGACGAGACAAGCTGGTGGCATCAAGAAAGACATGATCAGTTGACGCCTTCTCCATTTCAGTCTTAATAGCCCGGGCAACGATATCTCTCGGCGCCAGATCAGCCGAGGGATGATAATCAGGCATAAAACGATGCCCTCTAATATTCCTGAGGACAGCCCCCTCACCTCTTACAGCTTCTGATATTAAAAATGGTGGTGCTCCGGGAAGGCTGAAAGCTGTTGGATGAAACTGGAAGAACTCCATGTCAGTTATCTCGGCCCCGGCACTAAAGGCCAAGGCTACCCCATCCCCTGTTGCAACCTCAGGGTTAGTTGTCACTTTAAAGAGCTGACCAGCACCACCGGTAGCCAGAATAAGAAACTTAAAACCAATTTCCACAACTTCATCGGTAGTAAGATCAATTCCCCTAATACTGCTGGCGACTCCAGTCTTAGTTTTAATTTCAGTAACCAGAAAGTTTTCCCTCACCGGCAGGGCAAGCTGGCGCACCTTTTCGGCCAGCGTAAGTTCAATATTCATGCCGGTAGCATCACCGCCAGCATGAAGAATACGATGGCGGCGGTGGAACGCCTCAAGGCCGAGGCTTATTTCACCGTTTATTGTATCAAAAGGGACGCCTAGCATAACCAGATCAGCAATTCGATCGGCAGCTTCCTCAGCCATTATCCTCACTGCCTCTTCATCGCAAAGTCCTGCCCCGGCAGCAATGGTATCTTCAACATGAAACTTTGGGGAGTCATCTGACCCGATGGCGGCCGCAATGCCACCCTGGGCATGAAGGGTATTGCAATCATCTATCTTCCCCTTGGTAACCAGAAGAAGACTTAAGTGGGAGTGAAGAAGAAGAGCAGTATAAAGACCGGCTATACCACTGCCAACTATGACACAGTCATAAAAAGTAGCCTCACTACTCTCTTTTGGCAGCGATACCATTCCTAGCCACTCTCAAGAGCCCACCATCCTCCGTTCTAAGTACAACACTATCCTCACTTAAACTATCGATTTCGCCGAAGATACCGCCGATGGTAATGACCTTATCACCCGGCCCAAGACTACTCAGCAGTTTATCGTGCTCTTGCTGGCGGCGCTGTTGCGGTCGGATGATGAGAAAATAAAACATAACAATAATAAGAACCAGAAATACTATCAGGCTTACCGTTGATTGATCCATTTAACCTCCTTATTTACTACTAATTAGATACCATGAAGTGACCAGGGACTGGTCTTATCAATCCGGCAAATAACCATGCTCCCCAAAAGATCTCCCTGACCCCCAAAAAAGACTTTCTTACCCGTCCTGGTACGGCCCATCCAATGACCATCTATATTATCTTCAATAAGTATCTCAACTTCTGTGCCCAAAAGTTCGGCATTTTTTCTAGTAGCGATCTCTCGCTCCAGACCCTCCACGGCTCTCAAACGCTTCTTCTTCTCATCAGGGCTAACATCATCCTTATATTCTCTTGAGGCTATAGTACCGGGCCTGGTGGAGTAAGCTGCCACATGGACTGTATCAAACTCTATATCCCTCAGAAGTTGAAGCGTCCCTTCAAAAGCAGCCTCACTTTCACCTGGGAAACCAACAATAACATCGGTGCTTATGGCCACACCAGGGATAAGGCAGCGTAACTCAGATATAACCGCCCGATAATAATCAACAGTATAATCTCTTCGCATCGATTTTAGAATATCGTCATCACCCGACTGGACCGGCAGACTGATTTCCTCACAGACTTTTTCAAGACCGGACATAGACCTCAAAAGTCTTGGGCTCATATCCCGCGGATGATTGGTCAGAAATCTTATCCTGGCCAACCCTTCTATTTGGTTTAACTTCTCTAAAAGCGTTGCCAGATCAGGGCTACCGGGGAGATCATGGCCATAAGCGCCTATATTTTGTCCCAAAAGAGTAACCTCTTTAGTACCGCCAGCCACTAGTCTCTCAACCTCAAGAACGATATCTTCCAGGGGCCGGCTCTTCTCCCTACCTCGCCGATAGGGCACGATGCAATAAGAACAAAAATTGTTACAACCCTGAATTATCGGCACCAGGGCACAGACTTTAGGTTTTGGTAAAGAAAAATCAAGGGAGTGACCGCTCAGCCAACATGGTATCTCACCCGGAGCAAGGAAATCATCAACATATGGAAAGCGCTCCTTTAAATGGTCGCCCTTTGGTCCAACAAAACAACCGGTCACCACAATCCTGAGCGCCGGCCTTATTTTCTTAAGGCTTTCAAGCAAATATAGTCTATTAATAAACCTGTCCTCAGCATGCTGGCGAACAACACAGCTATTAAGAACAATAAGATCGGCCTCAGCCGGTGAAGACACCTGCTGATAACCCGACGAGTCAAGCAAAACTGCCAGGCGGTCTGACTCTGCCTTATTCATCTGACAGCCCATTGTCCAGATATAATAGCAAGACATATTTAAAATGGCGGAGGGAGGGAGATTCGAACTCCCGACCCCGGTTTCCCAGGGCAAGCGCTTAGCAGGCGCCCGCACTAGACCACTATGCGATCCCTCCTCTAATTTTTAAATATACCATAGGTAATATTTTAGCCTCAAACCTTGTTAGCTAGAGCACTAAATGCTAATCTAGTACTACCTTGAAAATTATTGGCATACTGGGTAGCCCCAGGAAAAACGGCAACAGCGCCATCCTTTTAGATGAAGCTCTAAAAGGAGCTGCGAGCTCGGGAGCTAGCACCGAGGTGATTTATCTCAATGATCTTACCATAGCTCCCTGCCAGCACTGCGACTACTGCCTTAAAGAGGGAACTTGCCGCCAGGAGGACGACATGCAAATGATCTACAACAAGCTTGATAATACCGATGCTATCATATTGGCCTCACCAATCCACTTCGGCGGACTAACCGCTCAGGCCAAGTTGATGATCGACCGCTTCCAGGCTATATGGGCAAGGAAGTACCGTCTTAAAATACCGGGACATCCCAAAAATGGACTCCTTATCCTGGTCGGTGGCCGCCAAAAAGAAGACTTTTCCGGTGCCATCAGTACGGTAAAGGCCTTCTTTCCGGCCCTGGATATCAAGCTTGAAGAGATGCTGCTTTACCCTGGTTTTGACGAAGCCGGAGCGATTAGAAATAAGCCTGAAGCCTTAAGAGAGGCCTTTCTTGCTGGCAAAAGGTTAGCCGAAACTAGCGAGCAGCCCCGATAATCTGGGAGATATCACTAAGGCCCTCTTTCATCATGAACTCCTCTAACCCCTCCAGGATTTCCAGGGCCGCCTGTGGTCTTGAGAGGTTGGCCGTGCCCACCTGGACTGCAGTGGCACCGGCCATAAGAAACTCTATGGCATCCTCAGTACTACTAATACCGCCAACTCCAACAACCGGAATATTGACTCTGCCTGCCACCTCATAGACCATGTAAAGAGCCACCGGTTTTATGGCCGGTCCGGAAAGACCGCCGGTGATGTTACCCAGCAAAGGACGCCTCTTTTTGATGTCAATCGCCATACCCTTGATAGTATTAATAATTGATATGCCATCAGCCCCGGCTTCTTCACAGGCCACAGCCACCTGGGCTATATCCGAGGTGTTAGGAGTTAACTTAACCAGAAGAGGAAGCTTCGTCTTTTTTCTTACTGCGCTCACCACCTGGTAGGCTAACTTTGGTGAAGAGCCAAACTCTGCCCCACCAGCTTTTACATTAGGACAGCTTATGTTTATTTCAAGTCCGGCAATTCCGGCTACGCCACTCAGCATACTAGCCAACTGGGCATACTCGGTAATAGTATCACCGGCAATATTCACAATAACCGGCACCCGCCAGGAGGCCCAGATAGGAGCCTTCTCTTTAATTAGAGCCTCAACACCTATATTTTGAAGACCGATAGCATTAAGAAGGCCGCAGGGCGTCTCAGCCAGCCTGGGCTGAGGGTTGCCTTCTCTAGGTTTAAGCGTCGTCCCTTTAGAGATTATGGCGCCCAGTCTCTGGACATCAATAAGACCGGCATACTCGGTGCCATAGCCAAAGGTACCCGAGGCCACCATCACCGGATTAGCCAAATAGAGATGAAACTGGTTATGGGGTGCCAGGTCTACTGATAGCTCCACTTCGCCTCCTAGAATTTTTTATAGCCCCAGTAATAAAGAATGAGAGAGCCCCCAAAAGAACGATGGTCGCCCCGGAGGAAAGCCTTACGCCGTAGTTCAGATTAATGACATAGGATAAAAAAAGGCCGGCAAAGATAAATAGCGCTCCAAAAACTGTGGATAGCACCATCATTCCCTTAAGGCTCCGGACATACTGGCGGGCCATGGCCGCCGGAATCGTTAAGAGGGCAATAACCAGGATGATACCGACCGCCCTAATTAAAGCTATCACCGTAAAGGCAATAAGCGCAAGTAAGAGAAGATATAAAGCACCCGCCGGCACACCCCGAACCTGAGCAAATTCCTCATCAAAAGCAACCGCCAAAAGCTCCTTATAGAGAAGAGACACCGCTAGAACGATAACAACATCTATAACCAGCATTAGGATAAGGTCTGTGGGCGACACCGCAAGGATATCTCCGAAGAGATAACTGAACAAGTCAGGCGGATAGCCCGGGGTCAGGGCAATAAAAAGAGCGCCTAGAGCCATCCCCGAAGCCCAGAAGACACCTACGAGCGTATCCTCGCTGAGACGGCTCTTCTTGGTTGAAAACCCTATGCCTATTGCCGAGGCTGTGGTAAATGCCATGGCGGTTAGTAGCGGATTAAAGCCTAAAAAATAACCCAATCCAATGCCACCAAAAGAGATATGCGCCACACCACCGGCCATAAAGGCCATCTTTTTGACAACGACATAACTTCCGATAATACCGCAGGCAATACTGACCAGAAGGCCCGCTTCCATAGCATGGCGCATAAAGGCATACTGGAAAATAGCCACTAGCGGTGCTCCTTAAGAACGCGGTGACTTGCTCCATGGGCAATTAAGTCCACCGGGCAACCATAGGTCATATCTATAATCTCCGGACTTATCTCCTTGGAACCATGGTAGAAAAGTTGTCGGTTAAGACAGGCTATTTTATCCACATAGACTGATACGGCACTGATATCGTGTGAGACAAGGACAATAGCCGCCTCTTTTTTAAGTTCACCAAGAAGCTCGTAGAAACTACGCTGTGTCGGCAGGTCTACATTCGATGTTGGCTCATCTAAAAGAAGCAGCCCCGGCCTTGTTGCCAGCGCCCGGGCCACCAAAACCCTCTGAAGCTCGCCTCCAGATAGTTCATCAATACCTCTATCCTTAAAATCGGACATCTCCACTTTATTTAAGGCTACTTCAGCCTCGGCCTTATCTTCTTTACTAAAGCCGTGGAAAAGCCGCCCCAGCCTTCCCATAAGGACGACTTCAAAGACGCTTATGGGGAAATTCCGGTCAAATAAGGCCGATTGAGGAACATAGCCAATTCTAGTTCTTCCTTTTTCAGGAGGAAGACCAAACACACTAACCTTACCCCGAACCGGTCGGATCAAGCCCAGGATGACCTTGAGGAGTGTCGACTTACCACCGCCATTGGGGCCAATAATGCCCAGGAAATCGCCATCTTCTATAGAAAGATTTACCCCTTCAAGGGCAGGGTTGTTATCATAGTAAACCCAGACATCCTCAAGTCTTACTACCTCAGTGTTCATGAGGCTAGCTCCTCATGTATAAGATCGGTAATATCCTTCATACCTTCAATATAAGACTCGGGCAGGGGGTCAAGAACTTTAATCTCGGCGCCCAGTTCTGAGACAATGACCCTGGCTTTACTTGGATCAAGCCACGGCTCAACGAAGACATAGTCTATATCGTGCGCCCTGGCCTCTTCAATGATCCTGACACGATCAAAACCAGGGTCCTTCCCTTCCTCTTCAATCGCAAGCTGCGTAAGGCCGTACTCAGAGGCAAAATAGCCCAAGGCAGGATGGTAGACCAAGAAATATTGTTTATTTTCATCTACCCCATCAAATTTATCCCTGATATAATCATCAAGCGTCTGAATCTCATCAAGATAGCGATCACAATTACTCTGGTAATAGTCAGCATTATCAGAATCTATTTTTTTAAGTCCATCGCAGATATTTTGGACCATAACCTTAGCGTTAGTTACCGAAAGCCAGATGTGAGGGTCGTTACCCTCTATCTCTATCCCTTCGGAAGTATTAAAGATAAACATTTCCCGGTTCTGGGCCTTGATTTTTTCAAGACTAGTCCGCTCAAAATCAAGCCCAGAACCAAGTATAAAATAGGCCTTAGCCTGGCTAACTTTAACCATCTGCGATATACCCAGCTGATAAGTATGCGGGTCTTGCCCCGGGGGCACCATAACGATAACCTCAACATTATCACCGCCCACCTGGCGTACCATATCAGCCTGAGGCAGGACAGTAGCCAGAACTACCAGGCGGTCAGACTGAGCCGGCCCGACGCAGGAAAGAGGCAGAAGCAGCACCAGAATTAAGAAGGCCCTCAAGAGCCTACTTTTCATTGTTTGTCTCCTGGCACTGGGGGCAAAGCCCAAGAAACTCTAGAATATGCCCTTCAATCTTAAAACCAGTCTCCCGGGAGAGCCTTTTCTCCAGCTCTTCAAGGCCGTGCTCTGAAAAATCACTGACCCGCCCACAACCGGAGCAGACAACATGGTGATGATGGTCAAGCCGCCCCAGGGTGTAGCCCGGATGGTGTCCCTCAGGATGAAGAGTGCAGAGAAGGCCGAGCTGACTTAGGATATCCAGAGTACGATAGACGGTCACTCTGCCCAACGAAGGAAATGCCTGGCGCGCTTTAATGAGCAAAAGCTCAGGTGTAACATACTCGTCGCTTGAGAGGATAGCCCTGACAATGGCCCGCCGTTGGGGGGTTATCTTGTAACCTTCTCCCCTCAACCTTGAGAGGATGGCATCCTCCTGATTACTAACTGAAACCATTTTTCATTTACTATAAGGCTAAGGACTGTAACTGTCAAATGAGCACTTTGTGAAAGAAAGGGTACCGTGTTATAATCCTTGGCATGCCAAAGAAATTCTTCGCTATCGGTTTGTTGGTGGTAGCCGTAGGACTGCTGAGCTACTTCGGGCTCCAGCAAGCTACAACCTATTATTACGAAATTAGTGACTTCCTCAATCTTGATCCTCCACCCTATGACGAGACAGTACGTATTAACGGTATAGTCGCCGATATCAAGAGGGATGAACTAGGACCCATCAACTTCAAACTATTAGATGCCACCGGTAAAGAAGCTGAAATCCAGGTTATTTACCAGCAGGGCCAGGTTCCTGATACTTTTCAAGAAGGAACAAGTGCGGTGGTCGAGGGAGTATACACCAGAGAAGGCATCTTTGAAGCCCACTCGATTCTGCCTAAGTGCGCTTCTCATTATGAAGCAAAGGAGTGAGTTATGGCTGAAGCAGGTTATGTCTTTTTAGTCCTTACTTTAATAGCAGGTATAGTAGCTGCTATTTTTTTTATCCTTGGCAAGATAAGAAACTCGCCCATACTTTTAAGAAATGCCAATATCGCTACCATAGCGCTATTTTCGCTAGCTACCGCTTCTATCCTCGTCCTACTTTTCGCAATTTTAGGCCATCATTTTGAAATAGAATACGTAGCCTCTTACACCAGTCGCTCTACCCCTACCCCATACTTAATAAGCGCCCTCTGGGCCGGAGATAGCGGTTCCATTCTATTATGGGCTTGGGTACTGGGCCTCTTTGCTTTCCTGTGTTTAAAAAAGAAAGATCCCTATGCCATGACTACTATCATGGTCGTGGAAATTTTCCTTTTTATGTTGGTTATTGTTACCAATCCCTTCGCCAGGCTATCCGTACCTCTTGAGGATGGGATGGGAATTAACCCTCTTCTAGAGCATCCGGCGATGCTCATCCATCCACCAGCTATACTGGCTGGTTACGCTGGGGTAACAGTGGTCTTTGCCTTTGCTATATCAGCCCTACTGGAAAAAAGATTTGACCGCTCGTGGCTGGATAAAAGCCACGCTTGGGCAGTTTTATCTTGGCTGTTGCTTGGTGCTGGCAATCTACTTGGTGCCTGGTGGGCCTATGTAGAGCTGGGTTGGGGAGGTTACTGGGCCTGGGACCCGGTAGAAAATGCTGGCCTTATGCCCTGGCTGGTAATGACTGCCTTCCTACATTCAGCCATTACCAGTAGAAAAGAGGGCCTGCTTAATTCATGGAGTATAGGGCTTGCTATAACCAGCTTTATACTAGTCATCTTCGGCACCTTTATTACCCGCACCGATATCCTATCTTCAGTGCATACCTTTGGCCAAACGGCCATGAGCAACTATCTCTCGGCGTTCCTAATAATCTCTGTGGTAGGCTCACTTGTCCTCTATCTTCTAAGACACAAAGATATAAAGGAAGCGGGCACAATCAAAACGTTACTCTCCAAAGAGGGTATGCTCCTGCTTACCAACTTCTTCTTCCTTGGTTCAGCCCTGCTTGTCTTCATAGGCACCATATTTCCCGCTATTACTGAACTTATAACTGGCACCAAAGCAACAACCGGGGCCGAATTTTTCAACTCCACCAGTGTACCTTTGTTTGTCGCCATCATACTGCTACTTGCCTTATGTAGCCTTGTTAGCTGGCAGAAAGCCTTATCGGGGAGAAGCAAAGAACTCGGTATTGCGGCCGGAAGTGCGGCTATCATCACGATCATCCTTGTTGCCACCGGCATAGGAGAATGGTACGTGCTGACAGCATCTTTCGTTGCTGCTTTTGCCTTAATAGCCATACTCCTCGACACTTTTCGAAGAACAAACATGGCTAAAAGAAACTGGGGGGCCTACGTAATACATCTGGCCATAATCATCATGGCTATAGGAATCATCGGCTCCTCAGCTTACGACCACTACACTGAGATTACCCTTGCACCAGGAGAATCGGCGAACGTTGGTAATTATACCCTGACCTACAATCAGCTCGAACTCCAAGGTGACGAACGAAGGATGATTATAGAAGCCGATGTCTCTGTCTTAAGCAACAACCACTATATCACCACTCTAAAACCACAGAGGGCCGTACAATCATACTGGGGAGATTGGGTATGGACGAGTGAAGTCGCTATCCGCTCAACACCTGTGGAAGACCTTTACCTTGCCCTGCTTGATTGGGATGAGAACGAGAATGTCTTGATTGGTGCAACCATCAATCCTCTCATTATGTGGCTCTGGATAGGAGGAAGTATCTTCCTTGCAGGTGGGCTACTCCTCTTCTGGCCAAGAAAAGGCTAACCTTGGCTTATCATCATATGGTCAAAGCCAAAGGAATCCGCAAGTCTTTTGGCTCCAAGATAGTGCTCAGAGGAATTGACCTCCAGGTAAGCGAAGGTGAAACACTGGCCATTTTCGGGCCCAATGGAGCGGGAAAGACCACTCTCCTTAAGATACTGGCCACCGCAGTAAAACCGAGCGCAGGCGATGTGATTATCAGCGACATCCCGGTAAAAAGAGAGCCCCTGAAAGCCCGCCGACATCTTGCTCTGGTAACTCATCAAACTTATCTCTATGGTCAATTGACCGTCCGTGAGAATCTTGATCTCTACTCTAGAATATACCAGGTAAAAGACATCCCCGAGCGCATCACAGAGTTAGCCGAAAAGTTAGGATTCCTGGAACGGCTTAGTGATAGAGCAAACACCCTCTCACGAGGTTTGAAGCAAAGAGTCTCTATCGCCAGAGCGCTTTTGCATAAACCACGCCTTTTGCTCCTTGATGAACCAGAGTCAGGTCTTGACCAGGAAGCAATCTCACGCCTCTGGGGAATAGTCAAAGAAGATAACCGAACGATTATACTGACAACACATAACCTCGAATGGGGGCTTGCTTCCAGCGATAAGCTAGCCATCTTAACCAGAGGGAATATTAAGTTACTCAGAGAAACTGCAGGGATTTCTGAGGCGGAGATAAAAGAACTGTATAGCGAATTTGTGAAAAAGTGAAGCAAATATTAATTCTGGCCAAAAAAGATATATTGCTGGAATTCCGAGGTAAAGAGATCACCTTCTCCGTTCTCATCTTTGCCATTCTGGCCCTGATCATCTTTAATTTCTCATTGGGCAGCGAGGATATAAAAAGACTGGCTCCAGGTATCCTGTGGGCAATTTTCTCTTTTGCCGGTATTCTGCACATGGATCATACCTTTGCTCCAGAGAAAGCAGATGACACTCTTGAAGGTCTCAGAACCTGCCCCATAGCACCTGAGGCTATATACTTTAGCAAGGTGCTAAGCGGCTTTTTTTTCATGTTTGCTATTGAAATTATTACTTTCATCATTTTCTCCGTCCTGTTTAATTTAAACGTACTTATCCCCCAGATTTTTCTGGTAAGCCTTCTTGCTACTATCGGATTTGTTTCCGCCGGCACCCTCTTTGCTGCCATAGCGCTCAATACCAGAGCCCAGGAGCTGGTCCTGCCGCTTCTCTTCCTGCCCACGGCTACTCCACTAATTATTGCCGCCGTTACCACCACCACCGAGGCACTATCAGGAAAGCCATTAAGTGTATCCTGGTTAGGGATAATGCTGGCCTTCGACATTCTCTTCCTGGCAGTTTCCTACATTGTTTTTGAATATGCCATTGAGGAATAATATAATCTAGGCGCTATGGGTAAGAAGATATTAGCTGTTCTAAGTGCCATCCTTATTATAGTCTCACTCTGCCTCATCTTCATTTATGTCCCTACTGAAGCACAGATGGGGGTTATACAAAGGATTTTCTATTGGCACGTGCCAGTTGCATGGGTTGGCCTCCTGGCTTTTTTCATAACCTTTATCGCAAGCATACTTTATCTTCTTAAGAGAGAAATAAAGTGGGACCATTTGGCCAGTGCTGCTGCCGAGATCGGCGTCATCTTCACCACTCTCCTGCTTATTACTGGTTCAATATGGGCCAAACCAATATGGGGAGTATGGTGGACCTGGGATACTAGACTCACTACCTCGCTTATTTTATGGTTTATCTACATCGCCTATCTCATCATCCGCTCTTATATAGTTGAAAATGAGCGGCGTGCCAGGATCGGAGCAATTATTGGCATTGTCGGTTTTCTAGATGTACCTATAGTCGCCCTGGCAATAAACCTCTGGCCAACTCAACATCCGAGTGCCGTAATCTTTGAAGGAGGGCTTGAGCCGCCGATGCTTCTAACACTCCTTGTCTCTATTACCGCCTTTACCGTCTTTTTTGCGCTTCTTCTCATTATAAGAAAGGAGCTTAAGGAGATAGAATACGAAGTTGAAGGCCTAAAACAGCCTACCGAGGAGGAATAAAATGGAAAATACCGCTTACCTGCTAGGCTCTTTCATCGTCGTCTGGGCAGTGCTTTTTGGCTACGTTATTTTTCTAGCACGAAGACAGGCCAAACTTTTAAGAGATGTAGCTGACCTAAAGAAAAGAACAGGTTAGAACTTTCGTTTAAGCACCAGGTAGCCCATAGCCGCTCCGCTCAAGAGCCCTCCTAAGTGGGCCTGCCAGGCAACACCGGGCAAAAATGACAAGACAAGAAAAGTAACGATAATAGCTACCCATAAAGGCATGGGCGCTGGGATTGGGAAGATCATCACCGGCAACTTAGGCCTTAAAACAGCCAGCGCACCACCCAGAGCAAAGATTGCCCCCGAGGCACCAACAGCCATGTATAAAGATGGAGCTAAAAGAACAAAGAAAGCTCCACCGATTAAACCACCCAGAAAATAAATAATTAGCATCCGGCGGCTGCCAATAATATTGCTTAGAGTTGAGCCAAAAAAGAAAAAGGTAAGCATATTGGCCAAAATATGCCACAATCCTCCATGGACAAAAAGACTGGTAAAAATACCCCAGGGATGGTTCAGAAAATTACTACCAGCATAAAGGCCAAGCTCACGCACCAGCCCCGGTTCAACAAGGGTCGCAATATAGACTACAACATTAACGATAATTATGATCAGGACAGGATTGGGAGATGAGGCTTGTCTATATCTCACAAGGCCCTTATAATAGCAAGAAGCTCCTAACAATGGCAAATGGAAGGGTAAATGGAAGAGTATAAGCCTTATGAAATAGAGCAGAAATGGCAGAAAAAATGGGCTGAGGACAAGCTCTACTATGCTAGCGACCAAAGTAACAAGCCCAAGTGGTACGCCCTTACCATGTTCCCCTATACATCGGGTGACTTACATATAGGTCACTGGTATGCCATGGCCCCGGCCGATGCCTACGCCAGATTCAAGAGAATGCAAGGTTATAATGTACTCCACCCAATGGGTTTTGATGCTTTCGGTCTTCCTGCTGAAAATGCAGCTATAAAGCGCGGCATTCACCCTCGGGAATGGACACTACGTAACATAGAGAATATGAGGCGTCAGCTTAAGAGCATCGGAGCCATCTACGATTGGGATCGCGAGGTTATCACCTGCCTTCCTGAATACTACCGCTGGACGCAGTGGTTCTTTTTAAAACTCTACCGAGGAGGGCTGGCCTATCGTGCCAAGGCACCGGTCAACTGGTGCCCCAGCTGCCAGACGGTGCTGGCCAATGAGCAGGTCCTGGGAGGGCTCTGCGAGCGCTGCAGCACTCAGGTAGTGCGCCGCGACCTTGAGCAGTGGTTCTTCCGCATCACCAAGTACGCGGATGAACTGCTCGATTTCACGGGCATGGATTGGCCGGAACCGGTGAAAGTACTGCAGACCAACTGGATCGGCCGTTCAGAAGGTGCTTCTGTCGTTTTCCATACCGAACAGGGTGATCCGATCGAGATCTTCACCACCCGGCCTGATACGCTATGGGGCGCGACCTTCATGGTGCTGGCTCCCGAACATCCGCTGGTGGCGAAGATCACCAGTGCGGAGCAAAAAACGCGGGTGGATGCATATGTGGCTGAAGCCATCCGCCAGACGGAAATCCAGCGCGAAGCCACCGATAAAGAAAAAACGGGCGTCTTTACGGGCGGTTATGCTATCAATCCTGTGAACGGAGAGCGCATTCCGATCTGGGTGGCTGATTATGTGCTGATGACATACGGAACCGGCGCCATCATGGCAGTGCCAGCGCACGATCAGCGCGATTTTGAGTTCGCCAGAAAATTTGGATTGGAAGTGAGAGTTGTCATCCAACCGGAAGATATGCCGCCGCTGGATGGTGCCAGCATGGCGGAATCGGTCCCGGCACGTGGAAGGATGGTCAATTCAGGAATATTGAACGGCACACCCGCCGATCAGGCTTTTAAACAGGCCATTCACTATGTGGAAAAACAAGGTTTTGGGAAAGGTGCAGTCAATTACCGGCTGCGCGACTGGCTGATCTCCCGTCAACGCTACTGGGGTGCTCCCATCCCGGTGCTGTACTGTGAAAAATGCGGAGTGATACCCGTCCCGAATGAGGATTTGCCGGTGTTGCTGCCGGATGATGTGGAATGGAAACCGACCGGAGAAAGCCCGCTGAAATTGCATGCCACCTGGCGTTTCACCACCTGCCCGCAATGCGGCGGCAAAGCCGAGCGCGAAACGGATA
>DFYH01000001.1 GCA_002382615.1 Dehalococcoidia bacterium UBA4087
TAGTAGTGGAACATTTAGCCCAGCCAAAAAATTACTCAAACAAACGTTTTCCCTTAGCAGTATGCCAGACCTCGTACGTACGGGAGGAGGACTACTCTGGGGTATAGATGGTATTGCTATGAAAATGCACGGTAATGTTACAGCTACTCAGGTTTTTAGAACTCTGTTAAAAACACGTGATACTATTAACGCAGATGTGATAAACTACCTGAAGGTAGAAATAGCAAAAATGAATCAAAACTGAGTTCTTGAAAGGAGATATGTTAATCATGTCCGCAGAAGAAAGTGTCAAAGATATTGTTGTCAAGATCGTACACTGTGACAAAAATGTTCTCACGCCTGAGAGTACCTTCAAGGAGCTTAATGCCGACTCTCTGGATATAGTCCAAATTCTGGTAGCACTGGAAGATAATTTCGGCATTGAGATTCCTGAAGAGGATGCACAAAAATTCACTAATTTTGGTGATGTTGTTACCTATGTTGATCGTAAAGTAGCAGAAAAGAAATAGTACCGGGGATTTAAAACACACCCGCAGGATATTAATTTGCCGAGGCATCTTAATATTACTAACTAGTGCTTCTGTATTCGTTTCTTTTCGAGAGGAGAAGTCAATGGAAATACCAAGAGTGGTGGTTACCGGCTTAGGAGCGGTTACGCCTATCGGTTTGAATATTGACGAACTCTGGTCAGGGCTAATTGCAGGTAAGTCGGGAATCAGGCTTATCAGCCGTTTTGATACAACTAATTTCCCTATCAAAATAGCTGCCGAGATTGCTTCTGATTTCGACCCAACAAAATACATGGACCCTAAAATGATTGACCGGACCATGAGAGCCGTCCATCTTGCCATGCCTGCATTAAAAGAAGCAATGTCTTCTGCCCGTCTGGATATGAACAAAGAAAAAAAGGAAAGAGTGGGCGTGGTCAGCTCTACAATGGTGGAAACAGGGTACCTTTCCAGAGGACCAGAATTGTTGGCAAGGCTCGGACCAAAACGTGCTGACCCATTATTTATTACTAAATCAGGGCCCAGCACTCTCGCAATGCAAATTGGAATGATAACCGGAGCTAACGGTCCTAATACTTATGTCGATAGTCTTTGTGCTAGCGGTTCTGATGCTATGGGCGCTGCTCTTAATTTTATGCGCCTAGGGTATGCTGATGTCATGATTGTTTCTGGTTCTGATGCCAGTCTGGAACCAGTTACTATTGCTGGTATGAATATTATTGGGGCATTGAGTAGAGAACCTGACCCGCAAAAAGCCTGCCGCCCCTTCGACCTAAACCGCAGCGGCTTTGTTTATGGCGAAGGAGCTGCCATCCTCATATTGGAAAGTGAAAGCCACGCCAAAAAGCGACGGGCCAAAATATTAGCTGAAATAGCTGGCGCCGGGCATTCCTTTGATGCCTACAGTGAAACTGCACCCAGTGCTGAAACACAAGCCCTAGCTATGAGCATGGCGCTTAAAGTAGCCGGTGTCTCGCCGGATGATATCGATTATATAAACGCCCATGGCACAGCCACCCGGCTCAACGACACAACCGAGACAAAAGCAATAAAGATAGCTTTAGGGGAAAAAGCCTATAAAGTACCGATAAGTTCAAATAAGTCAATGCTCGGGCATATCATATCGGCTGCCGGAGCAATTGAAACTATTGCCTCTATCATGACTATTAACCACAGTCTTATACCACCCACTATAAATTATGAAACCCCCGACCCAGAGTGTGACCTCGATTATGTTCCTAACGTCGCCCGGAAAACCGAGGTTAAAACCTGTCTTAAAAACTCCTTCGGTATGGGCGGGCAAAACTGTTGCCTGGTAATAAAAAAATTTGAGGGATAAATAATGGCTNNCCCTGATCACCGGTGCCTCAAGAGGCATAGGCAAAGTAATTTCTCTAAAACTTGCCTCGCTTGGGGCCAAGGTAGCCATCAACTACCTTTCAAGCGAAGAAAATGCTAGTAGAACCGTTACTGCAATTATCGAAAATGGCGGCGAGGCTATTCTTGCCCCCGGCGATATCAGAAATGAAGCCCAGGTCAAAGAAATGGTAGGAAATATCTTGGGGAAGTGGGATAAGATAGATATCCTGGTTAATAACGCCGGCATAATCAGGGACTCTCTCATCCTGAGAATGACCGAGAAGGATTGGGATGACGTTATTGATACCAATCTAAAAGGAGCCTTCCTGGTAACTAAGACTGTATTGCGCTCAATGATTAAACAAAGTTGGGGCAGGGTGATAAATATTTCCTCGGTATCAGGCATAGTTGGTAATGCGGGCCAGTGTAATTATGCCGCTTCCAAAGGGGGGCTCATCTCTTTCGCCAAGAGCCTAGCCCGAGAAGTAGCCTCCCGAAACATCACTGTTAATGCCGTCGCTCCCGGTTTTATTGAAACGGAGATGACCACCTCTCTGCCATCAACTGTAAAGGAAAGTATACTGTCACAAATACCAATGGGAAAACTGGGCAGGCCTGAGGATGTAGCTGAACTGGTTGCCTTTTTGGCCTCTGAGCGGGCCGGTTATATAACCGGGGAGGTCTTCTGTGTTGACGGCGGAATAGTGAGTTAGCTTATGGAACTGCCCGATACCAAGTTAGACCAGCATCAAAATGATGATTACTGCTTCGGTTGTGGGCCGGAAAATCCCATCGGGCTAAAATTGACATTTAGCGAGGACGGCGATTTTGTCAGAAGCAGATTTACCCCTTCGAAAGAGTACCAAGGCTGGAATGGTGTTGTCCATGGCGGTATTCTCTTTACTCTCCTCGATGAAGCAGGTGGTTATGCTATAATCAGCAAGAATATTCATAGCGGTGTCACCGCCAAAAGCGAAACGACTTTCAAAAGTCCAGCTCTTATGGGTAAAGAAATCCTGATTGAAGCCTCCATCACGCGGATGTCCTCAAGGCTCATTGAGACACAGGCCAGGCTTTATTATCCTGATGGTATTACTATAGCCAGTAGCTCTTCCCTCTGGTATATTGTTAGCCGAAAGTGACAGTTTATTTTATACTCCTTCTGATAGCCAGCTATTTTTCGGGGTCAATACCGTCTGCCTACCTTATGGGCAAGTGGTTCCGGGGCATAGACATAAGAAAATTTGGCTCAGGCAATGTTGGTGTATCCAACCTGATTCATGCTACATCAGTGCCTATCGCTCTACCAGCTATAGTAATAGACCTCGCCAAAGGAATAGTACCCTTATGGATAGCTAATGTAATAGGGCTAGGGCTGGCCCAGCAAGCAGCCGTAGCCGCGGCCGGTGTTATCGGCCACAATTGGTCTATTTTTCTGAATTTCAATAGCGGTCGTGGAGCCCTTACAACTCTGGGGGTAACACTCTTTCTACCATTATTTAATGGGTATTTCCCCTGGGAGATTATCGCCTTCTTCGCGATAATGATACCCAGCCTTCTTATCTTCCACAACATCCCGGTAGGTTTTCTAGTCAGTATGGCAACATTCCCGTTGGTTAGCTGGCTCTCAGGAAAACCCCTAGGTATCACCCTGGGCTTCGTGGCTTTATTTATCATATTGGTCGTAAGAAGGCTGGCTGTTCCGATTTCGCCCGAAGCCTCCAACCTCAGCACCAGAGAGCTTCTGATCAACCGATTCCTTTATGACCGGGATATAAGAGACAGAGAAAGTTGGATTAACCGAAGAGCTAATTAAATTGCACCATCACGGCCTAAAACTTTATAATGGCAATACCACTCATCAATTTCAAATTGCAAAATGCGCATCGAAAACACAAGGATTACCGAACACATCGGCTCAGTAAGGATCCATGACCTGAGGAGGCTTGTCGAGTTTGATTCAGGGATGGGAAGAATGCCCACATCCAGAGAAAGCATGGAGGTGCTAAAAATAAGTCGCGAAGCCCTCGCTGAAGTCGAACAAAGGATGGCCATCGTGCTTCCCATCAAAGATGAAGACTTGAAAGTCTTTGAGGGCGTTTTAAGCGGAATCCCCCACGATTGCCTCCTGATCGTCGTTTCCAACAGCTCTCGGGGTGAGACTGATACGTTCCGAAGTGAACATGATATCGTCGACCGATTCTGTAGAGTAACCAAACGTCAAGCCTTAATCATCCACCAGAAAAATCCTGTCCTGGCTGGCGCATTATCTCAGGCTGGTTACAGCGATATCCTCGGTGATGATGGTCTTATTAGAAACGGCAAAAGTGAAGGCATGCTTTTGGGTATTTTTCTGGCTATGCTATACGGCAAGGAATATGTCGGTTTCATTGACACAGACAACTATATTCCAGGTGCAGTTTGGGAGTATGTGAAGCACTTTGCCATAGGATTTAATATTGCTCCATCTCCCTACAGCATGACTCGTATTTTATGGCACTATAAACCCAAGATTATAGGAGAACTCTACTTTAAGAAATGGGGGCGAGTATCCGAGATAAGTAACCGGTACTTAAACCAGCTCATATCAAGCAAGGGAAAATTTGAAACCGATATTGTCAAGACGGCCAACGCCGGTGAGCATGCTATGACGATTGAGCTTGCCAAAAGGCTTTACTACGCTACGGGATATGGCATAGAGACGGAAGAGATAATCTCTATCTTAGAGCAATTTGGAGGATTTTTGCCTATAACCGATCCTGATATCATCGACAAAGGCATTGATATCATACAAACGGAGACTATAAACCCTCATCTTCATAAGGAGAAAGGCGAGGAACATCTCTTGGAGGATATGCTACTACCCAGCCTCAGCGTAATTTATCATAGCCCTTTAGCCGAACCAGACTTAAAAGAGGAGATAAAAAGACAACTCATAGCGCAAGGTTGCCTTCAGGAAGAAAGCGAGGTACCACAGGTTAAACTATTATCACCCCCTCAAAAAGTGGACCTAAATACCCTGGCCCGGGCCCTCGAAAAGGAATTGCCCCTTTACGCCATACCCAAAGGGGAACCCCTGTGGACAAAATTCCCCGTTGGCGGCCTAACTTCTGAGATACCCATCAAAGAGATTATCTTTACCGGGCTTGACGGCTCTTTGCTTCATCCTTTGACTCACTCTTACGCCCCGGCTCTTTCCTCTATAAGGGCCCTCCAGGAGAAGAGAATCCCCCTTATCTTTTGCTCTCACAGAACCCTGGAGGAGCAGACTATTCTAAGAGAAGATCTGGGTATCAACGATCCATTTATTGTCGAAGACGGCGGAGCAATCTTCATTCCGAAAGACTACTTCCGCTTTCCCTTCGCTTACGACAAACTCATCTCCGGTTTTTTTGTTATTGAGCTCGGGGAATCTCGTTCACTGATAAGACAAAGGTTAAAGCCAATACAGGAGGAATTCGGCCTGGTTACTTTTAGCGATTTGACAACCGAAGAAGTAGCTAAGGAGACTGGTTTTACTCTAAAAATGGCGGCTGCTACTCAGAAAAGAGACTATAGCGAGATCGTAATGCTTGGTGGGGACAAACGAAAAACACTCGTCGTTACTTCTCAACTTAAAAAGGCTGGTTTTACTATCAGCCCATGGGGCAAGCATTACCTCATCGGTATTGGCAATGACAAAAGCAAAGCCACAAGGATACTGACCGAGCTTCTCAAACTCAACCTCGGCCAGTTGAAAACCATCGGAATAGGCAGCAAAGAAAGCGATGAGCCACTTCTTTCGGCCGTCGATTGGCCGTTTCTCGTCCAAAGAGAAGATGGCAAATGGTCCAGGATAAAAGTACGTCACATCCAAAAGGTCAAAGGAGTGGGTCCAGAAGGTTGGGCAAACGTCTCAAACGAAATCCTCAGCGGCAAAATTCCAAAATAAAAACCCTGTTAACTGGAGCTCATAACCAGTAAATAGCGATTGTTTTGCCGTTCATCCGTATGGTATAATAAGTTAAAATTTGATTGACCTGACAGGGAGTGGGTGGAAAAGCCCACTTCTTTGTTGTCAGGGGTTGATGCTTGCGGAGGGCAGGTGAAAAGCGAATTTATGGTGGCGATAACTCAACTATCGGCTGAGAGAAACATGCCTAAAGAGCTTATTCTCAGCACAGTGGAGGCTGCCCTTGTATCGGCTTACCGAAAAGAGTTTTTTGATCCCAACCAGAAGATTTCCGTTAAGATAAACCCCACAAGTGGTGAGGTACATGTTATCGTCGAGAAAAAGGTCGTCGAAAAAGTATCTGATCCACGCTCTGAGATATCACTGGCCGATGCAAGGAATATCAACCCCGTCCTAAATATAGGAGATACTGTTACCCTGGAGACTATACCTCCCAACGCCGGACGAATTGCGGCTCAGACTGCCAAACAGGTCATCCTACAACGTATCCACGAAGCAGAACATAGTGCTATATATAGTGAGTACACCAACAAAGTAGGCGAGATTGTTAGCGGCACGGTAAGAAGAATAGAACCCAAGCAGATATTTCTTGAATTAGGTAAAGCCGAAGCGGTGTTACCACAGGCCGAACAGATACCACGGGAGAAATACCACGTTGGGCAAAGGTTACGCGCTTACTTGCTCAAAACTGAATCAGGTTCACGCGGGCCTCAACTCATTCTCTCCCGGTCCCACCCTAACTTCCTGCGCCGTCTTCTCGAACTAGAAGTGCCTGAGATATTAAATGGCACGGTCGAGATTAAAGCTATAGCTCGAGAGCCCGGCTCACGCAGTAAAGTAGCTGTGAGCAGCAGTCAAAAAGGTGTCGACCCACTGGGATGCTGTGTAGGATTAAGGGGCGTAAGGATCCAGAATATAGTGAGCGAGCTAAACGGCGAAAAAATCGATATCGTCTTATGGAACCCTACTCCAGCGATTTTTATTGCCAGCGCCTTAAGCCCAGCACAAGTTATGGCCGTTACAACAGATGATACCAGGAAGGCTACTGCCGTGGTACCCGACAAGCAGCTTTCGCTAGCCATTGGCCGTGATGGACAAAATGTCAGACTGGCAGTAAACCTAACTGGCTGGAATATAGACGTTAAGGGTTCCACTGAAGCAGAAGCGCTTAAAATAATACCAACTGCTCCAGTAGCCGAAAAACAGCAGCCTCTAGAAATAAAAGCCGAGCCTTTGCCAACCACAGAGGAAGCAGTGAAGGAAGCTGCCCTGGTCTCTTCAGCCCCGGAACAACCCAAGATTCGCTTTGCCGAAGAGATATTAAAACCGGCGCCAAAACAAGATAAGTCGCGGAAGAAAAAGGGAAGCGGTAAAGATTACGCCGAGGATGGTATAAAAGTTAAGAAACAACGCAAAGAGATTGAGGATTACGAGGAGGAAGAGTATCTATAAATCATCACCTCAGAGGACATGTACTATATGTCACAAGTCCGGAGCCAAGAAGGACATGTTAAGACTAGTATATGATAATGGCGGCGGAGTAAAGATTGACCCCACCGGCCGGGAGAAAGGGCGAGGAACTTACCTTTGCCTCTCACCCGAGTGCAATCCCAATACACTAAGGAAGAGCCAGTTAGAACATGCCCTGAGGGCAAGTATTACTGAGGAAGGCTGGAGAGAATTTCAAGGGCTACTTCAGAAAATGAGGAGTAATGGCTGAGGATATAACACCGCAGAAAAAAAAGACTGTGGAAATTCCCGCTGAGCTATCGGTGCGGGAGCTTGCCGATCTTATTAAGAC
Source organism: Dehalococcoidia bacterium UBA4087 (assembly GCA_002382615.1). GTDB lineage: Bacteria > Chloroflexota > Dehalococcoidia > Dehalococcoidales > UBA4087 > UBA4087. The sequence continues at coordinate 7,622 of DFYH01000001.1, forward strand.
CACCCCGGTTGAGGTTATAAAACAACTTATGCGTAAGGGGGTCATGGCCAATATTAACCAGATCATCGGTTATGATACCGCTGCCGCCGTGGCCACAGCTCTGGGTTATGAACCAAGGCCTAAAACAATAAAACCCGGCGCATCAACCATAGCCATTGGTGAAATTAAAAAGAAAACGCCGGTAAGTAAAGCAGGGCTCAAAACACGCCCTCCCGTGGTAACCATCATGGGCCATGTTGACCATGGTAAGACAACTCTTTTGGATGCCATACGCCATTCCAATGTGGCTGCCGGTGAAGTTGGCAGCATTACCCAGCATATAGGGGCCTACCAGGTTGAGTTCAAGGGGCAAAAAATCACCTTTCTTGATACACCAGGGCATGAGGCTTTTACTGCCATGCGGGCCCGCGGGGCACAGGTTACCGACATTACTGTCCTGGTCGTCGCTGCTGACGATGGTGTTATGCCCCAAACCATTGAAGCTATTAGCCACGCCAAGGCAGCCGGCGTTCCTATCATTGTAGCCATCAATAAGATAGACAAACCAGGAGCCAATCCGGAAAATGTAAAAAGACAACTGGCCGAAGCCGGCCTTCTCATTGAAGAATGGGGAGGTGAGAGTCTCTCTGTCCCGGTCTCAGCCAAAACCGGGGCGGGTATAGTTGATCTCTTAGAGAGCATACTACTGGTAGCCGAGATGGAGGAGATAACAGCCGACCCATCAAAACCGGCGAGCGGTGTCATTATTGAATCAAGATTGGACAGATCACGAGGACCTCTAGCCACCGCTCTTATCCTTAATGGGACGTTAAGAGAAGGTAACATTGTCGTTGCCGATACCACATGGGGCAAGGTTAAAGCCATGTTTAACGACACCGGGAAGCAAATAAGAAGAGCACCTCCAGCTACCCCGGTGGTTATCCTAGGGTTACACGAAGTACCACCGGCAGGTGCTATTTTAAGAAGCGTTAGCGATGAACGCCAGGTCAAAGCACTTATCCAGAAACAAGAAGAAGGTAAAAGAGCATCCCGGCCGCTAACTCTCACCACAATATCCAGCCAGATAGCCTCCGGAGAGATAAAGGAGCTTAACCTCATCATCAAGGCCGATGTTCAAGGCAGCCTGGAGGCTATCAGGAACTCGCTAGAGAAGCTATCGACCGAACGGACCAGGACAAGAATTCTCCACAGCGCTAGCGGCAGTGTCACTGAGAATGATGTAATGCTGGCTATGGCCTCCAAAGCCCTTATCCTAGCCTTCAACACCTCGGTTGATCCGGCAGCTAGACACTTAGCCGATTCCGAAGGAGTTGATATCCGTCAGTATGACATCATCTACCAATTGATAGATGATGTCACCAAAGCCCTTCAGGGTATGCTTGAGCCTAAAGAAACAGAGGTGATCCTGGGCCGAGCAACGGTAAGAGCTGCCTTTCCGGGGACTAAGAGGACAACAGTTGCCGGCGTCTATGTTAACGAAGGCAAAATAGAACGGGGTGCCAGAGCGAGAGTAATAAGAAAGGGTCAGACTGTTGTCGACTCGGTAATCACCAGCTTAAGAAGATTCAAGGAGGACGTCCGGGAGGCAAGTGCCGGTTATGAGTGTGGCGTAGTCATCCAGAACTTTAATAATGTCCAGGTAGGCGACCTACTAGAGAGCTATAAAAAAGTAAAGACCTAAGGAGGGCCATATGGCTTACCGAATAGAGAAGATAAATCACCTCCTCCGTAAGGAGACAACTAATCTCCTAAGGACCAAAGTAAAAGACCCCCGGCTAAGCCACCCTTTTTCAATAACCGAGGTAGTCACTTCAGCTGACTTAAGCTATGCTAAAGTATATGTCAGCGGCTTTTTAAACGAGCAACAAAAGGCCGAGACAATGGAAGGACTTATGTCAGCCTCTAATTTCATCAGAAGCGAACTTGGCCGAAGTTTGAAGTTAAAACAGATACCAAAATTAAATTTTGAATGGGACGACTCAATAGAAAGAGGTACACACATTCTTGAAATCCTTGAGCAGCTCTCCCACAGTTAGAAAGCCAAATGGCTTTCTAAACATTTTAAAGCCTAGAGGTAAAACTTCTTATCAGGTTGTGGCCGAGGTTAAAAAGGCTACTAAAACCCAGCACCTTGGTCACGCTGGCACTCTTGACAAAGAGGCCATCGGTGTTTTGCCTGTAGCTATCGGTGAAGCGACAAGGCTTATTGAATTTCTCCATGAGAAAACAAAACTATATCGGGCTGAAATAGAACTGGGCATTGAAACCGATACGTATGATTTAACAGGCAGAGTACTCTATACTAGTGACACCTCTAATGTAAGTCTTAAAGAGATAAGAGAAGCACTGCTTTTCATTAAAGGCGAAAATTGGCAAAGGCCACCGATCTATAGCGCCCTCAAGTATAATGGGGCCAGGTTTGCCGATCTTGCCAGGAGAGGTGTTACTATCATGCCGCCAAAGAGGCCTGCCCAAATCTATGACATAGCTATCATCAATTTTGAGCCACCGAATCTTACCATCGAAGTAGAATGCGGCAAGGGTACATTTATACGCTCCCTGGCGCATGACCTGGGTGAAAAACTGGGATGTGGCGCCTGTTTAAAAAAACTCGAGCGGCTGAAATACGGGCCCTTCGACATTAACCACGCCATCACTATCGATGAGCTTAAGTCTTTGGGTAGCGATGATCATTTCTATGGTTTACTTTACCCTTTAGATATAGTTATTGATGACTGGCCAGCAATTATCGTCGACAAAGCAAAAGAGATAGCCATACGCCAGGGAAAGCCGGTTGATCTGCCCGTCGATGGTCCAAGGTGCCGCGCCTATAGCCAAGATGGCTGCCTCACTGCTATACTAATGCGCAATAAAGATGACCGCTGGAGCCCCAAAAAGGTCTTCTGCCTTGACAGGAACGACGGCTAATACTATAGTCCTAGCTTGAAATTGGAGGAGATAGAAAAATGGGTAAAATAAATGTGGCAATCATCGGTGTTGGCAACTGTGCCTCTTCATTGATACAAGGAGTTCATTACTATCAGAAAGCCAATGACATTGAATCAGTTCCCGGTCTTATGCACGTCAATCTAGGTGGCTATCACATAAGTGATATCAATTTCGTTGCCGCCTTCGATATCGACCAGAACAAAGTCGGTAAGGACCTCTCAGAGGCGATATTTACTCCCCCGAACAATACCATCAAATTTGCCGATGTCCCACCACTAGGTGTTAGGATTGAAAGAGGCATGACTCATGACGGGCTGGGAAAATACCTTTCCCAGATCATCACTAAGGCTAGTGGGCCAACTGCTGATATTGTCAAAATTCTAAAGGAGACCAAGACTGACGTAGTTGTCAACTACCTGCCGGTGGGAAGTGAGGAAGCCACCAAATGGTATGTTGAGCAAATTTTACAGGCCGGCTGTGGTATGGTTAACTGCATTCCAGTCTTTATCGCTAGGGAGAAGTACTGGCAGGAACGCTTCACGCAAAGAGGGCTTCCAGTTATAGGAGACGACATTAAATCACAGCTTGGGGCCACCATAGTCCACCGGGTACTAACCAAACTCTTCGTTGACCGCGGCGTTAGATTAGACAAAACTTACCAATTGAATTTCGGTGGCAACACCGATTTTCTTAATATGCTCGAAAGAGAAAGACTTCAGTCAAAGAAAATCTCCAAGACAAACGCCGTAACTTCACAGCTAAACTATAAGATAGAGCCCGAGAATATTCACATCGGCCCCAGTGACTATGTACCATGGCTCCTTGACCGCAAATTCTGCCACATCCGGATGGAGGGAAGGGTATTTGGCGATGTACCTATTAACCTGGAGCTTAAACTGGAGGTATGGGACAGCCCGAATTCAGCCGGTGTGGTTATAGATGCCATAAGATGCTGCAAACTGGCTCTTGACCATGGCGTTTCGGGTGCTCTAGAGGCACCATCAGCCTATTTTATGAAATCCCCGCCAGTACAGTACCCTGATTTTGAGGCCAGAGAAATGGTAGAGGCTTTTATTAAAGATTATGCCCTGGCCAAAAGCGAAAAAACGAAAAAAACCACTCCATGAAAATAGGGCTCGTCTCACCCTATGATTTTGCCTACCCGAGCGGTGTGGTAAACCACATACTTGCCCTAAACAGGGAGTTTACCAAGAGGGGGCATGAGGTAAAAATCATTGCACCAGCTTCTAAGNNCTAAGTTTCCCACCACTCTTCCACAAAACCTTATTACTATAGGTAAGCCACGGCCGGTACCGGCCAGCGGCTCGATTGTACGTATTACCCTCTCGGCGAGGATAAGCCAGAGAATAGAAGAGATCTTAGAAGATGAAAAATTTGACATAGTGCATCTTCACGAACCATTCATGCCAATGCTCTGCACTACCATGCTCCGCCTTTCAAAAGGGCCTAATATAGGGACCTTCCATGCCTGCCGGGGAAATCCAGGTTACGATTTCGGGCGCCCTTTAACCACATTCCTTATTAAGCGCCGCTCTAAAAAACTGGCCAGTCGAATTGCCGTCTCCCAAGCTGCAGCCAGCTACGCTGAAAAGTATATCCCCGGGCATTACGAAATTATCCCCAATGGAATTGACCTTGAACATTTTTCACCACATACCACGCCGATAGAAGAGTTTTGTGACGGTAAGATAAACATACTATTTGTGGGAAGATTAGAGAAAAGAAAAGGCTTAAGCTATCTGCTTNNAGGCTGCGCCACCAGTACGAAAGGTTTGTCAAGGAAAATAGGCTCAAAGATGTTGAATTTATTGGCTATGTACCGTATGAACAAATCCCTCGTTATTATAAGACAGCCGATATCTTCTGCTCGCCAGCTATAGGTTGGGAAAGCTTCGGTATCGTACTTCTTGAGGCCATGGCTTTGGGCAAGCCAATAGTCGCCAGTAATATTGATGGGTATAGAGAGGTCCTTGAAACAGATCAACAAGGACTACTCGTTCCACCGGGAGACGCCCACTCGCTATCAAGGGCACTGTTAACACTAATCAACGAACCCCAACTGAGAAAGAAAATGGGAGCAGTTAACCTGAGCATGGTAGACAAGTACAGCTGGGAAGAAATTGCCACCAAAATCCTGGACCTATACGCCAATGTCCTATCTGGACCACCATGGCTAAAAAGCTTCCCCGTAGACACAGAAGCATCACTCAAGAGGTAGAATGCAGGACCTCTCAAAGACACGAAAAAGAATATCCCATTATTTGACCGAGACACCTGTTAATCTGATAGCCAAGACAGGAGTAAGCCCCAACACACTAACCATCATTGGTTTTATTCTCTCCGCCATGGCTGCTGTTTTAGTTGCTCGAGGTTTATTTATCGCTGCTGGCGTAACTATTCTTGTAGCCGGCCTCTTTGATATGTTAGATGGCGCCCTGGCCAGGAAAACCAACAGGACTACCAGATTTGGGGCTTTCCTCGACTCACTGTTAGATAGGTTATCTGAGGGACTCTTATTCCTGGCCATAATATTTAATTTTGCCAAAACAGGGCAGACCAACTATATCCTCATCGGCGCCGCCACTCTTCTCGTCACTCAGCTTGTCAGCTATTCCAGAGCCCGAGCTGAAGCAATAGGAATAGAATGTGAAGTCGGCTTCTTCACCCGAGCCGAAAGGGTTATTGTCCTGGCCATAGGATTTCTGATAAACCAATTGGAAATTATCCTCGTAATTATATTAATATTTAGCCTGATCTCACTGATACAGCGAATAATTACTACTCTAAGGAAAACGAGATAAAGTTTATGCCAACTCTAGCAATAATCGGAGGACAATGGGGTGACGAGGGCAAGGGCCGCGTGGCTGATCTTTTAGCCGAAAGGGCGGATTTTTTTGTCCGCTTTTCAGGAGGAGATAACGCCGGCCATACTGTCATCAATAGTCATGGAGAATTCCGCCTCCACCTTATCCCATCTGGTATATTCAACTCTGAAGTGACATGCATCATTGGTAACGGCGTGGTTATTAATCCCAAAAAGCTTATCGATGAGATCGAAGACCTTGAAAGTAAAGGTATCAGCACATCCAAACTTGTTATCAGCAGCCGTGCCCACTTAATCATGCCTTATCACATTATCCTTGATGAAGTCGAAGAGCAACTACGGGGCAGTAAACCTTTGGGCACGACACTGCGTGGCGTTGGCCCAGCCTTTGCTGACAAAATAGCCCGTCTTGGCATAAGAATAGGCGAGTTAATCTATCGAGATAGTTTCCGAGAGAGGCTTCGTTTTATCCTAGATTACAAGAATGATATATTATGTAAAGTATATGGCCTTGAACCACTCGCACTTGACCAGATTTATAACGAATATCTAACCTATGGCCAACGCCTGACCCCATTCATTGGCGACACAGTAAAACTGCTAAATGAGGCTATCGAAACTGGTAAGACAATAATATTTGAGGGCGCTCAGGGTACGCTCCTTGACCCTGACTTCGGTACTTACCCCTATACCACCTCATCATCTCCACTTGCCGGAGGAGTCTCTCTAGGTAGCGGCATTCCACCCACTAGGCTGGATTACTCACTAGGCATTTTCAAAGCCTACTGTACAAGGGTAGGTGCCGGCCCAATGCCAACCGAGATAGAAGGAGACATCGGCCAGATGATTAGAGAAAAGGCCTCAGAGTACGGCGCCACGACCGGAAGACCCCGCCGTTGTGGTTGGTTTGACGGCGTAGCCGCCCGCTTCAGCTGCACCCTAAACGGCTTTAATAGCCTGGCCATAACCCGACTTGACGTCTTTGATGGTCTTCCCAACCTCAAGATATGCACCGGATATCTTCTTGACGGGCAAATAATTGATAGTTTTCCCCTAGACACATCAGAACTTGAAAGATGCCAGCCGGTATATGAAGAAATGCAAGGTTGGCCAGGGCCTATAAGTAAAGCTAGGAACTACTCTGACCTGCCCCTGGCAGCCAGAAACTACATTGCTCGCATTGAGGAATTAACCAACCGACCAGTAAGTCTCATCTGTGTTGGACCAAGGCGAGAGGAAACAGTCTGGCACCAACCTATACCGGTTTTAAGTCAATAGTATAACGCTTAAGGACCTCTCTAATCTGTAAGGCAGCCTTCTCGTCTGGTTCAAGAAGTGGTAGCCGTGGCTTGCCAACATCAAAAACGATACTATTGAGAGCATACTTTACCGGCATCGGGTTTGATACAATGAAGAGAACATCAAAAAGGGGTAGCAGCTGGCGATGTAACCGGGCAGCCCTTGCTACATCATTAGCAAGAAAACTATTGATCATTTCCTTAATCTGGTTGCCAACAAGATGCGAGGCAACACTGATCACCCCATAGCCACCAAGAGCGAGGATGGGTAGGGTATCGCTATCATTGCCGCTCCAGACAAGAAAACCCTGTCTTGCCCTATCTATAATCTGAGCGATCTGGCTAAAATTACCACTGGCCTCTTTTACACCAATAATATTAGGTATCTCGCTTAACCTTATTACCGTTTCAGCAGATAGATTAGTTACCGTGCGCGAAGGGACATTATAAAGGATGCAAGGAAGGTCCGTACTCTCAGCAATAGCTTTAAAGTGCTGGTAAAGACCTTCCTGTGTTGGTTTGTTATAATATGGGACAACCAGCAAAAAGCCGTCGACACCAGTCTTGCGGGCGGCCACGGTCGCCTCTATAGCCTCACTGGTGCTGTTACTACCTGTACCGGCAATAATAGTTGCCCGATTGCCAATTTCCGACTTTATCTCCTGAAAAAGTCTATATTCTTCCTCCCAGCTAAGAGTACACGACTCACCCGTAGTACCGGCAATAACAAGACCGTCACTGCCTGAATTTACTAAAGCCAGAGCCAGTTTCCTTGCCCGCTCATAATTCACACTCCCATCTTCATGAAAGGGGGTAACCATAGCTGTAAGAAGACGTCCAATCCTGCTCATTCCCATCTCCTTCCCGGGTTAAGCCATCCACTTCTATCAACCACTTCAGCAATCTGAACAGCATTTAGGGCCGCGCCTTTTCTCAGATTATCAGCCACAATCCAGAGTACAATACCATTAACCACAGAAACATCTTGCCGGATACGACCGACGAAGACATCATCCGACCCTGGTACTGACCATGGCTGAGGATACAGGCTGACCGCAGGATCATCAAGCACCCTAACACCCGGGGACTGGGTTAAAACCTGACGGACCAAATCAACCGAGATCGGTTCACTAAACTCAACATTAACCGCCTCGCTATGCCCGATAAAAACAGGTACCCGGACACAGGTAGCAGCCACAAGGATGCTCGAGGCATGCATAATTTTTCGCGTTTCCTCAACGAGCTTCCACTCTTCTTTGGTATAGCCGTTATCAAAAAAAACATCGATCTCGGGTATCAAATTAAAAGCTATCTGATGAGGATAGACATGAGGTACTGCCTCCTGACCATTGAGCACCTGTTTTGTCTGACTGGTCAACTCCTCCATAGCCGCCGACCCAGTACCGGAAACAGACTGAAAGGTAGTGGCCACAATGCGCTTTATTGGGTTTATCCTGTGGAGGGGATAAAGCGCCACTACCATCTGAATAGTGGCACAATTCGGATTAGCAATGATACCCTGGTGAAATCTTATATCCTCAGGATTTACCTCCGGAACAACCAGCGGCACTCGCGGGTCCATCCTGAAAGCGGCGCTATTGTCAATAACCAGAGCGCCCGACTGGGCAGCAACAGGAGAGAAGTATCGGCTTACGTCAGCCCCGGCTGAAAAAAGGGCAATGTCGACATCCTTAAAGGAATCATTAGTCGTCTCCTGGACCTGAATGTCCTGGCCGGCAAATGTCATAATCTTGCCAGCAGAATGCTCAGAGGCCAAAAGTTTAATAGAGCTTACAGGGAATTTCCTCTGCTCCAATACCTTGATGAACTCTTGACCAACCAGACCAGTAGCACCGACAATTGCTACCCTGTAACTCATCTAAGTCTCCATTCCAAGTAGCTTATCAAGACCGAAAATAAGCCCCTTCATACCCACCACCTTACGAACAGCTAGCAGAACACCCGGCAAATAACACTCACGGCCGACAGTATCATGCCTTAGACGTAACGTCTGCCCCGGTGCGCCAAAAATAACCTCCTGTTCGGCCATTATACCCGGCAGACGAATACTATGGATATTTACTCCACCATTCAACTCACCCCGACTGGGGCTCCTTAGAGAATCTGGTTGGGAAAAACTTTTCCCTTTTTCCTCAAGCATTGCTTTGACAGTTGCCAGAGACGTGCCTGATGGAGCATCAGCTTTACTCTCGTGATGAAGCTCCACAACTTCTGCCCAGTCAAAATAACGTGCAGCAATACGGCACAGGTAAATCATTACGACCGCGCCCAGAGCAAAATTAGGTGCCACCACCGCCCCAATATTATATTTCTCGCCGAGGTATGCGATTTCTGCTATATCACTGTCACCCAGCCCGGTAGTTCCGATAACCAGATTAATACCATGCGAAGCTGCCAGACGCGCCGCCGGTATAGTCGCCTGCGCTGTGCTGAAGTCAACTAGGACATCTGAGTTAATATTATTCAATAAAAAAGAGAGGTCACTATTAAGCGGTACCGCCCCACGGGAAGATATAACAACAGGCTCACGAGCTTTTATGTCCACCGCCCCAACCACCTTGATATCATCCTCACGAGAAAGGCCCTCAAGCATTGTCTGACCCATCTTACCCAGAGCGCCATGGATAATGACTTTTATTTCAGCCATAAGCTATCTACGAGGCTCGCGATGATACCTTGGCCCACGCTCCATATCATTCCCTGACCTGGGTGGAGGGCGACGCACCGCATGATCCGTCGAGCGGTCGCTATCACCATCCGGCTCAAGCAAGACACGCCGTGAGAGGTTGATGCGGCCCTGGCTATCTATATCGATCACTTTGACTGTAACTTCATCACCAACCTTAACCACATCTTCCACACGATCTACACGGTGATTGGCCAGCTCACTGATATGGACCATGCCCTCTTTACCGGGAACTAGCTCCACAAAAGCACCAAAACTTGTTGTTCTGGTCACGCGGCCAGTATAGACCTCACCTACCTTGACAGTCTTGGTCAACCTTTCAATAATGCTAATTGCCCTTTGGGCCGAGGCCTCATCAGTAGCCCCCACCATAACCCTGCCATCATCGTTAACATCAATGGTAGTCTTGGTCTCATCAATAATTGACCTTATTGTCCGGCCGCCAGTACCGATAATTGCTCCTATCTTCTCAGGATCCACTGTCAGTTTATACACCCGAGGAACAAACGGCCTGAGCTCCGGCCGGCTCGAACTTATCGCCTTGCTCATCACATCAAGAATATGTAACCGAGCTTCTCTGGCCCGATTTAGGGCACCTTCAATAATCTCCATAGTCAGGCCCTTGATCTTGGTATCTAGTTGAATAGCGGTAACACCATCGGCCGTCCCAGCTACCTTGAAGTCCATATCCCCGTAGTTATCTTCAATGCCTTCAATATCGGTAAGTAGCTCAAAATTGCCTGCCTCATCGCTAACAAGCCCGATAGAAATACCGGCAACCGCTTTTTTAACCGGCACGCCGGCATCCATCAAAGAAAGACTGGAGGCGCAGGTACTAGCCATAGATGTACTGCCGCTTGAGCTTAAGACTTCGGAGACAACACGAATGGCATAAGGGAAATCTTCTTCGGCCGGCACAACGGGACTAAGAGCCTTCTCCGCCAGGGCTCCATGCCCAATTTCGCGCCGTCCTGGCGTGCCAACACGCTTAACCTCACCAGTAGAAAACGGCGGGAAATTGTAGTGGTGCATAAAACGCTTTTCCTCTTCTAGACCTAAACTGTCAAGCCGTTGCACCATACTGAGCGGACCTAGCGTCGTTATAGATAACACCTGGGTCTCGCCACGCGTAAAGAGGGCTGAGCCGTGAACCCGGGGTAATAAACCAACCTCACAGCTTAACGGTCTAATCTCATCAAGCTTCCGCCCGCTTACGCGAGCTTTATCTTTAAGAACAGTACTACGTATTAAGGACCCAACCGCCTTATCAAATTCATGGAGTATATCGCCTTTGGCAAAAGCAGGATGGAGCTTCTCCAGAAGTTCATCCCTAAGACCATCAAGGGCCTTGTCCCGAGGGGCTTTTTCACTAAACATGAGCGCCGAACTAAGTCTATCACCAAGGACGGAGGCTACCTGAGAGGCAAGCTCTGGATTTTCAACTATCGGAGGCAAAGATTCCTTTGGCTTACCAATACCTTCCATTCTCTCTTGAAGGTCTATTATCTGCTGGTTTGTTTGATGGGCCAGCTTAATAGCCTCAAGCAAGACATCTTCGCTCACTTCTTTGGCCCCAGTTTCTATCATGACGACCCTTTCTCTGGTGCTGACAACAACTAAATCAAGAAGACTATTCTCAAGACTCGCCATCGATGGATTAACGACCAATTCATTATTAATATAGCCAATACGTACTGCCCCTATCGGGCCATAAAATGGCACCGAAGATAAACTAAGCGTCGCTGAGGCACCAATAACTGAAAGGATATCTGGGTCATTCTCGCGATCAGTAGAAAGTACCGTAATTATTACCTGGGTCTCACGGCGCCACTGCTTGGGAAGAAGAGGACGTATGGAACGATCGGTGAGCCGACTTGTAAGTACAGCTTCTTCAGTTGGGCGACCTTCTCTTCGAATAAAACCACCTGGTATCTTACCCGCCGCATAAAGTCTTTCCTCATAATCTACAGTTAAAGGGAGAAAATCAGCTTCACCTGGCTCCTTATTCACACACAAGGTAACAAGAACAACGCTATCACCATAACGCACTACCACTGCCGCATCCGCCTGATTGGCCAGTTTACCAGTCTCAATAGTAAGATTTCTGCCGGCTAACGCCAGCTCAAAGCTAACAGGTTCTGACATGCTATTTGCGAACTCCGAGTTTTTCTATGACTTGCTGGTAGCGATCTGGTTCTTCCCTCTCCAGATACGCGAGCAACCGTCTTCTCTGTCCGATAAGAGCACCAAGACTCCTTTTGCAATGATAATCATGCTTATGAAAATTAAGATGCTCATTTAAAGCATCTATCCTCCTGGTCAATATGGCCAACTGCACGTCGGTTGAGCCGGTGTCCTTCTCGTGACGACCAAACGCCTTAATTATTGGCTTCTTTTGATAACCTTCCAATGCTTCCTCCCGCTTTCAAAAATCAGACGATTATAACATAGCCAAATTGGAGTGTAAAACGATGCGGCCAAGATACATTTACAATGAGGCTGGATGCTTTTTAATACTCCTACCGGCCGCTAAAATTCTCGCCATACGACACATCTGGATATCCAGCCCCCTGATCTCTTCCATTACTTAACATCATCAGGCTGCGCTACCATACTCTTTCTCTTTTAGTGCCACCATCTCCCCCCATGGCAACGCTTCTATCTAAAGGCTCAAGGATACAGGAACCGCAGCGCCAACACAGACAGATATAACAACGGCAATGCTTTATTGGGGCCCTACATCCATAATCTTTATTTGCCAAAAGGACAGATAGGGAAATTGCAGAGTTCGCAGTTAAGACACAGCCCCCCGTAGCCAAGTTCAATAAAATCTTCTTTATGTATTTCTTCGTCAGCCATAATGCGCGGCAGAATGAGGTCAAAAACGGTTGTTTCATTATGTAGAAAAGCCGCCGGTAGTCCCAACACAGGTATATCGCTCAATCTAGCATAAAGAAACATTGCCCCGGGCATAACAGGTACCCCATAAATCACAATTTCGGCACCACTGCACTTAACACCCTCAACAGTAACATCATCTGGGTCAACGGAAAGTCCGCCACAAACACAGATTACTTCACTCCCTCTATCCCTAGCCTCAACAATAGCCTGGGCAATAACAGCCTCATCATCGGGCACTATTTTTTTATAGACGATATCACAACCAAAGGGGCTAACCTTCCTAGCAATAAGATCTACAAATCTATCCTCAATAAGACCGCTATAAACCTCATTGCCAGTTACTACAACGCCAAACTTCTTTGGCAAAAAAGGCTTAACCTCTATAACATTTCCGTATGCCTTACAAATAGTCTCAAGTTTTTCGAGTTTGTTCTCTGTAGTATAGAGCGGGATGATTTTGGTGGCCGCTACAATATCACCTTCTTCACAGGTAGTATTGTCCTGCCTTGTTGCCACTACGATATCCCCCAACGAGTTTACCTGTTTAAGGAGGCTTATATTGACCTTCAGAAGACCGGAGACTTGTGATTTTATATTTACCCGGCCTTCTTTAGGGCTTGACCACTCAAGAAAATCACCCGAGATCGCCCGGGCTATCCTCAGGGCCGCCTCTTCCTCATGAACTTCATTTTCTTCCAGATCAATGACATAGATGTGTTCTTTGCCCATTTGCTTTAGCTGAGGTATATCCTCTTCTCTAACTACATGACCACGCCGGAAAGCTGGGCCGGCAAATTCCCCCGGAACCACTCTGGTCATATCATGACCAATTACAAGGCCTATGGCGTCTTCTATTTTAACTTTCTTCAGCACAGTCTCCCTCCAAAAATAATCTTCTCATATTCCTCTGGTGTATTCAGATTGAGCAATATGCACGGTGAATCAACTTCTACCTCCAGCACATCCTCCGGATGTCTGTCCAATAGCAGGCGCCCACCTACATCACCTTCAATTGCGGATAATTCATTGTAGTATTTTAAGGAAAAGATAACCGGATTGCCTCTTGACCCTTTATATACGGGGACAATTATGCCCTTTTCTGTATTAAAGGAGGCAGTTATTAGCTGATTGTGATACTTGCTAGTAATAAATGGCTGATCAGCCATGGCGACTAAAATTTTTGACGAGGAATCATCCACATACCTCAGGCCGCTCCTTAGGGATGAGCTCATCCCTAAAGCATAATCCGGATTAACCACAACATGCACCGGCTTACCTCTAACAAGTGGCCAGATTTTCTCTGCCTCATGGCCAAGGACAACAATAACCTCTCTTACCTGCGAGTCAAGGAGATTATTGAGAGACTTTTCAAACATAGTCATCAAGGCCAAAGGGAGAAGCAACTTATTGCTCCCCATGCGGCTGGAAAAGCCCGCTGCTAGAAGCAATGCCGAAACCTGACTCTTAATATCAATCACAGCCAGAAAGATTATCACGGATAAGAATGGTACACAAAATCAGAAGAATACAAGATTTCAGCTATTATGGTGACACAGTAAGCGATAATTACTTAAAAAGGCATGAGCACACCATAACTTGTATTTTAACTTGAGGAAACCAGCTTCCAACTCTGGAGCGGGAGACGGGACTCGAACCCGCGACAACCTGCTTGGAGGGCAGGCACTCTACCAACTGAGTTACTCCCGCAAAGCTATGAAAGTTGTGAACAGTTCACAAAAGAGCTACTAGATAAGTTTATCAAATCTAGATCATCTGGCACAAGTCCTAAGACCATAGGAATCTATCACCTTGCCCTTGATAACTTTGTTGGTTATCTGATAACTCCCGAAGGCATTAACGCTTATCTGAACTCCCTAACCTGTGGTAATGCCAAACACAATTACTATCGGGTTATCAAGACACTTTGCAGGTGGCTATATCACACTGACCAGCTTTCCACCAATCCGATAGAGAAAGTGTTACCACCACGAAGGCAGAAGAAGCTTTTACCAGCTATCAGTAAAGAGCAATTAGACATACTGGTCAGCCACGCTCTTACCGAGAGAGACAAGGTTATACTCAATCTGCTCTGGTATTCGGGAATGAGGCTATCGGAAGCTGCCAATGTGAAGGCTAAAGACTTCAATTGGGAAGAGGGCACTGTTATTGTGTTAGGGAAAGGTAATCGCTATCGCAAGGCTCTAGCTGGTAATGGCATTGTAAAGGACTGGTTTTCTAGCCACGATAGTCTAGGAATAACCCCTCATGGAATACAGACGATGCTTCAGAGGTTAGGACAAGCTACAGATATAAAATGTAATGCTCACTCATTCAGACGAGGCTTCTGTGTCCACCAGGTAAAATCGGGATTGTCTAATAAGGTGATTCAAGCTCTTGGTGGTTGGGAATCTCCTGATATGGTCAGCCACTATGCAGCAAGCCTGACCTTTGATGATGCCTTGAAGGTATATCAGTCTCATAGAATGGATGCTTAGGTAGCAGGTAGTCAAAGCTGGACTGTTCACAGTTGAAGCTATAAATGTTCACTAAGCTGGAGTCTATCATAATCTGATT